>JANNQA010000101.1:0-3901 GCA_031400515.1 Bacteroidota bacterium
TTGTCATCCTGAGCGACGAGTGTAACGAGGAGTCGAAGGATACAGCGATCACACCTTCCTTACATCTCGAGCGAGCAATGAGTGATTCGAGCGCGGCGAGGAACACGAATAGCGAGACGAGAGATCCCGTTACGAACTACAAGGATTTCTCGACTCGTTCGTCGCTACGCGCCTCACTCACTCGAAATAGAGAACTTTGGGCTTTCCGTCATCCTTCGACTCCCTGCGGTCGCTCAGAATGACAAAAAGCCTTCGACTCTCCCGACAGAAATCGTCGGGATCGCTTAGGATGACAAAAAGACTATCCACAGAAGCGGTCATGATGAGTGAGGAATGGCGGATGTCGGCAGAACTGTTTTCTGAGCCTTGACTTTGTTCGTGTATTTTTGGCGTCACTTAACGGACAATTTCAATGAAGCTCCAGAACTACGTCGCGGGCAAATGGGTCGATGGTGCCGGCAGCGGCAAACCGCTCTTTAATGCAATCAATGGCAAGCTCATTACTTATGCCTCCTCCGACGGTATTGATGTCGGCCACATGCTCGACTATGCCCGGCGCACCGGCGGACCTGCATTACGCAAGATGACATTTCACGAACGAGGTCGTATGCTGAAGGCCCTCGCGATGTATCTCTTTGAACTCAAAGACAAATATTATCCAATCAGCTACCAGAGCGGCGCGACGAAAGCAGATTCATGGGTCGATATTGAAGGAGGCATCGGAAATTTATTTGCGAACGCCAGCTTGCGTCGTAAGTTTCCTGATCAGACTTTCTATGTGGATGGTGAAGCAGCAAAACTTTCTAAAGATGGCACCTTTATCGGTCAGCATATCATGGTGCCAAAAGAAGGTGTCGCCATTCATATCAATGCGTTCAACTTCCCGATCTGGGGTATGCTGGAAAAAGTCGCAGTGAATCTGCTCGCTGGAATGCCAGCGATTGTGAAACCTGCTACGATTACGTCATATCTCACCGAAGCGATGTTTCGCGATATTATCAAGTCAGGTATTCTTCCGGACGGAGCAATGCAATTGATTTGTGGTTCGGCTAGAAATATTCTTGACACGGTAGGTTCACAAGATGTCGTGACATTCACCGGATCGGCAACTACAGGACGTGAACTCAAAGCACATGCCAGAATTATTTCAGAATCTGTGCCTTTTAATATGGAAGCGGATTCTTTGAATTGTTCTGTATTGGGCGAAGATGCAATTCCTGGAACAGCAGAATTCGATTTGTTTATCAAAGAAGTGCGCAAGGAGATGACGTTGAAGTGTGGACAACGATGTACTGCGATCCGACGTGCAATTGTTCCTACTTCACTAATTGAGGATGTCCAGATTGCATTGGGCAAAGCGCTATCGCAAACGAAAATCGGAGACCCTCAGGTAGAAGGTGTACGCATGGGTGCATTAGCAGGCAAAGAACAGGTTGCTGAAGTACGTGAGCGCATCTCGCAACTTCTGAAGGACGCAGATCTGGTGTATGGTAATCTCGAGAAATTCGAAGTGATCGGCGCGGATTCACAACATGGCGCATTCTTACCACCGGTTGTCATACGGCAGGACGATCCATTTCATGTGACCACCGCGCATGAAGTAGAAGCTTTTGGGCCGGTTGTTACATTGATGCCTTACAAGAATCTTGATGAGGCAATTGAGTTATCGAAAATGGGGAAGGGATCTCTATGCGGTTCATTCACGACAGCAGATGATCGGCTTGCACGTGAGTTCGTTCTTGGTTCTGCAAGTCATCATGGACGCATACTTATCCTGAACAAGGAGAGTGCAAAAGAAAGTACAGGTCATGGTTCACCGATGCCATTATTAATACATGGAGGCCCTGGACGTGCAGGTGGGGGCGAAGAGATGGGTGGCATGCGTGGAGTGATGCACTATATGCAGCGTTGCGCTGTTCAGGGTACACCGACAACATTAACTGAAATCACAAGTCAGTACCAAATCGGTGCGAAGTATAAAGAACCATCGAAGCATGTCTTCCGCATGTATTTTGAGGATCTGCAGGTAGGAGATACAGTCATTACGCACAAACGGACGATTACAGAAACAGACATTATCAGTTTTGCGAACATTTCATGGGATCATTTCTATGCGCATACAGATGTCACGAGTCTGGAAGGTACAATCTTTGAGCAGCGCGTCGCACATGGTTACTTTATTCTTTCCGCTGCGGCAGGATTATTTGTTGATCCGGGTAAAGGGCCTGTATTGTTGAATTATGGTTTGGAAGAATGTCGTTTTGTTAAACCAGTTTATGCAGGGATGACCATCGGCGTGCGACTTACCGTGAAAGAAAAAGCGAGTCAGGAGAAAAAGGACGAAAGTGATATTCCCAAAGGGATTGTGAAATTCCTTGTGGATGTCTATGATGAGACAGGAGAGACGGTTGCTATTGCGACGATTCTGACGATGATCAGGAAAGGAAATGATGAAATGAGTAAATGAATGATTGATTCACTAATTAATTCTTTCAAAAGGCCATGAAGAGGCCAAATTATTAATAGCAATGGGGAACGCTCGTTGCAACCGAACGTGTTTGATTTGCAGCCCTGCTCGCCTTCGCGAAGCCGCTTCGGCGGAGCGAGGAAGGGGCTGAATAGAAACTTTCAACATTTCACTCCTAACCTACCAGCATGTTGGTAAGTTTTAATTGCGATCTCTTAATCAATCATTCAATAATGAATAATCAAATCAATGAATTCGGTTAATATTTCCACATCAAATCACATCGCCACCATCACCTTTTCCAATCCACCGCACAATGCCTTGCCAGCAAGTGTTTTGGCAGAAATGACGCGCGCGATTACAGAAGCTGGGAATAATGCTGATGTACGGGTGATCATACTCCAATCATCAGGCGTTACAACATTCTGCGCAGGAGCGAGCTTCGATGAACTCATGGCTGTATCAAATTTCGAAGAAGGAAAGCAGTTTTTCATGGGTTTTGCAAATGTGATTAATGCATGCAGGAAATGTCCAAAGCTGATCATAGGCCGGGTACAGGGGAAAGCAGTCGGTGGTGGAGTAGGTCTTGCCGCTGCAGTGGATTATTGTATGGCCACAAAATTTGCCAGTGTGAAATTGAGTGAACTGGCATTAGGCATTGGTCCTTTCGTTGTTGGTCCTGCCGTTGAGCGTAAAATAGGTCTTGCCGCATTTAGTCAACTTTCAATTAATGCTACTGAATGGCAGACCGCTTCATGGGCAAAAGAGAAAGGACTCTTTACAGAAGTCTTTGATACGGTGGAGCAACTGGATCAATACATCACCCATTTCACTGATACGCTTTCACAGCAAAGTCCTGATGCAATGCAAGCTCTCAAGGGAGTCTTATGGCAAGGCGGTGAACATTGGGATACCTTGCTTTCGGAACGTGCGGAAATCAGTGGCAGACTTGTGCTTTCTGATTATACTCGGCAGGCTATTCAGAAATTCAAAACGCAAACTTAGCATGTTATTATGCGCTTAGCAATTGATACTTATCTACATATTGGTTGGTTAGGAGTGAAAAGTCGAAAGTTCTTATTCAGCCCCTTCCTCGCTCCGCCGAAGCGGCTTCGCGAAGGCGAGCAGGGCTGTAAAACTATCTCGTCAGTTGCAACGGGCTTTGCCCATTGCTATTGATATTGGCCCCTTCATGGCCTTCTTTTAAGTTTATACTGAAAAAGAATTTAGCGACTTAGGATTGAAGCCAATAGCCAGCAGCCAAAAGCCAGAAGCCTTTCAATGAAACACAAGAAGAAGAAAAAGATCTCGATCTCGCAGAACACTCTTAAGCGTGCCTTTTCTCTCATGGCTACTGCGAAAGCAATGACAGATCTCTATGAGGAGAACTTCAAATTCGTCTCGAAATATGTGCATGCGACCTCTCGTGGTCAC
>JANNQA010000109.1:0-24054 GCA_031400515.1 Bacteroidota bacterium
GTAAAATACTAAATGTAAAATGCCCGCCCGACTGCAGGCGGGTAAAAGTGGAAGACCAAATCATACTTCTCACCCACCCACATCACACATGAATTTTTTATAACTTTGGAACATGGATGTAAAGAATCGGCTCAGAAACAGGATCGTTAAGATGCTTCATCTCTTATCAACAGATAAGCTGACTGAGATTAGTAATGTGTTGAATAAGATTGAACGACAATTGCAATCCAAAGAAAAAACACTGACGCTGGCTGGATCCTGGAAAGATCTCGATGACGATTTGTTTGCTGAACTGACGCAAAAACTTCATGACCGCAGGGGACTGGACAGACAGATTGATTAGACGTGAATGAAACCCTAATTGATACCGACATTCTATCCTTTTACTTTAAAGGAAATGCTGAGGTGGTTAGCCAATTCAAGAAATACCTCGAGCATTTCGACCAACTAAACATATCAATCATCACCTATTATGAGGTGATTGGTGGATTGAAATTTAAGAAAGCGGACAAACAAATTCGGGAATTTGAGGCCTTTGCGCTTTCAAACAATATTATTCATATTTCTGAAGATTCAGCAAGGAAATCGGCCAGCATTTATGCAAGCCTGCGACAAAATGGCTTAACCATTGGAACTTCTGACATTCTCATCGCAGGTATTGCTTTAGAAAATGATCTAACTCTAATCACCAACAACGAAAAGCATTACCAACCAATTGAAGGTTTAAAATTGGACAATTGGTTAAAGTAACTTTTATACCATATCTGCACCGATACCCAATGATTGCCCGTTTGCACCTCAGAAGCAATGGCATAGTTACGAAGAAGAGTTTTTAAATAATGACTACTCTCAATGGAAACGACAAAAGGATTAACCAATCTCCAACTTGAGTTGTAACGCGTGTTCCATGTCGAGCTCAGCGAAGATCAGTTAAAGGAGATTCGGAGTCTGCTGGCAAACTACTTTGAACAGAAAGTCAGATCGGATATGCACGCGTTATTTGATGAAAAGGGGTGGGGCTCAGAAAAGATTGATGAATGGTCCAAAGAGCATATGCGTAGTAAATATAAGGATGCATGAAAGTGGCGATTGATACCCATGTGCTTCTGATATCTATACCTCAAATTTCCAAGTACATCACCACCACACTCCATGACAGACCTCATCGGTGACATCCACGGCCATGCTGACAAGCTCACACAGCTACTCATCAAACTCGGATACACCTTAAAGAATGAAAGCTACTCCCATCCGTCACGCAAAGCGCTTTTCGTCGGAGACTATATCGACCGCGGACCAAAGATCAAAGAGACACTGGAGATTGTGCGAAGAATGGTCGACAATGGAAATGCAATCGCGCTCATGGGCAACCACGAGTACAATGCATTGTGCTTTCATTTTCAGGAAACCGAAGGCGGGCACCTACGCAAGCATTTGATCAAGAATATCATCCAGCATTATGAGACTTTAAGGCAGTTTCAAAACAGGCAGGAGGAATATGAAGAATATCTGGACTGGTTTAAGTCACTGCCCTTGTATTATGAGACAGATACTTTCAGAGCTGTTCACGCTTGTTGGGATCTGGAGCACATCAGGTTCCTACGTCAGACATTAGACAATGACAGGCTTACAGATGATCTGATCCATCAATCCGTCACGATAGGAACGCCATTGAACATTGCTATTAATGAGACACTCAAAGGGAAAGAAATTCATATGCCTCAGGGTCTTTCGTTTACTGATAAGGACGGGGCTCTCCGAACCGAGATCAGAATTAAATGGTGGGAAGACCCATCTCAAGTAACATACAAATCAATCAGTGTCGAGCCCCTTGAGAATTTGCCCGACAGCGCCATTGATATGACATCTCTTCAAAGCGAAGACTACTATCAGCCTGACGACAAACCTGTTTTCTTCGGACACTATTGGCTAAAGGGAAACCCGGTACTTTACAGAAACAATATTTGTTGTTTAGACTACAGTGTTGCAAAGCAGGGGTATCTGGTTGCATATAGATTCGATGATGAGAGCATACTGGAGAATGGTAAACTAGTCTATGTTTAAAACCACTTCCTGTATTAACTGAATAAAGCACACACCCGGTGCCCTCTAAAATTTCCTTCCATTGTCCTTGTGTGATGTTATCCAAATGGATAACTTTGACCCGTGCCAAATGAATTCAAGAGGTCGATTTTTGTTTATGGAGACGAATTTTGGGAATTCTACAATTCCCAATCCAATTCGGTCCAGGACAAAATTGATTGGGTGATTGGACTTGTCAGAACGCTCTACGTAGTTCCTAAAAAGTTCCTGAAACATCTTGAAGGATCAGATGGGCTTTATGAAATTAGAGTCAGGCTAGGCAATACTGTTTACCGCATTTTTTGCTTCTTTGATCACGACAATCTTGTAATCCTACTTAACGGATTTCAAAAGAAAACAGATAAAACACCAAAAAATCAATTGACTAAGGCTACACACTTAAAAAAACAATATCATGTCGAGCAACAAAAAAAATAAATTGGTCTCCTGGGATGATCACCTGGACAACAAGTATGGCAAAACAGGAACACCGAAAAGAGAAATATTCGAGGAAGAATTTGATACGTTTAAAATTGGGGTACTCATCCAGGAAGCTCGTAAACGCCAACATCTGACACAGGAAGAATTGGCTCTAAGAGTTGGAACAACAAAAAATTATATCTCCCGTGTAGAAAACAATGCAAACGATATACGCCTTTCAACACTCATGCGGATCGTACGCGATGGCTTAGGAGGGCAACTCATACTCAATGTAAAACTCAAAGATCGTGAGCGTTCGGCTACGCCCCCAAGCCGCAAGCAGGGACGTCGGGCTCTGAGCACAGGAAAGTAGTAGACATAAAGAAGTCGCATTTCAAAAGGAATGAACTACATGGGACTCATTGAAAAACATAAAAGACTGGCGAACTGATTCGCTAATCACCCCATGACAAAATCCAAAGACATCAACGATCCAACAAGTGTCACAGAATTCATTCAAAAGCTTGACCCTGAATTTGCGGAAATGCTGGAGGCAATACGACAAGTGATCCTGAGTACAGACAAGACGATAGGAGAACAGATCAAATGGAACTCCCCAAGCTTCTTCTATATCGGTGAAATGAAACCCTTTGACCCAAAAGAATACAAGCGCGATATTGTAGTAGTAAATTGCCGTAAAGGTGTTGCCTTACTTGTCTTTCCAACCGGAGCAACGATCAAGGACACAACAGGCTTTCTGGAAGGAGACTACAAAGACGGCAGGCGCATGGTGACCTTTAAGAGCATTGCCGAGGTGAAAAAGAAGGGAAAAGACCTGCAGAAAATAACTAAAGCATGGCTGAAACTGGTGGACAAGTAAGGCGAATACGATCAACACAAAAATGTCTCATTCAGCTTTCGCCAGGATAAACAGCTAACGGCTAACGAGCCACTGGTAGAGGCAGTTTAGGAGCAATTAGGATCAAGAGAGAACGGCTAAACGGTGCATGGGGAATGGATTCATCGAGTTCTACAGCGGATCGATCGCTGGATTGAAATCCTGGCAGAAACAGGCCTCTTATCCCCAAATTGCTCTATAAAAAACAGTGTCAGACAAAATCCTCATGAATTAATGCGTACCTTCCGTCGCGTTACGCAAATATCCGGCATAGACCATAGGGTATGAGCATAGCATCTCCAAGCCACCGTACCTGCGACTTATTACCTGAGGACGATAGCTACTCATCTGATACCGCGGCAAGCCTTGAAGCATGAACCGACATTATCATCACAACCCGTAACCGAAAGCACAAGCGCTTTAATCGAACCTTTATAAACCTGCCAAATACACCAGCTCATGAAATTATATATCAAAAACATGGCTTGCGAAAGTTGCAAGGTTGTGGTCAAAGAAGCCTTAGAAGAACTCCACTTAACGCCGGTAAAAATAGAATTGGGAGAAATCGAAATCAAAGAGGATATTACGGATATCGAAATGAAGCAACTGAATGCCATCATCAGAAAAGCCGGACTCGCATTGTTAATACGTAAACAAGGTGTATTAATTGAGAAAATCAGAAAAGTCATAGTAGACTCTGTGTACAATTCAGACGAGCAGCCAATCACGAAATTCTCGTCTTTTCTCAGTAGAAAATTACATCACAGTTATGCCTATTTAGCCAACTTTTTTTCAGAAGTAGAATCCACCACCCTGGAGCAATATGTGATTATGCTGAAAATAAAGCGGATAAAAGAGTTGATTCTCCTGGAAGATCATACGCTTGCAGAAATTGCCTGTAAACTCCATTACACTAATGTTGCACACTTATCATATCAGTTCAAAAAGGCTACAGGCTTAACACCATCGCATTTTAAAAGACTTAAAGTAAAACGAAGGACGACTATTCAGGAACTCTTACCTACACTGAATTGATGAAGACTTCATCTTTGTGCTTAAATTGCACGTGCAAAACTGCCGCAAATCTGAGCTCAACTACTCGTAAGTGCATTTCCGATGACCATCAGAAAGTATCGTACCTCTGACAAAGAACGCATCCTCGAACTCCTCAGACTGAACACACCCCAATTCTTCTCGCCAAATGAAGAAAAAGACCTGATCTTTTACCTGGACAATCATGCGCATAACTCCTATGTCGTGGAGATCGACGATATGATTCTTGGAATCGGTGGCTTCAACTTAACAGATGATGGAGAAACTGCGAAACTATCCTGGGATATTTTCCATCCACAAAGTCAGGGCAAAGGTCTCGGATCGGAATTGACGAGATTCCGGATTCAGAAGATCAAAGAAATTCCGGGTGTAAAGACAATCTCTGTGAGGACCTCACAACTTGCTTACAAATTCTATGAACGATTTGGTATGGAGATCAAAGAAATCGTGAACGACTATTGGGATGAAGGGTTTGATATGTACAGATTGGCCTGTGATATAGATTCGATTTCGCTGAAGCATTGAACATAATGTGTATCACAAAACACACTTTCATAAGTTCCCCCACCCGCACGGACGCTCGAAGGTCTTGAGGACGCCGAGGTCAGCTCGTCCTTTTTGTCCAGTCACAAGTGATTACATTGTGTCCTCTATAAAATTTCAATCGGCCATGTATCGCATCTACAACACTTCTTTAGCTTCTTTCGCAATCGTATTGTTATTGATTTCCTGCGAGCAGGCAACTCCGGATCCGTACGACACTTACTTCACAGACGCCACTTTGCGTATCGATTATTTTCACGCTGGCGATGCCAGGACTGAGAAAGTTGAGATTGACCAGGTGTACAAATACGATGGATGGGCAGGAAGTCTGACCCATCTCATAGATCAATTGAACTACGGTACATACTATTACAAGATCTATGATGCTGCCTCGAAAGCACTCATCTACTCAAGAGGCTTCGACAGCTATTTTAAAGAATACCAGCTCAGCAATCCGGCTATGGAAGGTCAGGTCAAACAATTTCATGAATCTGCAATCGTGCCTTTCCCTAAGTCTGCAATCGTTTTTGCATTGGAAAAAAGAGATACCGCCGGAGTTCTCAATGAAGTCTTCAGAACAGAAATTGATTCGATGACCGCTAAGGCACGTTCTACCGATCAGGAGATTCATGTTTATACAAGTCTTGACAACGGAGATCCGCAGGTGAAAGCAGATATCGCCATTATCGCTGAAGGATATACCGCCGATGAACAGCAAAAATTTCAAAATGATCTCAAGCGCTTTACCGGGGTTTTCTTCAAAGCAGAACCATGCAAGTCCCACAAGGACAAATTCAATATTCGGGGAGTATTCAAGGCTTCTCAGCATAGCGGGATCGATGAGCCAGGAGCGGGAATAGATAAACAGACTGCAGTGAATGCCACCTTTAATTCTATGGGCTCGGAGCGCTATGTGCTGACCGAAGACAATAAGTCATTGCGGGATATCGCGGGCCATGCACCATATGATGCACTATATATCATGGTGAATCATACCCGTTATGGTGGCGGAGGCATATATAATTTCTATTGTGTCTATACTTCAGATAATATCGACAGCGAGTATTTGATGGTGCATGAATTTGGCCATTCGTTTTTCGGGCTTGCTGATGAGTATTACACTTCTGCCACGGCATACACCGATTTCTATTCACCGAAATATGAACCTGCAGAACCGAATATTACGGCATTAAAGGATCCGGCCAATGTAAAATGGAAACACTTGCTCACTGAAGGCATTGAAATCCCTACACCCTGGCCGAAAGCGCGCTATGATAGCATTGACCTCGTATGGCAGGCGCACCGAACGGAGATGAATAAACAGATCGAAGCACTTCAGAAGAATGGCGCATCAGCAGAAGAAGTCGTGCTCGCAAAAACTCAATACGATGAGAAAAGCGCAGCCCGCAACAAAGAAGTCCAGGCCTATCTGGAAAACAGTGGCTTTGCCGGACAGGTGGGCGTCTTTGAAGGCGGAGGGTATGCTTCCACAGGTCTGTATCGTCCTTCCGTGAATTGCATCATGTTTACAAGAACAAATTATTTCTGTCCCGTATGCCAGGACGCGATGGTGGAGATTATAAATTCCTATGCACAGTGACTGGAGTACTCAATAATGTATACCTCATCTCATTGCTTGTAGTTTAACTCACCCCTCCCCCTCTCTCTTTTAGTGATCTCGTATGCGCGCAGCATCGCGAGGAGAGAGGGGAATACACGGTTTAATTACTCATTAAATTTTTATAGTGTTCACCTCGCTTCATGTGCAAGATCGTTGTCTGACAAACAGATCATTCAACAGCACCTTAACAAAATCTTGTTAGAGACATTGAGCGCCTAAGAAAAAAAATACTCTTAGATATAAAAATTCTCATCTTTTCTTATACCTTTGACACCCTTAAAATGTCAAACGCAAATACATACCTGTTTTCTCTTGAGCGGTACTCCATCGCTTCAGGTATTGTTTTATCTGCAACTCAAAGAAAACGCGATAGACGCAATCGCCTATAGGGCGTAACTATTTTTTGCAAGGCTGCGTGCCTCGCGTTCCTCCACGTATTTTTTTATTGTCGTTATTCTAAATTTCATTATTGTCATAATGCAATCTATTATTCAATCTACTATTCAAGTGGCTGATACAAGCCATCATAAATACGCTGACACCATTTGCCAGATGATGGAATCAGCAGCAAAGACCCGTGGCACCGGTATCGCCAAGCGCGATCCTTTATACATCTGTATGAAAATGACAGAAGGCAAAGCTGTCATTGCGCTGAATGACGGCGCGGTAGTCGGCTTTTGCTACATCGAAAGCTGGGAAGGCAAAAAATATGTCGCCAACTCGGGCCTGATCGTACATCCAGATTTTCGCAAAACAGGTCTTGCCAGGGCTATTAAACAAGCAACGTTTGATCTCTCAAAACTGAAATTCCCCAACGCGAAATTATTTGGCATTACAACTAGCCTGGCAGTGATGAAGATCAACTCTGATCTCGGCTACAAACCGGTCACTTTCTCTGAGATCACAAAGGACGATGACTTCTGGAAAGGTTGTCAGAGTTGCCCAAACTATGATATTCTGCAGCGTACAAATAGAAGTATGTGCCTGTGTACCGGTATGGTATGTGATCTTGCAAATGTCCCTGCCAAAACAGACGAAACACAAAAAGAAAATTCATGGAGAAGTTTTAAGCGTTTCCTGAAGCTCAGAAAACTTCGTGCGCAACGTCGGATTGAACAAATTCCATTGCTCAAACTCATCTTCTCATAACATGCATAAAAACAATACAGCCGTCCTGGCTTTCAGTGGAGGCCTTGACACTTCATTCTGTGTAAAATATCTTGTCACTGAAAAACATCTTGAGGTTCATACAGCAACAGTAGACACCGGTGGATTCACAAAAGATGAATTGCAGTCTATTGAGGAGAATGCCTTGAACCTCGGCGCTACAAGCCATAAGACACTGGATGAAACCAACAATTACTACCAGAACATTATCAAATACCTCATTTTTGGCAACGTCCTGAAAAATAATTCTTATCCACTCTCAGTAAGTGCAGAGCGGATTCATCAGGCTATCGCATTGGCCAACTATGCCAGGGAGATCAACGCGGCGTATCTCGTGCACGGAAGTACCGGAGCCGGAAATGACCAGGTACGTTTTGATCTTGTATTCCAATTGCTCGCACCGGAGATAGAAATTATCACACCGATTCGCGACCTGCGACTGTCGCGAAAGGAAGAGATAGATTATCTGGCTACTCACGGAGTCAATATCGATTGGAAAAAAGCTCAATATTCTGTCAATAAAGGCCTGTGGGGTACAAGTATCGGTGGCGCAGAAACACTTACCTCTCATCTTCCACTGCCAGAAGAAGCCTATCCAAGCCAACTGAGAAAGTCTACACATGAGACCATCCAATTGCATTTCGACATGGGTGAGTTGACCGGCATTAATAACTCTCAATTATCGCCCGTAGCCGTTATTCAACTATTGGAAGAGATCGCTTCGCCCTTTGCTATTGGCCGGGACTTGCACGTCGGTGACACCATCATTGGAATCAAAGGACGTGTTGGTTTTGAAGCAGCATCGGCTTCCATTATTCTCAAAGCACATCATATGCTCGAAAAGCACGTGCTCTCCAAATGGCAGTTGCACTGGAAGCAGCAACTGGGCGAATGGTATGGCATGTTTATTCACGAAGCGCAATACTTCGAACCGGTGATGCGAGACATTGAACAATTCCTTGAAAGCACACAGCAAAATGTCACAGGTACGGTATTTGTAAAACTGCTACCCTATCGGTTTATCATCGAGGGCATTGAATCGCGACACGATCTCATGAAATCCGGATATGGCGATTACGGTGAAATGAACAAGCAATGGAGCGGAGATGATGTGAAGGGCTTTACAAAGATCATAGCCAATTCATTGAAAATTCACAGACACGTCAATGAAACTGCAAAACAACAACCTGTTTAATCTTAAACCCCGGTATTAAAATGATCAGTGCAGGTATTGTTGGTGGCACGGGATATGTCGCAGGTGAGCTGCTTCGCATTCTGATGTTCCATCCTGAAATAGAAATTGACTTTGTCTATAGCCATACTCAACCAGGAAAACTGATTGCTGAGATTCATCAGGATCTGTTTACAAGCAAGCTGGTATGCACGAATCAGATCAACCCTGATGTCAGTGTGGTCTTCCTCTGTCTTGAACATGGAGCGGCTCAAAAATTTATTTCTCAGAACGCGTTTTCAGATCAGACGAGGATTATCGACCTGAGCAGCGATTTTCGCCTTGCACAAGACACAGTGATAAGCGGACGACAGTTTGTATATGGACTTCCAGAACTGAACCGGGCAACGATCAAAACGACGCAAAACATTGCGAATCCCGGATGTTTTGCCACAGCCATTGAATTGGCTTTACTTCCATTAGCAAAGCACAAGCTCCTGCAGGACGAAGTTCACATTCATGGTATCACGGGGTCAACAGGAGCCGGACAAACATTGACGCAAACATCCCACTTTAGCTGGCGACAAAACAATCTTTCAATCTATAAAGCCTTCTCTCACCAACATCTTTCTGAGATCCGTGAAAGTCTTTGTGTCTTGCAATCCGGATTTGATCAGCCTTTGAATTTTATCCCGATTCGTGGTGATTTTACTCGCGGCATTTTCGTGAGCATGTATACAAAGTGCAGTATCGATGAAAATACATTACATGCATTGTACTCAGAATTTTACAAAGACGCGCGATTTACATCGATGAATGAAAATACTATTCACCTGAAACAGGTTGTCAATACAAATCATTGTTTGTTGCAGGTTCAACAGATAGATGGAAAAGTCCACATCACCTCTGTCTTAGACAATCTACTCAAAGGAGCTGCCGGACAGGCAATTCAAAATATGAATATCATGTTTGGTTTCGATGAATCACTCGGCTTGAATTTAAAGGCTAATTTCTTTTAATTGCCCACTTCCCTGAATATGCATTTTATACGATGTCAAAAAGTCAATAAGAAATTTATCCAGTGAATCTCTTCAGCGTTTATACACTGTTCGACATTACCCCTGATACTGCTAAAGGTGTCTATGTCTATGATGTCAATGGCATTGAATACCTCGACCTCTATGGAGGACACGGAGTGATTTCGATCGGACACAGCCACCCGGGATATATCGCGAAAGTGACAGAGCAGCTCAATAAAATAGGTTTCTATTCCAATTCGGTCAATATCCCTATTCAGGAAGAACTTGCTCAGAAATTGGGAACGCTAAGCGGGTATCAGGATTACAATCTCTTCCTATGCAACAGCGGTGCCGAAGCAAACGAGAATGCGCTTAAACTGGCATCATTTCACAATGGAAAAAAGCATGTCGTCGCATTTCGTAACAGCTTTCACGGACGCACAGCAGCTACGTTGAACGCGACAGACAATCCAAAGATCTCTGCTCCACTCAATAAGCAAAACTTTCCGGTGACATTCGTTGAACTCAATAATCACGATCAGCTCATGTCAGCACTTTCAGGCAATGATGTTTGTGCTGTGATTGTGGAAGGGATTCAGGGCGTCGGCGGTCTTGACTTTCCCGATGAGCACTTTCTGCAATTTCTTTCAGAGCAATGTAAAAAGTCAGGGGCATTACTCATCCTTGATGAAATTCAGTCAGGCTATGGACGAAGCGGGCAATTCTTTGCGCATCAGCAAGCAGAAGTGAAACCGGACATCATCACAATTGCAAAAGGCATGGGCAATGGTTTTCCCGTAGCCGGTATAATGATCGATCCAGCAATCAAAGCAGAGATTGGAATGCTCGGTACGACCTTCGGTGGCAGCCACCTGGCATGCGCTGCTGCAATCTCCGTGCTGGACACCATCGCTCATGAAGACCTTATCAATAATGCGGCAAACGTGGGCAACTTGCTGACTGCAGAACTTATGCAGATTCCACAGATCAGGAAAATCAAAGGAAGGGGATTGATGCTTGGTATTGAACTCGACGAACCTGTAGCGGAACTTCGACACAAACTGCTATTTGACCATCAGATTTTCACTGGCGCTTCAGCGAATCCGAATCTGATGCGCATCCTGCCGCCACTCAGCATTTCTTTCGAACAACTCAGGCCTTTTGTCAACGCCTTGAAACTCTTATTGCAATGAAAAATTTTACCTCAGCAAAAGATATCGATGATCTCCCTTTGCTTTTGGACCTTGCGAAAGAGGTGAAGAGAAATCCATTTGGATATAAAAAAACCGGTGAGAATAAAACAATCGGATTGTTATTCTTCAATCCAAGTCTTCGTACACGGCTCAGCACTCAGAAAGCAGCACACAACCTCGGAATGCATTGCATGGTCATGAATCTCAACAATGAAGGATGGTCGATTGAGCTGGAAGATGGTGCAATCATGAACCATACCTCTCAGGAGCATATCAAAGACGCCGCCGGTGTAGTTTCACAATACTGCGATATCCTCGCGATCAGAACTTTTGCTTCCCTTCAGGATAGGCATGCCGATTACAGTGAGAAGGTCCTGAGCAGATTTATGAAGTATGTCACAGTACCGGTTGTTTCACTTGAAAGCGCGACACTGCATCCGTTGCAATCTTTTGCCGACCTCATCACGATTGAAGAAAAGAAAGTGACAGCGAAACCCAGGGTTGTGCTGAGTTGGGCACCGCATCCACGCGCCTTACCACAGGCTGTTGCCAACTCCTTTGTACAATGGATGAAAATGGCCGATGTCGAGCTCTGCATCACAAACCCCATTGGCTTTGATCTCTCCCCAGAATTTGCAGCAGGTGTGCCTGTGATACATGAACAAGATCTGGCATTGGAAGGCGCTGACTTTGTCTATGCCAAAAACTGGTCATCCTATGAAAACTATGGAACGATTGGAACTGATCACGCCGATTGGATGATCACTTCTGAAAAAATGAAACGTACCCCTCTCGCGAAGTTTATGCATTGCCTGCCTGTGCGAAGAAATGTAGAAATCGCTGATGAAGTGCTCGACTCAGACGCATCATTGATTTTAACACAAGCACAGAACAGGACATTTGCGGCGCAGGCTGTACTTCTCAATTTGTTGCGCAATGCATAAGCTTCAAGTCGTAAAGATCGGAGGCAACGTGATAGATGACGACCTTCAACTGGAAATCTTTTTGAATGCTTTCCACAACGTGAAAGGCCCTAAAATACTAGTCCATGGAGGAGGGAAGCTGGCCACTGATGTAAGTAAGAAACTGGGTTTAGAAACCACGATGATCCATGGCAGAAGGATAACAACTGATGATGATCTTGATGTTGTCGTCATGGTCTATGGCGGACTGATCAATAAGAGAATTGTGGCCACATTACAATCTCTGGGTTGCAATGCTGTGGGCTTATCAGGAGCTGATGGCAATAGCATACGCTCTGTGAAACGTCCTGTCACTTCGGTCGACTATGGGTGGGTCGGTGATATTGAGGAAGTCAATGACCTGTTTCTGCAATCCCTGATAACTCAGAATCTGGTACCAGTCCTTTGTGCACTTACACACGATGGCAAAGGACAATTGTTAAATACAAACGCCGATACAATCGCTGCCGAAGTCGCAATTGCCATGAGCAGGCATTTTGAAACCGAACTGATCTATTGTTTCGAAAAAAATGGTGTTTTACGCGATGTCCATGACGATCAATCTGTGATTGAACACATTAACAGACACGAATACGATGCATTGAAAATGCAGAATCTTATTCACGCCGGAATGATTCCTAAAATGGAGAATTGTTTTCGTGCGTTGGAACATCATACGTCAAAGGTGGTCATCTGTAACTCAGCATTTTTTCATACTCCTGGTCATCCATTTTCGACAATTACCTTATAATCTGCATTGAGAAAATAACATGGATCGTTCAGCATTATTTCAAACAGCCGTTCAACTCCTGAAACAGCTTATCGCAATTCCATCTTTCTCAGGTGAAGAGAACGAGACTGCCGGTTTTATTGATTCATGGTTGCATCTGAGAGGCATAGACACCAGTCGGCGCAGAAACAATATCTGGGCTTCAAATAAATACTTCGATAGATCTAAACCAACCATACTGCTGAATTCACATCATGATACCGTGAAGCCCAATAGCGCTTATACGCATCATCCTTTTGAAGCAAGAGAAGAAAACGGAAAACTCTTTGGACTTGGAAGCAATGATGCCGGAGGAGCGGTTGTATCATTGATGGCGACATTTTGGCATTACTATGAGAAAGAAAATCTCAGGTACAACCTTATCCTCGCGGTTACTGCGGAAGAAGAAAATTCAGGGCCAGACGGCCTCCACAGCATATTGAAAGAATTCCCTGAACCGGATTTTGCCATTGTTGGCGAACCAACACAGATGAATCTTGCGATAGCCGAAAAAGGGCTTTTGGTCATAGATGCCTTCGCTCACGGAAAGTCCGGACATGCGGCCCACGACAATACTGACAACGCGATCTACAACGCAATCGAGGATATCGCATGGATTCGCACATTTGAATTTCCGAAAGCATCAGAACTCCTGGGAAAAGTAAAAATGTCTGTCACTCAGATCAATGCTGGTCAACAGCACAATGTCGTTCCGGATACCTGTCACTTTGTTATTGACGTACGCGTAAATGAGAAATACACAAACCAGGAAGTTTTTGACATCATTGACAGTCATACAAAAAGTGAACTTTCGGCGCGTTCGTTCAGGCTCAATTCTTCAGCCATTGCAATTACGCATCCTGTCGTCGTAGCAGGAATAAAGCTGGGAAGATCAACCTATGGATCACCGACGATGTCCGATCAGACTGTGTTGAGTTGTCCTTCGTTAAAACTCGGACCCGGGGATTCCATGCGTTCTCATCAAGCCGATGAATTCATCTACCTCCATGAAATAGAAGAAGGAATCAATATTTATATCAACTTACTCAATCAACTCCTGTATCATGAAACTCTGGGATAAAGGATATACACTTGACAATATTGTAGAAAGATTCACAGTCGGCAATGATCGCATACTTGATCTGGCCCTCGCCAAATATGATGTCGACGCAAGCATCGCGCACGCAAGAATGCTTCAATCCATAGGTATTCTCTCACACGCGGAACTGAGCGATATCCTTTCCGGACTCAATGAAATTGGCGAAGAAATTATGACCGGTGATTTCACCATCGAAGAACATTTCGAAGACGTACACAGTAAGATCGAGTTTGATCTGGTCAAAAAGATCGGTGAAGCAGGAAAGAAAATTCATACGGCGCGTTCGCGAAATGACCAGGTGCTTGTGGACCTTCACCTCTATGCCAAAGCAGAGATCTCGGAAATCAAACTCCTCGTGCACGAACTGTTTCATACATTGATTAAACTGGCGGAACAACACAAAACTATTCTTCTGCCTGGTTATACACATCTCCAGATCGCTATGCCGTCTTCATTCGGTTTATGGTTCGGCGCCTTTGCCGAAAGTCTCGTGGATGACATCATCATTCTCAATGCCGCATTCCAAATCGCCGATCAGAATCCGCTGGGTTCCGGTGCTGGGTATGGCACTTCCTTTCCGATTAATCGGACAATGACAACAGAATTACTTGGCTTTGAAACTATGAAATTCAACGTCGTGGCAGCTCAAATGAGCCGTGGAAAACTCGAAAAAAGTGTGGCTACCGCACTGGCATCTGTCGCCTCCACACTTTCAAAACTCTCCTGTGACATTTGCCTGTATCTCAGCCAAAACTTTGGATTTATTTCTTTTCCGACAGAGCTTACGACGGGTTCGAGTATCATGCCTCACAAGCAAAATCCGGATGTCTTCGAACTGATGCGAGCTAAATGCAACAAACTTCAAAGCCTCCCTGCAGAAATCACGTGTATCATCGGAAACCTGACTAGTGGTTACCATCGTGATTTTCAATTGCTCAAGGAAAGCCTGATGCTTGGGATTGACACTTTGAAGGATTGTCTTGGAGTGTGCAATTTCATGTTGCAACACATCAATGTCAATGCTGAAATTCTTGACGATCCGAAATATGATCATCTCTACAGTGTGGATGAAGTCAACAAGCTGGTGATGCAAGGGATGAGTTTCAGAGATGCTTACAACCAGATCAGCAAATCCATTCTTGAAGGAAACTACAACCCTGAAAAGAAAGTAGAGCACTCACACCAGGGGAGTATTGGAAACTTATGCCTGACAGAGATTACTGCAAAGTTTGATAAGCATTTCAGGATGGTGTAGAAGGATCTCTCGACTCACCGTTCGTACTCCTCGTTGCACTCGGATCACTCATGGTTCGCTCGAGATTAATACCCCCGCAACCACTTGCATCCTTCGACTCCTCACTACGTTCGTCGCTCAGGATGACAAGAGAGCCTCTCGACAAAATCGTCGAGGGAGAGTCGAGTCTTTTGTCATCCTGAGCGATCCCAACGATTTCTGTCGGGAGAGTCGAGTTTGTTGTCATCCTGTGCGATCCCGACGATTTCTGTCGGGAGAGTCGAGTTTTTTTGTCATCCTGAGCGAGTGCAACGAGTCGGGTTTTTTTGTCATCCTGAGCGAGTGCAACGAGTCGGGTTTTTTTGTCATCCTGAGCGAGTGCAACGAGTCGAAGGATGCATACGATTACATTTGACCTTCATTTCGAGTAAGTAAGGAGTGAAACGACGAACGAGTCGAGAAATCCTTTTAGATCGGCAGACATGTTATTCACTCTTTTTACTTCGCGGCTCTACAGAAGGATCACGTTTAAATTGATCATTTAAGAAGTCCCAATTCGGATTCATTGTCTTAATTAGAAATTCTTTTTTAGCCCTGGTCCATCCTTTGAGTTGTTTTTCACGTTCGATCGCTTTGTCGATATACTTAAATGTCTCATAGTAAATCAGTTTATAGCAATAGTATTTTCCTGCCCAGGTTTCATCATTCCCTCGTTTTTGATAATGCTCATCAAGCCTTTCAACAAGATTATTGGTGACACCGATGTACAGGCTTTTCTTTGCTGGATTGGTTACTATATAAACAAAGAAAATATACTCTTCCATGGCGAAGTGGTGGTTTAAAAGTGTTAGCGAAAAATAGAAAAGATTTCTCGACTCCCTAAATCTGCGACCGCTCTCCGCGGTCTTGTTTCGGTCGCTCGAAATTTAAAAGGTGCGTGGTTGCGCCATCCTTCGACTCTCTCTACCATGTAGAGATCGCTCAGGATGACACAAGACTATCCCATATGAAATCGTCGATATCGAAGTCACGCGCCATATGAAACTTGTCATTGGCAGCGAGGAGTGTCACGACAAGTCGAGGAATGACAAATGCTCGAATTTTATGCAATCAGTTTATACACACTTAGAAGATTATTCATTAGGCCTTCCCCTGTATCGCTTTCCTCCCTTCCAGAAATTTCTGGCGAATCACATCCTGTACATGGATATGATAGATCTTACTTTCCAGCCATGAGATCACATCGAGATATACAAAAGCTCTGTTTTCCAACACATCGGCTTCATACCCCTTTAATTGTATCAGCAGTTTTTCAAATTCCGGCTTCAAGGCATGAGCGCCGACTTTGAATGAGCGTCGCAGGAACGTAAATATCTCTTCTTCTACTCTACGCAGGTTTCCCATTTTTGCCATATAGCGGTAAACCGACTTGATCAGATATTCAAGCAACTGAAAATGTCCAAGTTCATAATGTGCAATCAGGTGCAGGAGCCGCGCATAACATTGCAGGTCGGAGCGGAGTTCTGCTTTCTGGTTGATAATCCTGTTTAGGTAATCAATCGTTTTTTCATTGTTACCGCTGCCGAAATACAGGCAGGCAATCTTATAATAAAACACGAGCACCCGGTGTGAATCCAGATAGGCACTGTACTGACTGAGGATGTCTTCCAGAAATGGCACCATCCGTAATCCCTTGGTAAATGTTCCCTGCAGGAAATAGAGATTGATCCTTGCCGTGTACAAATACATGTACGTAAGAATACGGTTGTGCTCGTTTTTCGCAACCAGTTTATGCTTCGCAAATTGTTCAAACAGCTTGATCGTCTCTGCGAGTTTCTGATGATTCTGCAAATCGAAATATGCACCCATCAGGTTATGCATCCCCTTGATATACGCAGCGGTTTCAGTCGCCAACATCTCCGGATACTCATCGAAAAGGTTCACCCATTTCTGAGAATGACGATAGTACTGCGGAAAATCGTGACGGATAAACGCATACCTGCAATAACTCTGACAGAGATATAACTTCTCATAGAATCCCATCACATGATTGCCTGGAGGAGGAAGATATTGTTCAAAGACTGCACGAATGGCTTCGTCATCTTCTTCATTCCTGGCATGGCCGTGCCGGATATACCAGCTATACAACTGTAGCGAAAGATTCGACAACTGGCTCACCATGGAAAGCTGAGAGTTCACTGCATTGGATTCTGCAGAAAGCCGGTCGGCCCTGTCCTGCACACTACCGGTATTAAACAGCGCTTCGATCTTCTTCTCAAAAAAAAGCGCTTGCTGCAGGTATGTAAGCTGATAATTTGCTTTCGCTAATTCCTTCATCCGCTCCAGAATCCTGAGAGTTTGCAGATAAAGCCCTTTGTTATACAGGATTCGGGCATAGTCCATCAATTCATGCAACTGGATATCGATATTCTTATCATCCTTCATGATGCGCAGGCTCGAAAGGATCTGCCGGTACAGATGCGCTTTGATATTGGATAACTGCTGCTTTTTGATCGATTTATTCTTCTTCAGCAACGTCTTTTCATCGTAGACACTCATCTTATCCAGAGCATCAAAAACCTGGATAATCTTCAGATCCTGCGCAGCCGAGTTTCTCTTCACATAAAGCTTGAAATTCCGTTTTTCGGACTTTTCAAGTGATTTTACCAATTGAAATAAGGTATCGGTTGAGCGGTTGGCCATCGTAATTGAGGTTGTCTGAAATCCTTGACAGTACAGTGTTTCCGCAAATCTATTGCTTTTTACAGGGCGTAGAAATGCGCCGACTTTAGTTTCCCGATTCACCTATTGATCTCTACTTTCAATGTACAGGTTGTTTTTATTGTTGCCTGAGCAAGGGGCCGGGCAGGAATAGGCAACCTGTTTTTGTCTCACAATTTTATGTACTCATGATGTCAACTAATCAGATCCATATTTTCGATACCACACTCCGTGATGGAGAACAAGTACCTGGCTCCAAACTCAATACACGTGAGAAAGTAGAACTCGCACTCTTGCTGGAAGACCTTGGCGTCGACATCATTGAAGCGGGGTTTCCCATCTCAAGTCCCGGCGATTTCCAATCGGTAAAAGAAATCGCGGGCATCATCAGGGACTCAGTCGTATGCGGACTCAGCCGTGCGATACAAAAAGACATTGAGACTGCTGCTGAAGCGCTGAGAAAAGCAGTACGACCTCGCATTCATACAGGCATTGGTACTTCAGATTCGCATATCCGTTTCAAATTCAACTCGAACAGAGAAGACATCCTGCAGAGAGCTGTGCAATGCGTGAAATGGGCAAAGAACTACACTGATGAAGTAGAGTTCTATGCAGAAGATGCCGGCAGGACCGACAATGATTATCTCGCGAAGGTCATTGAAGCAGTGATCAAAGCAGGAGCAACAATTGTCAACATCCCCGACACTACCGGCTACTGCCTGCCACATCAGTATGGTGAAAAGATCGCGTACCTCGTAAACAATGTTCCGAATATTGACAAAGCCATCATCTCATGTCATTGTCACAATGATCTTGGGCTCGCTACTGCAAACTCCATCTCAGGAATCATCAATGGCGCACGGCAGATAGAATGCACGATCAATGGTCTGGGAGAAAGAGCAGGTAATACTTCACTAGAGGAAGTAGCGATGATCATCCAGCAACACAAGCAACTTGGTTTTCATACCAATATCAAGTCAAAGCAACTGAATCCATTGAGCCGCCAGGTATCGGAAACGATGCGTATGCCGGTTCAACCGAATAAAGCCATTGTGGGTAGCAATGCATTTTCACATTCATCGGGTATTCATCAGGATGGATTTCTGAAAGACGCACAGACCTATGAAATCATCAATCCGGAAGAAGTGGGGGCGGATAGTTCCAAAATTGTGCTGACAGCAAGAAGTGGCAGAAGTGCGTTGGCTTATCGTTTTCAAAAACTGGGTTTCTTATTTGACAAGAATGATATCGATGTTTTGTACGCGGAGTTCGTGAGAATCGCAGACGGTAAAAAAGAAGTAGTGGATGCTGACCTTCAGAAAATGGGAGAAAGTCATCATACACCTGAGCTGGCACAAAACTTTCTGAATGTTCCGGAACGCCCCAGTCATTCAGTGATCACACAACATGATCCCAGGATCAATCAACCACAAATGCGTAGCGAATGAGTTTTCAACCACATAACGAGGTTTCACATTCGGGTGGCCGGACGCTTTTTGAAAAGATCTGGCAAAAACACATTGTCGCCAACATTGAAGACGGTCCTTCCGCATTATATATTGACAGACACTTTATTCACGAAGTCACCAGCCCGCAGGCTTTCACAGGATTAAATCACAGAGATATCAGGGTTTTTCGTCCAGCTCAGACAATTGCAACTGCGGATCATAATGTGCCTACTCTCAATCAACATCTGCCGATCAAAGAAGAACTTTCGCGATTGCAGGTGGATGCCCTTAAAAAAAATTGCGCGGAGCATGGTATTGAGTTGTACGGTCTTGGACATCCGTTTCAGGGCATCGTGCATGTCATCGGACCCGAACTGGGAATTACACAACCAGGCATGACCATTGTCTGTGGAGACAGCCATACTTCTACGCATGGTGCATTTGGTTCTATCGCGTTTGGTATTGGTACAAGCGAAGTGGAGATGGTGTTTGCCACGCAATGTCTGCTGCAGACAAAGCCAAAGCTCATGCGGATAATAGTGGATGGCGAATTGAACAAAGGTGTAGTCTCTAAAGATATTGTGCTCTATATCCTGTCCCTGATCTCGGCAAGTGGCGCTACAGGTCATGCCGTAGAATTTGCAGGTTCTGCGATCCGCAGTTTGTCCATGGAAGCTAGAATGACCATTTGCAACATGAGTATTGAAATGGGAGCACGTTGTGGGATGATCGCACCGGATGAAACGACATTCAATTATATCAAAGGAAGAAAATTTGCACCTCAGGGTGAACAATGGCAACATAAACTCGCTGAATGGAAAGCCCTCTATTCTGATGACGATGCAATGTTTGATCAGGAAATTCATATCCGTGCGGAGGACATAGAACCGATGATCACTTATGGCACAAATCCCGGGATGGGCATTATGGTAAGTGCTCAAGTACCGGCGCTTGAGGACATCAATGAAAAAGAAAAAGCATCCTTTGAAAAATCCCTGCAATACATGGGATTTCAACCAGGCACAAATATCAAAGGAAAGAAAGTAGACTATGTGTTCATTGGGAGTTGTACGAATTCAAGAATAGAAGATCTGAGAATGGTGGCGGGTTTTGTAAAAGGAAAACACAAAGCCAAGGATGTCGAAGTCTGGATCGTACCGGGAAGTAAGCAGGTGGAAGCGCAGGCGATCGAAGAAGGGATTGACAAAATTTTTGAGGCGGCAGGATTTTTGTTGCGTCAACCCGGATGCTCAGCATGTCTGGGGATGAACGAGGATAAAATCCCTGCAGGAAAATATTGTGTCAGCACAAGCAACCGGAATTTTGAAGGCAGACAAGGTGCTGGAGCAAGGACTTTGCTTGCAAGCCCACTCACGGCAGCAGCAGCAGCGATCACCGGTGTAATCACAGATGTCAGAGAATTATTGAACTAAACGATAGATAGCTGAACCAATGTTTGATGATTGATGATTGATGATTGAACAAAAATGAAAGCAATTAAAACCATCCGAAGCAGATTTGTTCCGATCAGGATCGAAAACATTGATACTGATCAGATCATCCCTGCCCGCTTTTTGAAGTCAACCACAAAAGAAGGGTTTGGGAAAAACCTGTTTCGTGACTGGCGCTATGAACATGATGATGAATCAAAACCCAGAGCTTCTTTTCCACTGAATCTTCCACAGTATACCGGTGAAATACTCGTAGCCGGGAAGAATTTTGGATGTGGCTCCAGCCGGGAGCATGCTGCATGGGCAATTCTCGACTATGGCTTCCGTGTTGTTGTTTCAAGTTTTTTCGCCGACATCTTTTCAAATAATGCTCTGAACAATGGTCTATTGCCTGTGCGTGTTAGCGATGATTTTTTACTCGAAATATTTCAACAGAATCATACCTCAGAGTTAATCATTGATCTGGAATCACAAACAATTCAAATCGCAGGATCAACGCAGCAAGAGACTTTTGAGATCAGCACATACAAAAAGACCTGCCTGCTCAATGGCTATGACGATATAGATTATCTCCTGAGTATGCGACCTCAGATAGAACAATTCGAAACACACAGCTTAGTTATATGAAAAAACATATTACGGTCATTGAAGGAGATGGTATCGGGCCTGAAGTCACGCGTCAGTCCATAAGAGTATTGGAGGCTATTGCCGCCAGATATGGGCATGTCTTCTATTACACCTACTGTCTCATGGGTGCTGTAGCCATTGATAAAACTGGCAACCCTCTTCCTGACGCCACGATTGAAAGTTGCGCGAAGAGTGATGCCATTTTGTTTGGTGCGATAGGTCATCCCAAATATGATAATGATCCCAGCGCCAAAGTCAGACCGGAGCAGGGACTCTTGCGCCTGCGAAAAACGCTAGAGTTGTTTGCCAATATCCGTCCGGTGGTGACCTATTCATTTCTCCACCACTTGTCTCCTTTAAAAAGGAAGTCTTTTGAGGATGTGGACTTTGTGATTTATCGGGAGCTCACAGGTGGCATTTACTTTGGTAAAAAGGAAATGAATGCCGAAGGTACACAAGCTTCAGATGAGTGCATTTATACACGTGAGGAAATAGAGCGCATCGCTATTCCTGCATTTGATTCTTCACGTCAGCGCCGGAAGAAACTGACGTTGGTAGACAAAGCAAATGTATTGGAGACATCACGTCTCTGGCGAAAAATTGTACAGGAATTATCTGCCCGCTATCCCGATGTTGCTGTGGATTATATGTACGTGGACAATGCCGCGATGCAAATTATCCTGAATCCACTTCAGTTTGATGTCGTACTCACTGAAAATATGTTCGGTGATATCCTGAGTGATGAGGCAAGCGTTCTCAGCGGCTCATTAGGACTCCTTCCTTCTGCTTCTATAGGAAAAAGTGTCGCGTTGTTCGAGCCGATTCATGGTTCGTATCCACAAGCTGCCGGAAAGGACATTGCAAACCCCATTGGTTCCATTTTATCTACTGCAATGCTCCTGGACTATTTAGGATTGAAGCGGGAAGCCACCACGGTGCGAGAAGCAGTGAACTGGGCATTACAGAATGGTTTTGTGACAAAAGACATTGATCCTGTGAATTTCTATTTCACGACCACGATTGGCGAGATGATCAGCGAGTATGTAAGTGGTAAAATACCGGGATCGGTAAACAAAGTAAATATTGAATTGAGAAAATCCACAATCATCTGATATCCATGTACTACGACAAAGACACGGTGATCTATTTCAATGGCGATTTTGTAAAGGCTGCCGAAGCCAGGATAGATCTGTACAGTCAATCACTCCACTATGGTTATGCGGTCTTCGAAGGTATTCGGGCTTATCCTTTACATGACGGACCAAAGATGTTTAAAGGAAAAGAGCATTATGACAGGTTGCGGAATTCTGCGCAAGTGATGAAAATGCCTTTCTTCTACACCACGGAAAAGTTGATTGACCTGACATACGAAGTGTTGGAACAAAACAAATTTACCGATGCCTACGTACGACCGCTTGTCATTTGTTCAGCAAACATGGCGCTCTCGAAAGCCAAAGAAACTTATCTCGCAATCCAGGCGTGGGAGTGGACGAATGGATATCTCAGTAATAAGATGAAAATTATGACTTCTTCATACAGCAGGCCAAATCCAAATGGATTTCACATTGAAGCAAAGGTCAGCGGTCATTATGTGAATTCTATCCTGGCATGTCATGAAGCAAAAGAAAAGGGATTCGACGAAGCACTGCTGCTTGATGTCAATGGTTATGTGGCCGAAAGCTCCGGCGCCAATGTGTTTTATGAAAGTAATGGCGTGATCTATACGCCTCCAAAAGGCAATATTCTTCCGGGTATTACCAGAGCGACGATTTTTGAAATATGCCAGGAATTAAATATTCCTGTAGTGGAAAAATTATTTCTTCCTGAGGAAATGCGTGGTGCTGATGGCGGTTTCTTTTGCGGAACAGCAGCAGAAGTAGTCGCCCTGGACTCATTGGATGGTATTCCTTTCAAAAAAAGCTGGGAAAGTTCACTGGGTCACACCATTCAGGAGGCCTATAAATGCAGGGTCATGGAAAAAGTGTTTAATCCTTCACTGGCTACCGTATGAGTGAATTAAATAAATACAGCAAAACGATCACGCAGGATCCTACCCAACCTGCAGCACAAGCGATGTTGTATGGGATCGGTCTGACAGATGACGATCTGAAAAAAGCACAGGTCGGCGTTGTGAGTATGGGCTATGAAGGCAATACCTGCAATATGCACCTCAATGAACTTGCCGGTATCGTAAGAAAAGGAGTTTGGGACAATGATCTCGTAGGATTGATATTCAATACAATTGGAGTCAGTGATGGTATTAGTAATGGAACAGATGGAATGCGTTATTCGCTGGTCAGTCGCGATCTCATTGCCGATTCTATTGAAACTGTTTGTGGTGCACAATATTATGATGCGTTGATCGCTGTTCCGGGTTGTGATAAGAACATGCCGGGATCAATCATTGCGATGGGAAGATTGAACCGTCCTGCAATCATGCTTTATGGAGGTACCATCGCTGCCGGTCACTACAAAGGAGAAGACCTGAATATCGTTTTTGGCTGGGGCTACTTCATTTACACCGGACAGATCAGTACGATCTGGCCCATGTTCGGCGTCGCCAACCAGCTGCTGGG
>JANNQA010000188.1:0-57287 GCA_031400515.1 Bacteroidota bacterium
TGTGGTTGCAAGAAATCGAACAAAATCGCGTCATGAATCCACACGTACTTTGCACGGAACTCATAGATCAATTTGGAAACAAACTGACCTTTAGAAACTGATTTACCGATCCGCTAGTTCTGAGTCAGAATTAATTGGAATGCGTACTCAGAAGTATCCGTCACAAAGTCATTCCTTTCAAGAGGCAGTACCTGTTTCAATTCCAGCACATAGTTTCCTACCATCATTTCATCCTGCCAGTTATCAACAGCATAGAAAGTGTCGCGATAAAATGGCTCTTCATTTGTCTCTATTAATAATTCCAGTACAATACGTCCCGCCCAGACGCAGACAATATCCTTCACATTACAACGGCTGTCTTCGATGACTGTACCAATCGTGATTTTAACACTTTCATCCGGAAGGCACCAGGTATCATGCACTTTGGCTTCAAAAGCAACACCAGGTGTGATTTCTTTACAAGGCAAAGCGTTGTCAGTGTCCTTGCAAGAGACAAAGAGAATTGAAAGGAAGAGAGTTGAGAAAAGGAGAGCGCGCATGGTTTTTTCTTTTTCTTTTAAGACGTTGCTCCAGAGCTTGAGGGTTGGGAGACCTATGTGATTGTTTTGTTAAGAATTCAAAGAAAATCCCTGCTCCAGTAGCCCGGAACAGGGATTTTTGAGCAATCAGTAAAAGTATCTCTTTATCCTCTTTTGAAAATAAACCTCGTGATATAGATTCCCTGGCCGTCAGTCTCACCGCCATCACTTTCCACACCACTGACGACAAACATCAATTGCCAGCCAGCAGCGGTCATTTCGTTGAGTTTCGCAGAGATCAGCGCATCATTCGAGGCTACATTCTGGAAATTGATGCCACCAAGGCTAAAGAAGTTCAGGAGTTTGGTTTCTTCAAAGTTGTCCACTTTAATGTCCGCGCGTTTTATAGCAGCCATTTTGCTATCAGTGCCTTGTGTGCGCGAGGTAGTAAAGGAGGAGGCATCCAGATCAGTCTTATTGTAAACAATTCTGGAGCGACCCAGTCCCGCAGGAATAATTGACTCTACTGAGGTTACTACAGTCCACTCCTGCGCTGATAGAGTTGTAGCACATAACAGAGTAACTACAGCCAGAAAGAATGAGGTTTTCATAGTCTTTTGTGATTTAAAGTTTGATTTTGAATTGAATTTCCGTCGAAATGTAGGACAAATGACACGATCTGTCAATTGGATTATCAGAAGTTTAACCGAATGATTAAATGATGGTTAAACTTCCAATCTAATGATGATGTCATGAAGTCCGGATACTCTGGGTAATCAAATGATAAATCTCTTGCAAATCGGGCCTGTCTTTCAGCAGTACCAGGTGTGTGAGAATAGTCCCCTTGTCGTTTCGCACGGCGGCACCGGTTTGTGCTTCTACAGGTGACATTCTTTCTATTTTTTTTGCCGTCTCTTGAATCAGAGGCTTAAGGATATCAAATGGAATGCCATGTGCATCAGTGATCTGTTGAGAAAGTGCGTACATGTGATTGGAAAAATTACTCGCAAATGTTGCAGCGACATGCAGGAATGCGCGTTGCTCATCGGTTGTATGATAAACTTCATCTGAGATGGTCTTGGTCAATTTCATCAACGCTTCTGTAGTTTCCGTTGTGTTCCCGGCGATCGCGAACGGCACTGTACGCATGTCGATTCTGCCTGTTGTCGAAAGAGTCTGAACTGGCCAAATGACTCCATATCGCAAATGTCCTTTGAAGACATCTACCATTAGACTGCCTGCAGTATGCACAATGAGAGCTTCTGGCAGTCGTGCCTGAATCAAATCAAATACAATGGAAACCGCATCGTCATGCACCGCGAGAATGACCAATTCTGCACTCGTATCCATTGACCGTAAATCCGAAATTGCCTGAGACGAGATCTGATTCGCCAATAGCAAAGCCCGATCTGGATTCCTGCTGTACACCTGTATTATCTCGTGACCGGCACCATGAAATGCCAGCCCTAATTGTGTACCTACATTGCCAGCGCCAATCAGACTTATACGCATTATTGAATCGCTTGTTTTTCTTTCAACTTTCTCCACATCGCGAGAAATAGTCCTGACATCATCAGGCAAGCACCTAACCAAAACAAGTTGATACCCGGAAAGACAATTGCCTGAAGTACAATAATATCATCTCTCGCTACCTCACGAGCCATCTCAAGTGGAATTGGTAAAGGGTCTTCGGTCTCCGCAATCGAGAATTCAAACTCTTCGGATTGTGGAAAGATGTTCTCGAATCGAATGTGCAGTCCGGCATCAGGGAGATAAGTCTTAAGATGTGCAGGAGTATTTCCCCTGATATAAAAGAGTGGACGAGCAGTATAGCTTTTGTCTCCATTACGTATATCCATCACAGCGTTTACTGCAATATCTTCGTCCTGAGCTACATAATGAGGATGTGAGGCTTCTCTATCGATCGCATTGAGTTTAATATCCCATTCACTTACTTTGATTGTCTCACCCTGGCGCATTTTGTAGGACTGATATGGCAATTGATCGTCACGCGGATAGAACGCGGTGATTGCTTCCTGCGACAGACGGATACGAATGTTCAGATCATTGACTTGAGCTGGAATTCCATACACAAGACTTTCGCGGAGAAAGATGATTGGTGATGCTGTATGTTCTGTTCCTGTTTCCAGATCCTTCACAATGAGAGTTGTCTGCACTGCAAGGTCACCTGGCTCATGAATGTACTCCTGATGTACTGGATCTATTGAAACACTTGTTGCAACAATTCGAAAATCCTCATCCCGCAACGTATCACCCATGATCAAGGCAAAGCGAGTGTACTTCATCGTATCATTCAATGCTTTCGCAGTTTCAGCATCCATTTGTTCTGCAGGCAGCGCTGCGACATACGTGAAGATGTCTTTGTCCAGATAGCGCTTTGTAGAAGGATTCGTCGCCTCGAGCTTTGTGTTTTGGCGATTAAAAACCACATTAGGCCGCAATTCAAATCGCTCTACTGTATCCTGCACCTCATTGATGCGTTTGTAACTCACCAGGAATTCACGTGTATTGCCTTTGATGGAATCACGTACGTACTCTACCCAATATCCATTCATATACATCGGGCGGTCTTTGATCAGATAGATATGAGACCTTGGATCGATGCCATCCAGTAGTCCTGTTTGCGCAAAGACATTGCTTGAGATAATTTGTTTGTTCAATCCACTTGCCAGAATGCCAATGATCATGAGTCCGAATCCAAGATGTGCAATTGCCGAAGCACCCTCTTTGATATTTCCCCGAAGGAATGTGATGATGTAGTTCAGATTTGCAATGACGGCAAACGCTCCACAAAAAAGTAAGATGCGATACTGCCACGCTTGTGCATCAATCCACATACTGAGCAGCACAGTAAGACCTGTAGAGAGCAAAGCTGTCACGCCGATGTTGATAGCAAACTTCTTTTTCCACGAGGCCCATGAGGGTTCACGATATCTGAGATATTCCCCTGTAGCAGAAAGTAATGCAACAAAGACCGCGATCCACAATTGATATTTGTTATAATGTACAATTGGTTCAATCGGTGCAGTGCGGTGCAGATGAGAAAAATCTGAGTTAAAAATGTTGCCGGCAAGATCAAAGAGCTTATTGTATACAGGTATGGATGTCGTAAACGTGATCAGCACAGCAGAAAAAAACAAGACGAGTGATCCGATAAACATCCAGAATTCACGGGAAGGCAGTCTTTCCTCTTGCTGAGGTGAGGGGATATGTTTGTAATTCTTAAAGAACAGCCACGCGGAGGCAAAAGTGAAGATCCCGATGAAACCCACAAGCTGCCACTCGAGACCCATTTGCGTAAATGCATGCGCGGATGAATCGCCGAGGATACCGCTACGTGTGAGAAATGTAGAATACAAAATCAATAAAAACGACAGGATGTAAAATGCATAAGTCATCCTCACCGAATAACCAGTCTTGCGTGCAACAAGATTCCCGTGAATCGCGGCAATCAGGACTATCCAGGGAACCAATGACATATTCTCTACAGGATCCCATGCCCAATATCCGCCGAAGCTCAAAGCCTCATACGCCCAGGCACCACCCATGAGAATACCAGTACCCAGAATGCCGGCAGAAAATAACGCCCACGGCATCACCGGCTTCAGCCAGCCCAAATGATCTCTTTTGATAAGGCCACCAAGAGCATAACAGAATGGAACCGTCACCGATGCAAAGCCAAGGAAGAGGGTAGGAGGATGGATGGTCATCCAATAGTTTTGGAGTAGCGGATTAAGCCCATTCCCTTCGATTAATTCTGTGTAGCGCGGATTATTAAAAAGCGGTGCATCCATTGTTTCGCGTAGCAAGAGAAACGGATTACTTCCAATCTTTGCGACATCGGTGAAATAGATGCCTAGAAGCATGGATACGACAATGCATTGCACTGCAAGAAGAATCGCCATCACAACATTCACCCACTTGTCATTTCGAAATAACAATACTCCGCCGAGCATCATATGCCAGAAAAGCCAAAGCAGGAAACTTCCTTCCTGGCCTTCCCAGAATGCGGAGAAAATATAGCGCATGGGTAACGCATCAGAAACATGGTTCCACGCATATTGATACTCATAGCGATGCGTGATCATGACGAATAGTAACAAACCAATAATGCCAAGCAGACTTGCACTATGGATGCCAAAGTAAACGCGACTGATCCGATTCCATCGTGCATTGTCCCGCCGGCTTGCTTTAAAGAATGCGAGACATCCTCCAAGAGCAGTCACAAAGCAAATAATGATTGCTAAACGCCCCACGATGCCGGGCCATAAGAGTTCATTGATGTATTGTATGGATTCCAAAATCTAAGTGTCTTCTAAATGGCTGCTAAGTCGTTTCTAAGTGGCTTATAAGTAGCCTGTAAGTGGCCTGGTAAGTGGTCTTGCAAGTGGGTTACAGTTGCATATAAGCTCTTTTGGAATATCCCTTTTTTCATCTTTCTTTTTGAGTTTGAGCTTGAGTTTGTGTTTCTCTTCTCGCGCTCTTGTCATTCCGCCTTTCCGCCTTTCCGCCGTTCCGCCACTAACTTACCCTTCTCTCAAAAAAACTTCCTCATTCTTATACTTCGACGGACATTTCAGTAGCACCGATGTTGCGATAAACGTTTCATCTTTCCAACGACCAGTTACCACCACTTGCTCGGAAAGCTCGAAGTCTTGTGGTTTTGGTGCGAGAAGCACAACCTCCTGCACTTCACCTGCCTGATCACTTAGATAAAAGCTGAAATGATTCGGATCCTTGTCAGGATTGTAGATCATATCCTTGTCCTTTGCCAACTGACCGGCAATTTTCACCTTTTTATCAGATTTCCTGGCATCTGAGAAGCTGCTGTATGTGCTCATGTCTCCTGTCGCAGAGATGAGCAAGGCCACCGCTGCTGTAATCAGGAGGATTGAAATGATATGGATGCGTTTCATTGTTCGAGAGGATTTGAAATTAGTATAACAATTGATCGGCCTAATGTTTGTTTCTTTGCGGCGTGAAATTACCACCATTCGGATTAACATGACTTGCGGACTGAATATCCTCGTGTTTTAACAAGAGGAACCCCTGCTTACCCTGTTTCCCCGACTTTTAAATTTTGACTTTGAATCTTTTACATTTTGCCTTTCTGTTTTTAATATGGAATATGTAGCCTGGCTTCAGGACGCCGAAATCTATCATGGTGAGCGTAAAATCCTTGGCAATGTGAATATGTCGCTGAGTAAGGCTGAATTCGTCTACCTCATCGGTAAAACAGGTAGTGGCAAGAGCAGTCTCCTTAAAACGCTTTGGGGTGAGATTCCATTGCAACATGGAAAAGGAAGAGTAGCAGGGACCGATCTTACCCAACTCAACCAGGACAAGGTCAGGGCGCTGAGAAGAAAGCTGGGTATTGTATTCCAGGAGTTCTACCTCTTCGAAGACTGGACAGTATGGGACAATCTGCAGTTTGTGCTTGAAGCAACAGGATGGGCCGAAGAAGAACCGCGGGAACAGCGTATCAAGCAGGTTCTGAAAGATGTCGGCTTGAGCAATACGGAAAAAAGTATTGCTGGGCAGCTCTCGGGAGGCGAACAACAGCGACTTGGTATTGCAAGGGCGATCCTTAACACTCCCGAAATCATCATCGCAGATGAACCAACCGGCAATCTCGATCCTGACACATCTGTTGAAATACTACGATTACTGCGTTCCATTGCCGTCCAATACAATACTGCCATCTTCATGGCTACACATGCATATGCGATGATTGATAGATTTCCCGGTAGGGTTTATAGGTGCGAGGGTGGCAGAGTAGATGAGTTGGATTGATGTGTATTAAACAAGAATTGGCTCTTCTTGATGTGGATTAAGGATTGACAATCCTCGCAAGACTTTGATATTCAATCTGATTCTCTCTTTTGCGCTTGAGTCCCGATGACGTTGTTCCTACGTCGGATCTATCGGGATGTCGCTACGCTCCATTTGAGTTTGCGATTGAGTTTGAGTTTTTCTTCCTTCGCCTCAGCCTAGATTTTTTACCGCATCCCCAATCCTCCTGATCGCTTCCCGGATTTGATCTTCAGATGCCGCATAGCTAATCCGTATACATTTCGGTTCTCCAAAAGCGCTTCCTGACACAGTTGCAACATGTGCATACTCGAGAAGGTACATAGCAAAGTCATCAGCATTGTTCACATTCACGCCCTCATAAGATTTTCCAAAGTACGCAGAGACATCAGGGAAAATATAGAATGCACCCATTGGCCTGTTGACTAAGAAGAGCGGAATATGTTCGAGCAATTCAATCACGAGATCACGTCTCTTGTGAAATGCTTTCGTCATCTCGACCGTAGGTGCCATATCCGCATCAAGAGCTTCTGCACCAGCTTTCTGACTCATCGAGTTTGCTCCTGAGGTAAACTGTCCCTGGACTTTCGTGCAGGCATCAGCAATCCATTGGGGTGCTCCCATATATCCGAGTCTCCAGCCCGTCATCGCAAACGCTTTTGAGAACCCATTCACGGTCACTGTACGATCGCGCACGCCATCAAAAGTGCCAATGCTCACGTGCTTATCGGTGAAATTGATGTGCTCATAAATCTCATCAGAGACCACGATGATCTGTTCATGTTGTTCGATCACATTGGCAAGTGCACGGAGTTCACTGTATGTATAGACTGAACCTGTAGGGTTGCATGGTGATGAAAAGATGATCAGACGAGTACGCTCGGTAATCGCATCACTGAGCTGCTGGGCAGAGATCTTGAAATCATCTTCGATGCCCGCATGCACTGGTACAGGAACTCCTTCAGCAACCTTGACAATATCCTGATATGAAACCCAGTAAGGTGAAAACAAGATGGCTTCATCACCAGGATTAAGAAGCGAGAGGCAAATATTTGCAATACACTGCTTTGCGCCATTTGAGACAACAATTTGGTTTGGGCTGTATTCCAATCCATTCTCACGAAGAAACTTTCTGCTGATCGCTTCTCTGAGTTCAGGTATTCCTGCCACTGGTGTATATCGTGTATACCCTGCATCCAACGCACGTTTTGCTGCTTCACGCACATGTACTGGCGTATCGAAATCCGGTTCTCCCAGGCTCAATGAAATAATCTTATGTCCTTGTGATGAAAGCTGACGTGCGAGCCGTGCCATCATTAGTGTGGCTGACTCTTCCATTTGCATTACGCGATCGGAAAGTGCGTGCAATGTTGTCGTGTGTGTCATAAGGGATTTTTTTTCAGTGGGTGAAAATAGGAGAAAAGAAGGTGAAACAGGATAAGCCGGTAAAATCGGAGAAACCGAAATAAATTAGTAAGACCTGATTTTACCTGCTTCACCGGATTCGCCCGTTTCACCGATTTCACCCATTTTTACCCCTATGAAGGACAAACTCAACACCCTCTCCGATAAGCGTACCGAAGCTCTCCAGGGCGGCGGAGCAGACCGCATCCGTAAACAACATGAAAAAGGAAAGCTCACAGCGCGCGAGCGGATTCATCTATTGATTGACGAAGGGTCATTTGAAGAGATAGGCATGTTCGTCGAGCACCGTACGATTGATTTTGGAATGGAGCGGCAGAAATTTCCAGGTGATGGAGTCGTGACAGGGTATGGTGCGATCAATGGCAGACTTGTATACGTCTTTGCGCAAGACTTTACGGTTTTTGGTGGTTCGCTTTCAGAGACGCACGCAGAGAAGATTTGCCGGATCATGGACCTTGCGTTGGAAAATGGGGCGCCGGTCATCGGTCTGAATGATTCTGGTGGTGCGCGCATTCAGGAAGGTGTACGTTCGCTCGGTGGATACGCGGAGATATTTTATCGTAATACCATAGCATCAGGTGTCATTCCGCAATTGTCTGCCGTCATGGGCCCATGTGCAGGAGGGGCAGTGTATTCTCCTGCGATAACGGATTTTATCCTGATGGTAGAGAATACTTCGTACATGTTTGTGACAGGACCGAATGTTGTCAAGACTGTTACGAATGAAGATGTCTCGTCTGAAGATCTCGGTGGTGCAAGTGCACATGCAAAAAAATCTGGCATCACGCATCTCACTGCTGCCAACGATTATGATTGTATTGTCCAGTTGAAAAAGCTATTGAGTTACATTCCACAAAATTGTGAAGAGACCCCTGCGGATCTGCCTTACGAGTTGAGTGAAGAGAACAGACCGGATCTCGAAGCCATCATTCCCGATAGTGCGCAGAAACCGTATGACATGAAATCTGTGATCAATGGAACTGTAGATGATGCGTCCTTCTTTGAAATTCAGGAACACTTTGCGGGCAATATCATCATTGGCTTTGCGAGATTGGCTGGAAAGAGTATTGGTATTGTAGCAAATCAGCCACTTCATCTTGCAGGAGTATTGGATGTGAACAGTAGCAAGAAGGCTGCGCGTTTCGTACGTTTCTGTGATTGCTTCAATATTCCGTTACTAGTGTTTGTTGATGTTCCTGGATTCTTGCCAGGTACAGATCAGGAATGGAATGCGATTATTACGAATGGTGCAAAACTCCTCTATGCTTTCAGTGATGCAACGGTACCCAGAGTCACAGTGATCACCCGAAAGGCATATGGTGGTGCTTACGATGTGATGAATTCAAAACATATTCGTGCCGACATGAATTTCGCCTGGCCTTCTGCAGAGATTGCCGTGATGGGAGCACGTGGTGCCAGTGAAATCATTTTCAAAAAGGAAATTGAAGAAGCAAGCGACTCTGCAGCCAAATTGGTTGAAATGGAAAAAGATTATGCCGAGAAATTCGCGCATCCTTATCTCGCTGCGGCACGTGGCTTTATTGATGAAGTGATCGATCCAAAGGATACAAGACGAAAGTTGATCAAAGCGTTCGCAATGCTGACGAATAAAACAGTGCAAAGGCCCAGACGAAAGCATGGGAATATACCGTTGTAATCAAAATCAAAATGGCAATCAAAATTGCAATGAAAGCGATACGAAACGAGTAAGTTTGTGTGGCAATTGCAATTGAAATTTTGATTTTTATTTTGATTTCCAATGGAATACGGACATACAACTGACATCGCAGGAATCGACTTCACGCTCCCTCCTGATCATTTCTCGAATGCCTCATTCTTACAAACAATAAACATTACACGTTCAACATTAAACGTGCATTGCGGCTGCGCAAAGTGGGGTATCAAAGAATGGGTCGGTATGCTCTATCCTGCCGGTACAAAAGAAAGCGAGTATTTGACCAACTACAGCAGGTGCTTTAATAGTGTCGAACTCAATACAACTGGCTATCGCTTTGGATCTGCCAGGATCATGAAAGAATGGGCGGACCAGACTCCGGATGGATTTTCTTTTTCTCCCAAATTTCCACAATCCATAACTCAGTTCAAGCTTCTTGGAGAAGTACAGGAACTCACTGAACGATTTGTGGAATCTATCTCAGGGTTTGGCGAAAAGTTAGGCAGGCCGTTTTTATTACTTCCGGAGAGATTCACTCCTGCGAGATTGGATAAAGTAGAAGCGTTCTTTGAAAAGATTACTAAAGACTTTCCGGTGTCATTTGAGTTGCGCCATCCGGATTTTTACAATGAAGAAAACAAACAACAGCTCGCCGGGATCCTTCGTAAACATAACACCCCTTGGATCATCTCTGACACAGCAGGAGAGCGTGGAGTCATTCATCAGGTACTGACGTCGGATTCAATCTTCATTCGTTTTTCGGGTTGCGATTCTCCTGATATTGATAAGAAGCGAATAAATGACTGGGTTGATCGGATCAAGCTCTGGCATGATCAGGGCGTCCGTGAAGTCTATTGGTATGCGCATAATATACCTGAAGAGAAGACCCCGATCTATGCAGCCTATTTTCTGAAGCAGATGAATTCAAAGCTTGGTCTAAATAACGACGTACCAAAAGTGCCGGAATTTTAAGCAAAGTAGTCTAATGCCACTTCAAACTAATGAAGATTAGTTGTTTAAAAGGGGAGGACTGACACTGAGCGCGCCTGAAGGCTGTATATCTGCGAGCCAAACCCGATACTACTATAAGGTGAGCGGCTCCGAGAGAGCCTGGATTGTATCTGAAGGTTGTCAAACAGCCTTGCTCGAATTGCCACTTCAGGGCAATCTCAAATGGTTACATTTGCTTTTTCGAGAATACTTTAACACGTATGGCATCCACACGCCGCCTTGCTGCAATTATGTTTACCGATATCACGGGGTATTCCGCTATGATGGAATCCAATGAGTTGCAGGCCCGCATGATCAGGAATCGGCACCGGGAGGTTTTCAAAGATGCACATGGACGATATAGCGGCAAGATCCTTCAGTACTTTGGTGATGGGACGCTGAGTATTTTTGAAAGTACTTCAGCGGCTGTGGAGTGCGCGGTTGATATGCAAATCGAATTCATGAAAGAACCCTTGGTTCCTTTACGGATTGGTATTCATAGCGGGGATATTGCGTACGATGAAGAAGGCGCATACGGAGATGGACTCAACATCGCATCGCGGCTTGAACGTCTCTGTATTCCCGGAGGCGTGTTTATCTCTGCCAAAGTTTTCGATGATATCAAAAACCATCCCTGGCTTACGGCTGTATCGTTGGGATTTTTTCATCTGAGGAATATCACACAGGATCTTGAAGTGTTTGCCGTGACTGCCAAGAATATGGCATTTCCTACTTCACAGGAGATGAACTCATGGATCGAACGTGTTGATGGTGTCCAGCAACAGGGTGCGGATGACGGGCCGAGAGGCGTGAAAAAGAAAGGGGTAGCATTTATTCTTGCACTGACCATGGGCCTCTGGGGTATCCATCGCTTTTATCTTGGGCAGCGGATATGGGGATTGATTCACTTCACATTAGCATTCATCGCATTGATGATCACTGTTGATGGCGGTGCACCGTTTCCACCGATTGCCATCTTCGGAATTATCGGATTTATCGACGCTGTGCTATTGCTTGCCATGCCCAAGGCGGATTTTGATTACAAATACAATCGGGCGAAGTCCGGGAAGGTACAAGCACAAGCTCCTGTCCAAAAGCCGGTACCAAAAAAGAATTATACTCTCGATCGCACTCCACAACGTCAAGGCGATCCTGCGATTGTACGTGGGATCGAATTGTATAAAAAGGAAAGATACCATGAGGCCATCCGTGAGTTTACGATGGCACTGGTTGAGGATCCGCGATCTTCGGCAGCCCACTTCAATCTTGCGTGTTGTCATTCAATTCTTAGGGATGCAAAGGATGCATATTTTCATTTGGCCAAAGCAGTGGAACTCGGATTTAATGACTATGATCGGATCATGCAGCATGAAGCGTTGACATTTCTCAGGGATCAACCTGATTATGATGCGTTTCGTACAAATTCCTATAGGGTTGTCGCTCAATTGCCGGCGGCGCCAGTACCAGATCTCCTTGCTCAAGCCGAAAAAAATAACGCCGATACTCTTGATCTACTTGAACTTCTTGGTGACAGACTAGAACGTGGAGAACTCACGCGAGATGAATTCGACGATGAAAAGAAAAAACTTCTTGGACGTTAAAGGCAAAGAGCATAGGCAAACTCAAACTCAGGAAGAAAGGCGGAAGGGCAGAAAGGCGGAAGGGGAGAATGGACAGCTTTGCTTCAACTAAAGGGCGGTGGTAGCCACACCGCAATTGCATAGGAACCTATGCCCGAATAGTGAAAAATTTGCAGCCAATTAGCGAATAGCAAACAGCCAATAGCCAATAGCCAGATTCCTCTTTCCATGAAACAATCGAAATTCATCGTCATCGAAGGTCTTGATGGGTCAGGCAAATCAACTCAGCTTGAGCTCTTGCAGTCATATCTTGAAGAAAAAGACATCGCCTTCCGGCATATTCATTTTCCGAGACTTGCTGAAGGCATTTATGGCACACTTGTGGCGGACTTTCTACGAGGTGCCTTTGGAAAACTTGAGGATGTGCATCCAAAACTGGTGGCACTCCTTTATGCCGGTGATCGAAAAGATTTCGCATCCACGATCACGCATTGGCTTAATGAAGGATATCTGGTCATTGCAGATCGCTATGTCTATTCAAACATTGCTTTTCAATGTGCAAAACGTCCTGATAGCAATGAAAAGCAGGAGATCAAACAATGGATACTCAATCTGGAATATGAGTATTTGAAAATTCCAGTCCCTGATTTATCTCTCTTCCTCGATGTATCTACCACCGCAGCGGCAAAAGCCATCTCTGGTGATGACTTGCGCACTTCAAGAGAATATCTCAGTGGCGGACAAGACATTCATGAATCTGACATGGATTTTCAGGCTCGGGTTCACCAGGAATATCTGGACCTTATCCAATCAGAAACAGACTTTCATCTGCTGAGATGTGTAAACGATCATGGAGAGCGACTTTCTCCCGGGCAGACTCATCATGAGATTATTCGGAAATTGCAGGAAATGCACATCTTCTGATTATCATGCTTCTCTCGATTTCGTCACGAATTTTCATTCTATTCCTCTTGTGTCTTACTGTGGGGAATGCACTTTGTCAGAATATCTCTGGAGAACTAAAAGTCTGGCATAAAGTCACCCTTACCTTTGATGGTCCAATGGTGCATGAACAATCAAGCCCAAATCCATTTTCCGATTATCGTCTGATTGTGACTTTTACCCAGGATGATGTTTCATACGATGTCCCTGGCTATTTCGCTGCAGATGGTGATGCCGCAAATACAGGTGCCGATTCAGGAAATAAATGGCGAGTACACTTTTCACCTGACCGACAAGGTGAGTGGATCTACAACGTTTCATTTCGTCAGGGAGCAGATATTGCAATTTCTGAAGAGGTGGGAATTTCAGTTTCACCCGATGGCGTATCAGGTTCCATCTTCATTTTACCGAGTGACAAGATCGGTATTGATTTCAGGGGCAAGGGAAGATTGGCTTATGTTGAGCAGCGATATCTGAGGCATCTTGGATCGGGCGAGTTTTTTCTGAAATCCGGTGCGGACTCTCCTGAGACTCTTCTTGCTTGTCGCGATTTTGATCAGACGTTTTTGTTGTCCAGCGGTGCGCCATTGAAAGACTGGACTCCTCACCTTGGAGATTGGAACGAAGGTGATCCTGTGTGGCGTGATTCTCTTGGCAAAGGAATCATTGGCGCAATAAATTACCTGGCCAGCGAAGGGCAGAATGCCGTCTCATTTCTTACAATGAACATCGGTGGCGATGGAGACAACGTATGGCCATATGCAGATCCCGCTCAACACGATAGATTTGATTGTTCCAAACTCGATCAATGGGAAATTTTATTTGAGCATTGTGATCATAATGGCATTTACATGCATTTCAAAACACAGGAAGAGGAGAACGATCAAATGCTCGATGGAGGCGCTTTAGGACGTCTGCGTAAGTTGTATTATCGCGAACTGATCTCACGCTATGCTCATCATCTTGCATTGAACTGGAATCTTGGCGAAGAAAATTCAAACACGGATGTACAACGCAAAGCATTTGCTGAGTACTTCTTTGACAATGACCCTTATCATCACAACATTGTCATACATACTTCTCCGGGATCCGACGGAGCTGTGTATACCAGTTTGATAGGTGATCAATCTTATTTGACAGGAGCATCATTGCAATCAGACTGGGCCGATGTACATGACATCAGCCTGGAATGGGTGAAGAAGTCCCGGGACGCAGGAAAACCATGGGTAGTCGCCAGCGACGAACAGGGGATTGCGTTTATCGGTGTTCCGAATGATGGATTTACCAGTACTCCCACCCAGGACGACATCCGGAAGAGCGTGCTATGGGGCAATCTCATGGCTGGTGGCGCCGGACTTGAATACTATTTTGGGTATGCACTGCCCCACAATGATTTGAATTGCGAAGACTTCCGTTCACGTGATCGGATGTGGGATTACAACAGGTATGCTATAGAGTTTTTCAAAAGGTGGTTGCCTTTCTGGTCGATGAATAGTGAGGATCAATTACTGGATGCTGAAGGGGACGCCTATTGTTTTGCGGTAGCGGATTCCATCTATGCAGTCTACCTTACGGAAGTAGGCGAAGCATCAATGAACCTCATGAATGGATCAGGATTATATGACATTCGATGGTACAATCCCCGGATTGGCGGAAGTTTGCAAACAGGGACTATAAGTAGTATTAATGGTGGAGGAATAAGGTCATTGGGGTTGCCTGCAGATGAAGTATCACAAGATTGGGTAGCGCTCATTCAGAAAAACACTGAAGCACCAGAAGTCAGGACTCTTGACTGCGCACCGTTCAATTGTGCAGAAACGACTTTGTTTTGGAATCGTACAAGTGGTGATGCGCAGGAGCCTATTATTGAAATGAGTCTCGATGGACAGAACTTTATTGAGGTCTTGCCACTGCGAGGAATTCATTGTTCAGTCAATTGTACAGCTGTTGTTCCATCATCAGCTGTATATACATATTACAGACTGAGGAGCGGATTCAGTTATTCGAATACAGTCAGATGTCATCTGCCATGTTTCGGACAAGAGGTGAACACGGGCAATTCAACTCCCCTGATGAAGACAGATAATCCAAAGTGATAATTCAAGATCAGTGATGAAACTCATTATCTTGACGACCTCTCTTCTACGTTTATGGCAATTTTGAATCAGGTATACAATAGGGTTTGATATTCACTATGTCACCATTGACTCTCGCAGACCACATTCTTTTTGCTTTACTCGTTTTTGCTCTTCCAATCTTTATCGTATGGAGAAGACAGCCCACCCAGATGGAGATACCCCAGGAGAGTACGCTGAAAATCCGCATCTATTGGCTGAATAGTATGGTGTTATGGATTGGTGCATTGATCATTGTGGCACTATGGCTAATCTGTGATCGTACTTTTCTGGAAATGGGAATTCGTTGGCCGGATCCTGCTTCATTTCCGCATTGGATGTTGATTGTAGCCGGATTCGTGTTATTCTATTTTGCCGATGCCAGCATATCGTGGAATTCTGATGATGAACATCCGGCCGCGGCTATTCTTCCCTCTACATGGCGTGAGTTTGCACACTTTGGGACAGTGGTAAGCATTAGTGCCGGAGTATGTGAAGAGATTGTTTTCCGTGGTTTTATTGTGACATATCTGCTCGTGTTTACTGCAGGCTATGAGTATTCAGTGCAGATAGCAGTCGTAGGATCGGCGTTGGTCTTTGGTATTGTTCATGCCTATCAGGGTGGGCTGGCCTTGTTTAAGATCACATTATTGTCTATGCTCTTTGCCTGGCTTTTCATCATGACGAAATCCCTTCTCCTGTTGATCTTCCTTCATATTGCGGTGGACTTTTGTAGTGGATTGCTCGCATTCATTAAGAAAAAGTATGACATCAATTTGGCTAAGGCCTATCGTTGATACCTGAGTTGTCCAATTTCCAATTTTCCTATTCCACTTCTATTGGTGTCTCCTGAATCTGACCTGCGACTTTTCTTACAAAGAATGCCTTCGCATCCTGAGCTGATCCGTATGCTTTAATAAGTTTGCCATTCTCAAAATATAGTCCGACCGTGTCATCACAGCCATAGCCATCGACCAATGAGCCATCAAGAATGTATTGATGAAAATAGGCTCGGCGACCAGGCTCGCTCAGATAGTGTGGCGCAAAGCTTCCTTCTATCCAGCCCAATGCACTCATCGGTGTCAGTATTTTCGGACGTGAATCGGTGAGTCCTCCCTGGAACCAGCAAATGCCGCCGGCACTTCCACCTCCGAGAAGAATACCCTGGGTCATTGCCTGACGAAGAATCTGATCAATACCATGCTCGCGCCAAATGGCCAACATATTCACAGTGTTTCCTCCTCCGACATAGATCGCATCCATAGAAAGGAGCAATTCATCGAAGTCATATGACTGATCAAAACTCGAAATGAAGAGCTTCTGGACATGTGCTTCAAAATTCAGCTCTATCGAAAGTGCATTCCACCATGTAATCATTTCTGTAGGATCTCCTGACGCAGTAGGTAGATAGCAGATGCGTGGGTGGTCCTTTCCTGTGAGTTCGCAGAATTTACGGATGAGAATTGGATTTGCCCCGCGGCCAATGGCAAAAATTCGCCCTTGTGCGCTCTTGCTACTTTCATCCATAGCTCAAAATTTGTTGTAATGATTTTTTCAATACCCACTAAATACGGAATAAACCCAAATTGAGTAAAGACAATTAAATAAAATGACGCAGAACCAAATAAATTCCGCAGGCTGGTTATATTTAGTCTTCTTCATTACACTCCTTTAGGCACACGTAGGCTTTGATCGATCGTTTACCTTTAAATCGTGATATACCATGCCCTTCTTTGACTGCCATCTTCACACCACGTTAAAGTATTTTCTTTCAAACAGAAAGAAATCTCTTTGGGACGCACTACCTGGGATTTCAATCCTGCAATCACAATCCTCCCTTTCGCAGGTAAAGGCTGGTGATGTTAAGCTTGCTGTCTGCGCCATTTTTCCGCTCGAAAAACCCATGTCTTCCGCGGTTCTCCTTCAACTCTTTGGTCCGTCATTAACTCCAATAGACAAAAATCGACTCAACGATATCAACAACTCACAGTATTTCGACCTGATATGGGATGAACTGAAAACACTGGAATCCGCTGATCGCCAGCAGGAATTCAAGATACTTCGCAGCATGAGCGATTACGATCCTGGCAAAATAAATATGCTGTTTTCGCTGGAAGGCGGTCATTCACTCTATGGCGGCGGCTCCATTGTTGAAAATTTGCGCACGATCAAAAATCATCCCAAATACAGATTTGTCGCGATCAATCTTACCCATCTGACACAGCAGGAAGATATCTGCACGCATGCTTTTGGGATGAAATTGCTCAAGAAAAATGATGAATTTAAGCCCAATGGATTTGGGATAGGAGAGGACGGTAATCGCATCATTGAAGCTGCTTATGATACCTCATCGGGTCCGAGGATTCTGATTGATTTAAAGCACATGTCTTTGCTATCACGCAAGCAGTTTTATGCTCATCCATCCGTGCAAGGTCATCCTATCCTCGCTTCACATATCGGCGTCACAGGGATCAGTTACAAAGACATCCATAAGATCATCAACGGTGCGTGTGTCGTAGATCGGGAATTTGTTGAAGTCAAGTATGACAGGGTAAAGGGAATCGGTGATACGCATTTCAATCCATGGTCTATCAATTTGTATGATGAGGAAATCAAAATTATCGTAGCCTCAGGCGGATTAATGGGACTGAATCTTGATCAGCGTATTCAGGGAGCGGACAACCCTAAGGGCGAATACTGGAGTCTCAAGGAGTTTCGTCACACAATAGACACACGAAGCTTGCAAATCAAACTCACAAATTTTGAATTACCTGATGAGCCATCGGTTGCTCCGGTAGCAAAAGAGCGCGGACTTGTACTGAATGTCAAAAAGCATCTGCGTCATTTTGCAAATACAATACTCCATATTGTTGAGGTGGGAGGACCGGCGGCATGGGATTGTATGTGTATTGGATCTGACTTCGATGGCATGATCAATCCGCTCAATTGTTGTCAATCCGCACGTGACTTTCCAGCGTTTAGAGAAGGGCTTATTGAAGCATTGCCGGAGATGATTGCAAAATCAAAGAAAAACCATCCGAGGTTAAATTATCACGAAGGGGACATTGTGGAGAAGGTGGATAAAATCTGTTTTGGTAATGGCTTCAGGTTCTGGTCTGAGAATCTTGCGTGATCTCGATCCTTTGCGGAGGAGACTCAATATTCGATATTCAGCATTCTGCATTCTCCAGAGATCTCGCTACTCGGGACTGGGTATCTTTGCCGCACATCAGGATAACAATACATTTTGAAAACCAAAGGCACGAGGGAAAACAGGATCAATGTGATTACGCTGGGATGTTCCAAAAACATCGTCGATTCAGAGAATCTCATTACACAATTAAGGCACAATCAATATGTCGTTGCACATGACTCTGATGACGCTGCGGAAATCGTGATCATCAACACTTGCGGCTTTATCGATGTGGCAAAAGAAGAATCTATTGATACTATCCTGGAGTACGCGAAACACAAAGAAGGTGGACGCATAGACAAACTCTATGTCACAGGTTGCCTCTCCCAACGCTATCGTGGTGAATTGGCGCTGGAGATTCCAGAAGTCGATGCATGGTTTGGTACTCTGGAATTGCCTGCCTTGTTGCACACTCTCAAAGCGGATTATCGGCACGAGCTTATCGGCGAGCGTTTGATTACTACCCCCAATCATTATGCATATCTGAAGATCTCTGAGGGATGTAACAGGACTTGTGCCTTCTGTGCAATTCCACTGATGCGCGGTGGTCATATCTCAAGGAGCATTGAATCGCTGCAGAAGGAGGCCGCACATCTCGCGTCACACGGTGTCAAAGAATTGATGCTCATCGCCCAGGAGTTGACATACTATGGCCTGGACAATTATAAGCGAAGAGCTCTCCCTGACTTACTGCATGCACTGGCAGATGTGGATGGCATTGAATGGATACGATTGCACTATGCATATCCACACAAGTTTCCATTGGAGGTCATACAAGTGATGGCGGAGCGCAAGGAGATCTGTAGCTACATCGATATGCCATTGCAGCACGCCGATGATGAAGTCCTGAATGCTATGCGCCGTCAGATTACACAACATGAGACGAGAGAACTGATAAGCAGTATTCGCGGGATGGTACCTGAGATTACGATGCGTACGACATTTCTGGTTGGCTTTCCGGGAGAAACAGAGAGACAATTTGAAACACTGTGCAACTTCGTTGAAGAAATGCGTTTTGATAGGGTAGGGGTGTTTGAATATTCTCATGAGGAAGACACGTCGGCCCATACCATGAGAGATGATGTGCCGCCGGAAATAAAAACCGAACGAGCGAATAGATTGATGGAAGTTCAACGCGCGATTTCATTGGAAAAAAATACAACTCAGATTGGCAAAACACATCGTGTTCTTTTTGATAGAAAAGAGGATCAACATTTTGTTGGACGTACTGAAGGAGACTCTCCTGAAGTGGACAATGAAGTATATGTCCGTGCCGAAAATGCATATGCGCGTATCGGCGACTTTGCATCAGTGCTTATTACTGATGCAACCGAATATGATCTTTATGGTGAAATTGTAAACGCATGACAAACTCCCAGCAACAAACGATAGCAAGTAAGATCGCTGCGCAACCTGCTTTCCAGGCTGGAATCATTTTTATTTTCGGGGCTCTACTTTCCCTTCTCGATCTCGGATCCAATGCATCAGGAGTCAGTTCTTCAACACAGAATTCATCGTGGATACTGATGACGGCTTGCATCTTGTTTTACGCATTGTGCAGTAGTATTTTCAGCCTCAAAGCGTCCCAGCCAAATCGATATTGGCGCAAAGCCATTTTTAGTTTTATTGGATTAATGATTGCTTCAGCTCTTCTTGCCACATTGTTGTCGGGACAATCGATTGATGAAGCGGGGTCATTCCGATGGTTGTTTGTCGTCCTTGCGATTGGGTATTTGGTATTCCTGTCTATCGTGCGTCTCATGAAGACCATCGTGGATATTGCAATTAAGCAGGATGACAAGCTTAGGGGTGAATAATCATCTCGGTTTATTGAGTTTGATTATCATCAGTTCTTTTTCACTGAACTGCATCCATCCGAAATCATAGACATAATAGTAGCTTTTGCTATCCTTATTGGAAGAAGTTGTGGTATGGTATTCAGGTCTGAAACCCTCCTTCTGCAGTTGGGCGGCACTGACGAAGAACTTATTCGTGCCCGCCAGTTCGTGGGCTTCCATAAGTACTACCCAATTTCGATGTAGTATTGAATCGATTGGATATGAAACGGGTATGCGCTGGGCTTTTCGTCGGAGGTGATACATTGACTTACAGGATACAGTGCAAAAGACTTTATCCAGTCGCCCGATTACTGGCGCGCCGCAGGACAGGCAATGAACCACAGGCCTGAGCAAGGTCATGGCGTTGGTAGTTTAAGTGTGTGATCTAAAGTGGTCTTGGCCTAAAACAGGTAATTGGTTATTTGGAGCTAACGGTTACTTTATCGATCAAATATGGCAAATTGTTAAATATTCCGATTATTCTATCGTCATCAATGAACTTAAAAACGCTCGTACTGCCTTTTCAAAGACTTCGTAATAAAAAATTGAGATTTGATAAGACTATGTACAGATTATTTGTAGGTAACCGTTACTTTATCGATCATATTTGGACGGATGCCGGTTAGACAATACTTTGTTTGTCCATCTTTGAGCATTGATTATGCGCTTCAGCCATTCGAACGGTTTTTCCACGAAGTTGGGCCTTGTGAAAGTTCGTTCAGTGTTCCAATATTCATTAAACCCTAGTTCCATCATTGCGTCTAATCGTTTATACTATTTATGAAAGCAATTGTCTTTACATTCCTTGGATTACTCCCGTTATGTCTTTTGGCTCAACTCAATCATGAGGTGATTCAGATCCCCATGCGTGATGGACAGCATCTTGCAGCGGATCTCTATCTGCCATCTGATCAGGGTGAGTTTCCGGTCATTCTGATTCAAACTCCATACAACAAAAACTTATTCCGATTTGGGCTGCCATTGGATGTCGGGCAGAATATCGCCAACAGTCCCTATGCATTTGTCGTTCTGGATTGGCGCTGCTTCTATGCATCCACTTCAGCGTGTGGAGGTGTGGCAGAAAGAGGGGAGGATGGATATGACGCGGTAGAGTGGATAGCGAGCCAGTCATGGAGTACTGGCAAAGTAGGTACTTGGGGCCTCTCTGCCCTAGGTAACATACAATTCATGACTGCCCGTGAAAAGCCGCCTCATCTGGTATGTGCGGTACCAATGGTAGCATCGCCTCAGACTCGATACGGACAGTTTTACCCAGGTGGAGTTGCCCTTGCAGAGTATGTCAAAACCCTGGGACTGCTTTTCGGAGGGGCCTTCAGTCTTGTTGCACAGAATCCTTACTACAACTTGATTTGGCAGTTCACAGAAGCAAGCACCTATTATCCCGATGAACTCGAAATCCCGATGCTGCACATTGGTGGATGGTTTGACCACAACACGGAGGATAACCTTAAGTGGTTTAATGCAATGCGTGAACTCTCACCCGCGAAAGATGAGCAATGGTTGTTGATGGGCCCATGGACGCACGGTGGCTTATTCACTTCCATGCAAGGCGAACTCGATTTTCCCGAAGCTGAGAACTCCAACAATGAATATGCCAACGCATTTTTTCATCACTATCTGTTAGAAGAAGACAATGGCTGGCAATTGACTCCACGAGTCAACTATTTTCAGATGGGTGACAATGTTTGGCTGAATACAACATCGTTTCCTCCTTCAGATGCTTCTGCTGAGATCTCGTACTTTCTCAGAGATGACATGGCGTTATCTCTTGATCCCGGGGCTATCCCGGTGGAAAAAATTTTCATCTACGATCCTACAGACCCTTCTCCTACAATTGGAGGAAAAACACTCTCTCCTGATCTTGAGCAAGGTCCTTTTGATCAAAGTGCAGATGTAGAATCCCGAAATGATAAATTGATGTTCACGACGCCGTTACTCACCAACGATATCGTTGTGAAAGGTCGAATCAAAGCACACCTAATTGTGACTTCAGATCGTCCTGATACGGATTTCGCGCTGAGGCTTACAGAAGTGTATCCAGATGGCAAGTCTGTTGCATTGGGACAAATTATCCAGCGCATGCGCTTCAGATCTGGTTATACCATGGCAGATGAAGAATTCCTGCATCTTGATGATGTCGTTGAAATTCAATTGTCCTTTGATAACCTTGCGCATACTTTCAAAGCAGGAAACCAAATAGGACTCATTATCACTTCATCAAACTATCCTTGGTTCAATCGCAATATGAATACTGGTGATGAGATGTATCCCAACGACAACCTGGACACGCTTGTCAATCCGCAGCTCGCGAACAACCGTCTGTATATACATGGACCTTTTCCTTCAAGAATCGTCTTGCCGGTAAAGCAAGCCCCTTCAAACATAGTTGGACTGGAACTTGACAAATTTGACCTTTTCCCGAATCCGGCAGATGATTTTCTATTTATCCGCAACGCACCGCTTGGATCAACAGTACAGATCACTGATTCCAAAGGGACGCGGATCCGGGATTTTCTGATTACTGAAAATAATCAATCGATAGCAGTGAATGACTTGATAGCCGGAGTATATTTTTTGCAACTCAAGGCGGGATCAAGTATCACGGTCGAGAAATTCATCGTCCAGCATCATTGAATACTGTGAAGAGTTTGATGCGCGCGGGTCCCCCATTGTTGTGGGGCAGGCGATGTCTAGTTCGGTTAACCAAGCGGCGTCTTTCAGACCCGCGAGGGTTTACGTTTAGCCGTTCCTCAGCATACTAAAACGCTCGTAAGTTCTCCTGCTTCGGCTGCCGTAGCCATAGCGAAGGTAGGCGTCAAACGTTCCGAGTTTTTGCCTATACCCCGTACCTCGTATCCCGTACCCCGTACCTTTTTCAATCAATAATCTTCTCCAACGCCTTCAAAGGTTGAATCAACGGGCCTGTCTTATCGCCGGCTTTGGTAGGCTTGCCGGTTTCCTTTAAAATCGCGTACACTTCCTGAGCCGTCAATTTCGGATTCAGGCTTTTCATCAGTCCGACGAGTCCGGCGACTTGAGGTGCAGCCATAGACGTGCCACTCATAGCTCCATATTTGTTTCCAGGGAGGGTGCTATAGATATTCACACCAGGTGCGGCGATACCCATTTTGAGGTCTTCGATTGTGTTTGAGAACGTTGCCTTTTGATTTTCCTGATCAATGGCTGTCACAGCGATTACACCATCCACATTCGCTGGAGCAATTGAACGAGCGTTTTTGCCATTATTACCTGCCGCGACAATGACGATTGCTCCATGTTTCTCTGCATAGCGCACCGCGTCGCGATAGGCTTTCTGTTTGCTTTGATCAGAAATGCCACCGAGAGAAAGAGAAATCACATCTGCGCCGCTATCCACTGCCTTAATCATTCCATCAAGAATTGATTTTTGGGTCCCTGCACCCATTGCGTTTAGTACACGAACACTACTGATCTCAACATATCCTTGTGCAGGAGAAAGCGAGGCTATACCAATCGCATTGTTTGAAACTGCCCCGATGATCCCGGCGCAATGCGTTCCATGTCCATTTGGATCTGAGTCGTTGTCTGTATTGATACTGTGATAGTTCTGACCCAGGTCCTCATGCTTGCTCTCAATACCTGTATCAAGGATCACCACCCTCGCGACTTTCGTTGGTTTCAATCCTGATTCTGAGATGGACTGATGCAACTTGTCGACTTCCATCGGCTCAAACCCCCATTGCTTAGTGATGCCAGGATCATTCAGAAAGTGTTTTTTTGCAGAACTCACTGACTCTGTACTCTCAGGAATCGAAAGCACCATTTCTTCATTCGGTTCAATCCAGGCTATCTTCTTTGACCGCACATATCGATCATAAAACAGACGTGATTGTTTCAGCTTCGCAGATTTGAGATTTACAACATAGTAATCATCAAGTTCAGTCTCATTCACGTTTAGAGGTTGAAAAGCGCTTTCAAAAGTACAATCAAATTGTGCTTTGATCTCATCAATGACGGCGATATCTGCTGCATTGATCTGTACCAGGAACTCGCCATTCGGATCTATTGCCTTTGCAGGAAATTGCGGAAACGATAGCGTCAATGTCTGGAAATAGGAGAAGTAAAGAATCAAAGCGGCCACCAGTCCAAGACCTGCCGAAAGGAGTTTGTTTGCCTTGAACACATTGAAGAGCTGTGAGACAATGCCCATGACCACCATATCGCGAAGAAGGATGAGTAGTTTGTAGGAAATGCTCCCGGAAGAAAACGACAGCGCACTGAGGTAGATAAAGAATCCGGTAATAAACAGCGCGCTCATATTCCGACTGAGCTTTTTATTGCCCTGCACAATAAACCACATGACCAGTCCAGTAAGACTTGTGAGGTAACTAATGGGATAAATCCAGTCCATGTCGTATGATTTTGGATGTAATGTTAACGCAGATTAGGGGAATGCTGCCATTTCATAGATCAGTGAACGGCATTGACTGATGTGCGAACGCAGATTTCGATATCTGACGTTTTTATAGGCAGGTTTGGCTTTCTCATGTTCGCGTTGCACGGTCCCCATAGTGTGCGTTGCGGTGCCATGGCGATAGGCAAGACCATAGGATGATATAAACAGGCATTTCATAGGGCAGCACATGAAAAAGGATTTCATGAGCCAGCGCATAAAAGGGCATTTCATGAGCTAGAGTAAACAAAAGCCAGGGGTATGGGGTTTTACCCACAAATAATCTAGAAACGTACATTTGCCCGCCCATTATGGGAATCTGACTTATTAAAGAGGTATCAAAGAAATGAGTTCGACAATCGAGAAAGTACATTGCCTGATCATTGGTTCCGGCCCGGCAGGATATACCGCAGCGATCTATGCCGCAAGAGCGAATTTGAAGCCTGTTCTGTACACTGGTATGGAGCCAGGTGGCCAACTCATGATCACCACGGAGGTGGAGAACTACCCGGGATATCCCGATGGTGTCCAGGGTCCACAAATGATGGAGGATTTCAGAAAACAGGCAGAACGCTTCAATACTGATATCCGCTACGAGTTGATTTCAAAAGTAGACTTCACAGGCCCTGTCCATAAAGTCTGGACAGAGAGTGGTATTGAAGTCCATGCCAACACCGTGATCATCTCAACCGGAGCGAGTGCAAAATGGCTAGGTCTTCCTTCTGAACAACGATTGGCCAACAAAGGAGTATCAGCGTGTGCTGTTTGCGACGGCTTTTTTTTCAAAGGCCTTGAGGTCGCAGTCGTAGGTGGAGGAGATACTGCTGCTGAAGAATCTACCTATCTCGCTAAACTCTGTCCAAGGGTGCACTTGCTCATACGTCGCGATGAAATGCGGGCGAGCAAAATCATGCAGGAGAGAGTATTCAACAATCCGAATATTACGGTACACTGGAATTCAGAGGCTGAAGAGATCCTTGGTGAAGATGAAGTAACCGGTGTGCGTATTGTGAACCATATTACCGGAGAGAAAGAAGTGCTGAATATCAAAGCCTTCTTTGTTGCAATCGGCCATAAACCGAGTACAGATATTTTCAAAGGTTGGTTGGACATGGACGAAAGTGGCTACCTGATTGTAAAACCGGGTTCAACGAAAACAAAAATAGAAGGTGTCTTTGTCAGCGGTGATGCACAGGATAGAATTTACCGCCAAGCGGTAACCGCAGCGGGCACCGGGTGTATGGCAGCATTAGATGCGGAGCGCTATTTGGTAGAGAAGGGGATTGCATAAGGGAATCGGTGATGAATGATGAGTTATGCGTGATTGAAGAGTGATTTAGGATTGAGGACTGGGGATTGAGGACTGCAGACTTTGGACTGGCGACTGAGGACTTCCCACTGATTACATTCGGATCCCAATCGAGTTGGTTCCTTCCGCCAACGCCTTTTTCATCCTCTCTAATTCTTTGTGAATTTTCAAATGGACGTTGAGTTGATCTGCGTTTTTTTCCAATTGATATTTCTGAATTAGCAGCTTGTTCTCTTTGATGCGTTTCTGAATCTTAAATTCTTTGAAGCGCAAGACACTTTGATGGCTATCCAATCCATAGTTTTCTTCCGGAGGACGTTGACTCAACAAGGGCATATTTCTTGAAATGATCCAGTTTTCACTGTATTCGTATGGTGAAGTCAGAATTTCCAGGGCAAGATTTGAGATCTGTGGATCCGGATCAGTACGCATTTCATCCTGCTTGATATTCCGTCCGCTCTGGCATGCTTCTGCATACCTTCTGACAATCTCCGCATATACCGGATGATCGAATGTATCCAGGACATCTCTGATATTGTCAATGATATATTTGGCGATAGTGACTTGAGAATCCACTTCAATTGGTTCATGCCCGCTTTGAATCAATAGCCTTACAATGTTTCGTTCCTGATATGCATCTGCATCCGCGATTTCTGTGTGAGGAAGAGGATGACGTCTGCTATTTTCTGCGATCGTCTCTAGTGCATCAAAATCCGCTTGCACTTCTTCGCGCGGACGGCTCAATTGCCTGCGTTTCAGATTCGCCAGGATGGCTTTTGAAGTTTCCTGGACAAGGATGCGTTCATCCATTGAGAGCAATTGGCTGCATTCTTTGAGATATGCAGAGCGCCTTATAGAATCTGGAATGAGAGAGATACTCTGGACAATCTCACGGACCATCACTGACCGCTTTACAGGATCATTCTGACTCTCTGCCGAAAGCAAACCTGTTTTAAACAAAATGAAATCTTTTGTTTCTCTTTCCAGGAATTCAGTGAAGGCTGCATGACCAAGTGACTTCACGAGTGAGTCAGGATCATGATCAGGTGGCAACATTACCAATCGCACAAACATGTCTTCTTCGAGCAAAAGGTCGAGTCCTCGTAATGCTGCTTTGATTCCGGCAGGGTCACCATCATACAGGACTGTAATATTGTGTGTAAACCTTCGGATGTTTCGCGCTTGCTCTTGCGTCAAAGCAGTACCGGAAGATGAAACCACATTCTCTATTCCTGCTTGCACGAGGCTGATCACATCAGTGTAACCTTCTACGAGATAGCATTGATCTGCTTTTCGAATGGCATTCTTCGCAAGGTGCAGTCCAAAGAGGACTTTTCGTTTTGAATAAAGGACACTCTCTGGGGAGTTGATATACTTAGGCTCCCGGGGTCCTCCTTTCAGCGTTCGTGCTCCAAAGGCAATTACTTTTCCACTGAGATTGTGAATCGGAAATATGACACGACCTCTGTACATGTCATGCCCGCTTTGATTGAGTAAGCCCAGTGTTCTTAGGCGTTCCTCAGAGTAACCTGAATCGATAATCGCGATACGCAATGCATCACTTTGGTCTGGAGCATATCCTAGTTCGAATTTGCGAATGGTACCCTCAAGAAAGCCACGTTCTTTGAAATAAGACATGCCTACTGCACGGCCTTCCTGTGTCTCATGCAGGCTCTTGATAAAAAAGGCGTGCGCGAATTCATTGATTAGTCGCAGACTCTCTGACTCCTGCATCAATAGCTGATCCTCATCCGTGCGCTGGGTCTCTTCAACCGGGATCTGATACTTGGCGGCAAGAAATCGGATGGCTTCCGGAAAAGAATACCGCTCATGTTCCATCACAAACTTTACAGCGTCACCGCCACGACCACATCCGAAGCACTTGTAGATGTTTTTTGACGGGGAGACACTAAACGAGGGCGTTTTCTCATCGTGGAAAGGGCAGAGGCCTATGAGATTCGAACCACGGCGCTTGAGATTGAGGAAATCCCCGACGACTTCTTCAATCTTGACCTGGTCAAAAACCTCCTGAACAGTGCGCTGGATAATCATATTATGATGAAAAAACTCTGATTTGTCGAAATAACGACTTTTTGGCTCAAACAAAAACCGGCCAGGTTACGTTTACCGTATGTATTAGCGAATGCAACAAAGAGACTTCTGAAGTGAAAGTCTTTATTTAACAAAACCTTTAGAAAACTTCGAAATCATTTTGACGCCTCTCGCGTTTTTATGTCATCAAAGAGAAGATACGTTTTTAGGGTGTTCTCATAGTGTGTTCTTGCCCGCTTCCCATCCCTGGGAAGTGGGCTTTTTTATTTTCCGCTCTCACTTGCCAGTACGTCGCTAAAGGTAAAAACTCCCTTCTTGCGCGACAAACCCAAGCCTGCGAGCCACTCTGCGGACAATACTGCCCCAAAAGCGAATGAATTTCGAGAGAGTGCTTTATGCCTTAGCGAAATCACGTCATCCGGGCCTGTATAGGTAATCCGATGAACTCCACTCACATCAGGAATACGCTCCGTGATGATTTCCAGGGTCGAATACGCGATATCCCCATTTTTCAATTGCCACCGATCTTTCCGGTCAATCTCATGGATAATCTGATTCGCGAGCGAAATCGCTGTGCCTGATGGCTTATCTTTCTTTTCGGTGTGATGGGTTTCCAGAATTTCCACATTGTACTCAGGTCTACTATCCATCAGCCTGGCAAGAGTCTTATTGAGTTCAAAGACAATGTGCATCCCGATACTGAAATTCGGAGACCATAGCAACGTACCGTCATGCGTATGGCAATATGCGAATACCTCTGCCTTCTCTGTATCCCAGCCTGTAGTGCCGGAGACAACTGGAACACCCGCGTCGATACACCGTCGAATAATCCGTGGTGCAACACTTGCATGCGTAAACTCTATTGCGCACGAAATTTCATCAGGAAAATCAATCTGCTCAGCAGTCGAAATGATCCGAACTGAGTGGTTTCGCTGAATCAGAATTTGCTCTACAGCTTTTCCCATTTTTCCATGGCCGACAATCGCGATATTCATACATCTCAGATTAGGAAAAATCAAAATTAGTGGGTGCATAGTTACGATGACTAAATTCAAATCACTAAACGTAAGTTGGACAAATCCCAGGCGTTCAATGCGGATACAGGCAGGATTTCTAATTTTACCGCGCACTGGACGTGTTGTCCGCATGCACAATATGCTTTATGGGTTGGTTTAAACGCCTCAAAGACGGGATTCAGACTGCGACCAAATTCAAGAAGGAGACGCCTGATGGTCTGTGGCATAAGTGTAGAAATTGTGCTGAAACGCATACTGTCAAGGAATTGAAGGACAATTTCTTCAAATGTCCGAAATGCAATTATCATGAGCGTATTGGGTCTCATGACTACTTTGAAATGCTCTTTGACGGGCAGTATGAAGAGATTTTGTCACAATACGCTTCAGAGGACTTTATCGGATTTACAGACCTCAAGCCTTATGGTGAGCGCCTGAAGGAGGCCATTGAGAAAACTGAACTTGATGATGCTATTTGTGTCGCAGTAGGTAAAATCAATAAGAAGCCGTTGGTGATTGCAGCAATGGACTTTAGTTTTATAGGTGGTTCGATGGGCTCTGTAGTGGGGGAGAAGATAGCACAGAGTATCAACTACTGTATAGAAAATCACATCCCCCTCCTTTCAATCTCGAAATCGGGAGGTGCCAGGATGATGGAGTCTGCATTTTCATTGATGCAGATGGCCAAGACTGCTGCGAAACTTTCGGAATTGAGTATTGCAAAAATTCCTTACCTCTCTCTCCTCACTGATCCAACTACTGGTGGTGTGACTGCGTCTTTTGCGATGCTGGGCGACGTCAATTTTGCTGAACCGGGTGCTCTCATTGGATTTGCAGGTCCTCGCGTAATCATGGAAACAATAAAAGCAGATCTGCCAGAGGGATTTCAGCGGGCCGAATCAGTGTTGGAACACGGCTTTCTGGATTTCATCATAGACCGTTCAGAACTCAAAACAAGACTCGACGACCTTCTCACCTTACTCGCTGCCTGATTCTTCTTCCAGGATCATCACTTCATTGAATAGAGGATCCAGATGTTTTATCAGCATTGACAAATAATCCTTGCCATGTCGGATATAGTGAGGAATGAAATTGTCATGTCTTTCCTGCAACTTCCCTTCAGGAAATAACTTTTCGTATAGCTTGATAAGTTGTGCAATGCGCGTTTCGTTCTGTGCTTTCTCTGTACGCACCAACCGCTTTCCCAAGTGGTCAATGTCTTTGAGAATTCTGAGTTTATCAGCCTCATACTTTGTGCCCAATGTTGGATCAATAGAGGTTGCTTTCTTTACGATACTCTCAAGTGCTTTCTGGATTTGATGTTGTTCATCCTCGATGACGATCTCATGAGAGGCATTTGCTCTTATCCATTGAGAGATCCAGGCATCTTGCGTGTCAAAGAGTCCCTGGAGAGGAATATCGAGTTTTCTGCGTTGTCTTGTCGCTGTATGATCAAGATATAAGACCGAATTGCGTCGCACAAGAATTGGCATTGGGACTTTGTAATGATCAAATAACATCTTACGCTCCAACCAATACGCCAGTTCACCACCTCCACCGATGTAAGCGAGATTGGGTAATATCATTTCCTGGTATAATGGTCTGAGATTTACATTTGGACTGAATCGCTCCGGGTGCAATTTCAACTGCTGTAAGATTTCTTCGCGGGTAAACTCAAGGTTTGATTCAATGACTTTATACTTACTCTCTGATTCTACAATACGGCCGCGTAAATTGTCACCGAGATAAAAAAGGTTGATTTCGCGCTGATATGTTTGTGGTTTGTAACCACGGGCAGATAGCGCTTGTTGACTTTGCTCAATAATATGCCTTGAAGTCTGATGGAGAATTTCATCTTGAATGACATCAGAAAAACGACCTTTCAATCGATGATCATCCATGTTCAATACAATCAGTCCGGTGTCTTTGAATAACTCGATGACGAATCGCTGCATCGACGTGCCATAAGATTGACCCTTTTGAAAACATCGTTTCATCATTCCACTGAGTACAGCGCCATATGTAGTGCTACGAAATAGCGCTTCTACATCCTGGAGCAATTGGATCAATACGTCATCTACCTTCATCCGCCCGACAGCACCAGACTGTGATGTTGTCCATTTGTATTGTTTTCCGAACAACTGGAGGTGATTGACCTCTTCAAAGTCGTGATCTTCGCCGCTTATAACAAAGACAGGGTGTACTTTGTACGACGGATGAGCACTAGAAATCTGACGTGCGAGATTGATGGCACTGCAGATCTTATAGATGAAAAACAAGGGACCTGTGAGCAATGAAGGTTGATGCGCAGTGACAATTGTAAAATGTGTAGGATCCAAAAGTTCGTCGCAATGGATTCCGTTCTGTTCTGCATTCTGATATTGTTCGCGAAGGACATCTACAATGAGTTCACGCTCGGTTGGATAAATGCTGCGATTGGATAGTGCCTTGCCAAAATTTGACAGAGTAGGAATAAGGCTGATAAACTCACTGAACGAAGCCGGGTCAGTGGCATAATCAATGTCAATCTGAGTAAATTTTGAGATACGCTGAAATGGGATGCTATGGACACTCACTTCTGTCATTCCACGATGATAATTTCGCATTAAAATACCTGCAATGCTTTATGAAGAGCAGCCAAGATAGTAGAAATGAATATCAATTCGGATCATGAAAGCATGGGGGAGTGCATCAGTTCACGCAGGGCCATTTCACGCAAAGGTGCAAAGGACGCGAAGAAATTGATACAAAGTCTATTAATGTGATGAACTACTAAGCATGCAACAACGATGCGATTGTTTATAAAGTTTGTTACGAATTGAAACTGAGTCATTCTTAGAATGAAATCCCGGCAGAAACAATTACGCGGGAAGGGCTTTCACTGAACTGATATGGCTTTCCGTAGAAGATAATGTGCTCGCCATAGTTACTGAAATTTCCTTCATACCTGGCATCCAGATGCAGTTTCCAGATATCCAACCCAATTCCAGCCTGCCATCCATAAGTGAGCTTCTCAAACTCCTGTGAATAATCAGAAAAATCAAGCAGATCAGAAGTGCTGTCTAAGAATAAATGACCCACAGGTCCCCCACCAATACGTAGTGGCCCAAACTTCAGACCAATGATAAGTGGCAGATCAAGATTCCGATACATTTCGTCTTTAATCTGTCGCGGATTGGCACTCTGAAGGTCTTCAACAGAATAGTCCATAGTCACAGTATTGAACAGAAGTTCAGGTTGGATGAAGAAGGTGCCGATTTGAGCCTGAATAAAAAGCCCGAGGTGCAAACCATACTTGGCATCCTCTACAGTAACCCGGAACCTCTCTGAATCACTTCCATCCAATATCAAAAGACTTGAAGCAGGAATATCCGAAGAAGACAACCCACCTTTGATGCCTAGGCGAACCTGAGATACAACGGGGCTCAGACAAACAAGCATCAAACCACAAACTATAATGATCGCCGGTACTCTCATATTCAATATTGTACTTTTGTCAGGAATTAAAATCTGTCTGCATAACGGCTCCCGAACGCTTCTGATATCTGTGAAAGCCATTCAGACACTGATTTTGACAAGACATTAACTCTTCAAGGCCATTTAGAAAAGAAAGACTCAGGGTTGGAGTCGGCAAAGGTAAACATTGAAATCATGTTTAAGATGGACATCATATCGGCGCTTTACCTGGGCAGCTTTGTGTCCGCAGAATCCTGTCCTGTGCTACGGCTGCCTGAGTATGCCTTCGTCGGCCGATCCAACGTGGGGAAGTCATCATTGATCAATATGCTCAGCAATCGCAAGGATTTGGCCCGTGTGTCCAATCAACCCGGGAAGACAAGGACAATAAATCTGTATAACATGGACTCTTCCTGGATTCTGGCGGATTTGCCGGGCTATGGTTACGCACAGGTCGCCAAAAGTATGAAGCGGGCATGGCCGGCTATGATCTTCGATTATTTAGTGAAGCGAGAGAATCTGATGTGCGCTTTCGTGCTACTGGATTTCAGATTGCCATTGCAAAAGATTGACAAAGAATTTATCACGGAATTAGGCAACCATGATGTGCCATTTGTATTAGTCTATACAAAAGTGGATAAGGTGAGCCGTAGCGAAAAAGCGACACATGCCCGACGTATAGAGTCAGAGTTACTCGAAGAATGGAACGAGTTGCCACCGCGGTTCTATACTTCTGCAGTAGACAAGGAAGGGCGTGAACTGCTACTTCAGTATATTGCCCAATTGAATGACAATGCCGGTGATGCCGGACCGGCTCAATAATCATGAAAGCGTCTTCCCAAACTTACCCTTCATTATATCCTGATATCTCGGACTGGCCAGTGTACAAGCTGTATCGCCGGCGCAAAGAATTCGTGCAGGCAATCGACGATCAGACATTGCAGGCGTTGGTTGACAAGCATGGTGCAGATCTGGCAAAGCCAATAGCCCGGACAATGTATCTCGAGCTTATCAGATTGAAGGAAGATCCATGGAAGTCTGATCCACCGAATGAAAAACAATTCTGGAAGAGAGTACGTCGTGAGCTCAGTGAAAATTCAAAACACAGGGAGGACGAGCAACTGGTAAGGAATAAAGAACTCTTGCGTCGTATTATCCACCGTTACGCAGAAGAAATTGCCGGAGACTTTCATAAAAAGACATTTCGTTTTGCGCGGAAATTCCTCACAGTATTTTTCAAGCGATTGCTCAATGCTGCTGCTGGAAGGACCCATCGCAAAATCTGGGGCGGGAAGCATGAACTCTATAATAAGATCAAAATCTATGGTGATGTAGAACGTGTGCGCCAATGTTTCAAAGAGGGTACTGTGGTTATCGTACCCACTCATTTCAGCAACCTTGACTCTATTCTCATTGGATATGCACTTGATGCCATTGTGGGGATGCCTTCATTCTCTTATGGTGCAGGGTTGAATTTATACAATAATGAAATCGTCTCGTACTATATGAGTCGCCTTGGAGCATATCGTGTTGATCGACGGAAAAAGAATCCCATCTACCTCGAGACACTCAAGACAATGTCAAACATCTCTCTTCAATGGGGTGTAAACAGCCTCTTCTTTCCAGGAGGTACAAGATCACGTTCGGGAGCTCTGGAGAAAGATCTCAAATTAGGACTACTGAATTCTCTGGTAGAAGCACAACGCAGCATCTTTGAAAGTGGAAAGGATCGGAAAATCATCATTGTTCCACTTGTGCTCAGTTATCACTTCGTGTTGGAAGCCAGAGCACTCATTGATCAACATCTTGTGCAGCGTGGTGAAGAGAAATTCCTGCTTGTACCTGATGAGTATCAAAGTACCCGTCAGATCATGCGGTTCGCGTGGCGGCTATTCTCTCAATCTTCTGATATCGTAATGTCTTTTGGTGAGCCAATGGATGTGATGGGAAATCCGGTTCTTGTATCTGATACCGTAGCCCAACACAATCATTTGACTGAGTATTTTGTCCGTGACGCGAAAGTGAATTCTGATACACAACGCGAAGGTGTCTACACACGCCTCCTCGCCAAAAAGATTCAGGAAAACTATTTCAAGTACAATGTTGTCCTTTCGAGTCATCTGGTGGCCTTCGTAGCATTCGAAGTCCTCAAGAAACTTCATCCGGACTACGACATCTTCGGACTGATTCGTCAACCAGAAGAAGACTTTGTATTTCCAAAAGATCTCATGATGGATACAACAAATCAGTTGTTGGGTGTTCTGCGTACCATGGAAAAAAATGGCGAGATCCGATTGTCTGATGTCCTCACCGATTTGGATACTGAAAGCGTAGTCAAGGCAGGCATGAAGAATCTTGGTGTATATCATAATGCCAAACCATTGACACTAAATAAAAAAGGGGAAATCGAAAGCCAGAGTTTTAAACTCCTGTACTACTATCATAATCGGTTGGACAACTATAATCTCGAGCGTCATATTCACTGGCAAGCAGAACTTGTAGAAGAAGCGATCTCCACATCTGTCTGGTAGACTCTACCAATTCTTCTCTTGGATCAAGACTATCCGCGCATATCATGCAATACATCATTTTTGATCTCGAAGCGACCTGTTGGGATGGAAATCAAGTGCGACGCGAACAAGAGATTATCGAGATTGGTGCACTAAAGTTGGATATCTATGGTAAGTGCGAGGATACATTTCAGAAATTTATCCGGCCAACCAGATTTCCATCACTCTCTGTGTATTGCAAAAAGCTTACAGGTATCACTCAGCAGGAAATCGATTCGGCGCGTGTATTTCGACAAGTGGGAGCACAATTTATTGAATGGATTCAGGCAGATGATGATGAGTATAGATTATGTAGTTGGGGAGGCAAGGACAAAACGCTTTTACTCTCAGACTGCCGGAATGCCGGTCTGGACAATGATTGGCTCGACCCCTATATAGACCTCAAGTCGCAGTATCATCACCTCATGGGACTTCAACGCAAGCTTGGTCTGAAAAAATGTCTGCTGAGAGAAGGCATGGAATTTGATGGAAATCACCACAGGGCATTGGATGATGCCAGAAATCTCGTCGAACTGTTTGTCAGATATCTTGATGTTTGGTCATACTGACTCATGCTCGATTTGCATGCTTTATATCGAGGTGAATGCCGGTAACTCTATTGGCGGTTCAAAGTCCGGTTCTGATGGAGTGGAGGGCATTGTTGATCGATAATCAGTTTTATCGATACACCAATGTACAAGTGACTCACGTTAAGGATTCGAAGATATCAAAGTCACATTCTACAGATTTCAATACACAGAAGTAGTAGAATTTCAAATCGCACAGTCGAGTTTTTTCATACAAATCTGGTCTTGCGGGGCGCAACGGCGCCCCCTTTTTTTGTCCGCTAAGAAAGTGGATGGGTTGTACCGCCAACTCGTTTTATCCGCGAAGAACGTTTACCCGAATCTCGCAGAAGGCGGACTAAGGGACGCGAAGAAGAGAAATGAACGTAACATGGTTGTACTGCCAGCACGTTTTATCCGCGAAGCACACTAAGGAACGCGAAGAGAAATGAGACAATGGTACTTTTTTGTTGCAGAGAACTCAAGAGCGTGAAGCGTTACCAACCTTTCACAAGAAAGCAAAGGTTACAGTCTCACAGATGCATTGATTTACGTGTTTAGAATCTTTTCTGCCTTCCATAATCTTGCATCTATCTTTGCGGCAAGATGTATCGTATGAAATGACCAGGCAAATCTCGATTGAGGATCTCTTAGATATTGATAACTCTAGCTATGCTCTGATGGACGTGCGATCTCCATCTGAGTATACCCAGGGCCATATCCCATTCGCGTCTAATCTTCCATTGTTTTCTGATGAAGAAAGGACGACGGTTGGAATTGCATACAAGAACAATGGTGCAGATCGTGCAATGCAAATTGGTCTGGAACTCGTTGGATCCAAATTGAAGCAACTATTAGAGAGCGGGCGGGAGTTAAGCAAGGGAAAATCCATTGTAGTGCATTGCTGGCGCGGTGGCAAGCGCAGTGGGAGCGTAGGCTGGCTTCTGGATTTTGCAGGCTTGCCGGTCTCTGTTCTGACAAATGGATACAAAGCATATCGCACGTATCAAAGAAATTGGCTCTCAGAAATACCTCTCAACCTCATCATTCTGGGTGGGAAAACCGGTAGTGGAAAAACTGAAATCCTAAAAGCATTAGCCTCGAAAGGAGAACAGATATTGGACCTCGAAAATCTTGCGCATCACAAAGGATCCGCATTTGGATGGATAGGAGAGGAGCCACAGCCTTCTACTGAACAATTTGAAAACAACATCTTTGAAGTTTTGCGATCAATGGATCTCACCCGTCCGATATGGGTCGAGAATGAAAGCCTTACCATCGGAAAAGTATTTATTCCACAAACCCTTTGGATTAAAATGAATTATGCACCGCTTATTCATCTTGAAGTGCCGATACATGATCGTGTGCAAAAGCTCGTGGACATCTATGCCGATGGGGATGCAAAGAATGCCTTGATCTTATCATTTCAGAAGATTGCCACGCGTTTGGGGGGCCAGCATGTAAAATCGGCTATTGAGGCATTAAAACATGGTGACTATCATCTCGCTGCAGAAGTGGCATTAACCTACTACGACAAAGCATACTATTATGGTCTGGAGAATACAAAAGCTTCAGTAGTTGAAAAAATCGAGACGGCTGATATGTCCCTGGAACAAATAACCGATAGACTTATTCTGCTTGCCCGTCAAATCCACACTCAGTTGGTACTCGAATAATGGAATACAAACTCTCGCAGTATAGCCACGGCGCAGGCTGTGGCTGCAAAATTTCTCCCCAGATATTATCACAAATACTCGGAAGTATTCCTTCGAGTAATGCTCACTATCCATTGTTGCTTGTTGGCAATGATGAACGAGATGATGCTGCTGTTTTTGATCTGGGTGATGGAACGGCAATGATCAGCACAACAGATTTCTTTATGCCGATTGTCGATGATCCGGCGACATTTGGTCATATCGCAGCCGTCAATGCTATCAGCGATGTCTATGCGATGGGAGGTAAGCCACTGCTTGCAATCGCAATCCTTGGCTGGCCTATAGATAAACTGCCTCCACATGTTGCTTCAGAGGTTCTTGAAGGAGCAAGGGCCGCCTGTAAAAAGGCAGGAATCCCCCTTGCCGGCGGACATAGTATTGATAGTCACGAACCCATCTTTGGTCTTGCTGTGAGCGGACGTGTGGATATCCATCGCTTGAAAAAAAATGGTGGAGCCAAAGAGGGAGATTTGATCTACCTGACAAAGCCATTGGGCATAGGGATTTTCACCACTGCTCAAAAAAAGGGACATCTCACTGATCAGCATCAGGCCCTTGTATGCGATGTCATGATGAAACTGAATGATGTTGGTGAAAGGATTTCAGGAATGCCGGAAATCCATGCGATGACCGATGTCACGGGCTTCGGGCTGGGAGGTCACTTGATTGAAATGTGTGAAGCAAGTGGAATGCATGCTAAGATCAATTTTGAGAGTCTGCCATTGTTGGACAAGAACGCTATATCCGAATATCTGGCTTTGGGTTGTATCCCAGGTGGCACACATCGAAACTTTGCAAGTTATGGACAACAGATTGGGACTTTGACAGACGAGCAGAAATATCTGATGTGTGATCCTCAGACAAGTGGTGGTCTGCTGCTGAGTGTGGATCCTTTAGCTGCTGAAGTAATAGAGAGGATATTGTCGGACAATCAACTGTATAACAAACCAATAGGGTATTTCAGAGAAAGCAGTGAAAGCGCTGTTATCAGTTTGTAATGAGCGTGATGAGAAGAAATCAAACAAAGTCTGATTGTCCTTTTCCTTCCTCACGTTGTTTTTCAACCCATCGGTTGAATTTTTCATCCATCTGAATCCATTGTTCCGTGAAGCCACAATGCGTACATGCATAGCGATCAATTGCCGCGGCAGCGCCGAGCCGATTCAGGTACACGATTGAAGCCTGGTTGTACTTCGATCCTTCGAAAAAGACAACATCAGTCGAACTGCATTTCGGGCAGGTGAAGCTGTGTTTCATGAGGACCAAAAGTATGCGATAAAACGATTGTTTTTATGCTTATTGATTCACATGAAGCAAACCTGTCGGACCTATCCTGATATCTGAACCTGGATGATTGATGATGCCAGGGGAGGATTGCTTCAATACTGTGAGTGAACCGGCAATCACGATATCTCCATGATTTGCAATGCTGGTGTTTACGCCGGTTGTCAACTGGGCATCCTGAGCGATATGCAATCCTCCGCATACAAAATTCGGATTGCTCACAGTTGATCCGACTGAGAGCAAGCCTGTACCGAGTTTCGGATAGTGAGGTCTGTTGGCAGGTATCAAAACATAATCAGCGACTTTAGGTAAGGTACTGAATGACCAATTGTCTGGATTCGACCATAAGGTATCTATGGCTCCTTCCCACACTTTGGTCACATGGACCGAAGTATCCTCAATGATTAAGAGAGTTTGATCGACCGCGACATTGTACAAAGACTGCAATCGTCCGCAAGGCCATTTTACTTTAACCTCGCTGATAAGTGATTGTGTATCCAGTCCGAAATGGGCATAAGGTGAATCACCGCCACCAAGATTTGAACCGCTACGTGTCTCGTAATACTGAGAAACACTATTTGGAGTTGTAATCTGAATTTTTGAGCCGATACCATCACGGTTACATGTTTTACCAACTAAATCGATCTGCAACCAATGCCTGGAATTGTTGAGTTCGTTGCGCATCAGTTTACATGTGTCGCCATAGTTGACGATATACAAATCGAGGTCACCATCAGTGTCATAGTCACCATAGATACCATTGCGACTCTTTTGTGGAAATGCCATACCTAATTGCTCGGCAATTTCAGTGAATGTACCGTTGCCATTATTCTCAAATAGGTAATTTGGAGAATCAGAACCTAACGCCGTGCCAGTTAATGCACCTAACATAACCGAGATATCCTGCCAGCCATCAAGATCGTAATCCATAAATGCACAGCCCCATGAAAACAAACTTTCAATCCCTTGATAAGGAGTCACCTGGCACTCTTCAGATACATCTTCGAAAATGCCATGATTGTTTTTGTAAAGCACACAGGGTCCTATATTCGTATAAAAGACGTCCATCCAGCCATCCCGATTGTAGTCTCCAACAGCGATACCCATGCCATTCCGGCAATCACTCACTCCTACAGATTGGCTCACTTCAGCGAAGGACCAATTAAGTGGATTTGTACCTCCATTGTTTCTAAATATCTTGGTAGGCAATGAAATTGGAGAACTCCAACCACGACAATCATTGACAAGGAAAATATCTAAGTCGTCATCATGATCGATATCCGTCCAAGCTCCGATAAATCCCCAACTCATCAGATTCGGTATTCCTAGCAATGAGGAAACGTCGACAAAGGTCTCCTGGCCTGTGTTATAGTACAAAAAACCCTGTATTGTTGCTCCTAAGGGCGGATCATGAATAGGAGAAGGAGCATGTTGCGCAATATAGAGATCCAAAAAGCCATCTCCATTGTAGTCACCCCAGCTGGCAGAAGGAGTTCGTGAAGGGCCACCTACAAATGGATCAATAAACGCAGTTGACGTAATATCTGTAAATGAAGTACCACCGTTATTTTTGAGGAGCTTGTCTCCCTGGCAATTCGCGAGATAAATATCAGGCCATCCATCATTATTAAAATCAGCGATTGCGACCCCTCCGCCATCACCACTTGGGTCAGCAGCACCAAGACTTTGTGCGACTTCCTGAAAGTTGCCAGAACCAAGATTTCTGAAAAGTTTATTAGGCCCTGTTCGCATCGAGACATACAAATCGAGTTTTGCATCCTTGTCATAATCGAGCCATGCGGCGCCTGAACCGATTTGCATATCAATTGTTTGATTGCCATCATGTACGACAGAAGTTCCTGATGAGATCGATACATCTAAAAACCCCTGAGATGAAGCATAAGTGGTGACCCATAACGACACAACTATTATTGCCGTGTATTTGAGCATTGGAGAAATTTATTCTGGTATTTCTGTTAAATATAGGAAGTCCGAATAGATATTCCTAATACAGGTCAGTTATTCTAATGATTCACATTAAGCAAACCTCCTGGAGCTATCCTGATATCGGAAGCTGCATGATTAGTGATGACAGGCGGCGTTTGCTTTAATACGGTAAGAGTACCAGCAATCAATATATCTCCGTGATTTGCTATACTGGTATTTACCCCGGTTGTCATCTGCGCTCCCTGCGCAATTTGTAAAACACCGCATACAAAATTCGGATTTCCCACTGTTGATCCGACTGAGAGCAAGCCAGTGCCGAGTTTCGGATAGTGAGGTCTGTTGGCAGGTATCAAAATATAATCAGCGACTTTAGGTAGGGTACCGAATGACCAATTGTCTGGATTCGTCCACGATGTATCAATAGCTCCTTCCCATACCTTGGTCACATGTACTGAAGTATCCTCAATGATTAAGAGCGTTTGATCGACCGCAACATTGTACAAAGACTGCAATCGTCCGCAAGGCCATTTTACTTTAACCTCGCTGATAAGTGATTGTGTATCCAGTCCGAAATGGGCATAAGGTGAATCACCGCCACCAAGATTTGAACCGCTACGTGTCTCGTAATACTGCGAAACACTATTTGGCGTTGTGATCTGAATTTTTGAGCCGATCCCATCTCGGTTACAGGTTTTGCCGACCAAATCAATCTGCAACCAGTGTTTGGAATTGTTTAGTTCGTTACGCATCAGTTTACATGTGTCGCCGTAGTTGACGATATACAAATCGAGGTCACCATCATTGTCATAGTCACCATAGATACCATTGCGACTCTTTTGAGGAAATGCCAGACCTAATTGCGGAGCGATGTCGGTGAATGTGCCATTACCATTATTCTTGAAAAAGTAATTTGGGGAATTAGACATATTCGCAGCACCAGACAATGCACCAAGCATTACAGAAATATCCTGCCATCCATCAAGATCATAATCCATAAAAGCACAGCCCCAGGAATACAGAGGAGCGGTTGGCAAGTTTACCTGTGTAGCAGCAGATACATCTTCGAAAACACCGTGATTGTTCTTGAATAAAACACATGGGCCAATGTTCGTATAAAAGACATCCATCCATCCGTCCCGATTATAGTCTCCAACTGCGACACCCATACCATTTCTACAATCATTAACACCAACCGCTACACTGACTTCTGTGAATGACCAGGTCAAAGCATTGGTGCCTCCGTCATTTCTGAATATCCGGGTATATACTGGGGGAGGAAAAGAATTAGGGCGACAATCATTTACAAGGAAGATATCCATATCATCATCATGATCAAAATCTGTCCATGCACCGATGAAACCCCAATTCGTCAGGTTCGCAATTCCGAGCAAGGACGAGACATCGACAAAGGTCTCCTGGCCCGTGTTGAAGAACATAAAATCCTGAGTGGTCGCTCCAGGAGGAGGATCAAATACAGGTGATGGAGAATGCTGTGAAATGTATAAATCCAAAAAACCATCCTTATTGTAGTCACCCCAACTGGCAGAAGGGGTCCGTGAAGGCCCACCCACGTTTGGATCCACAAATGCAGTAGACGTAATATCAGTAAAGGAAATACCGCCATTGTTTTTCAAGAGACGATCACCTTGACTGTTAGCCAGGTAGATATCCTGCCAGCCATCATTGTTAAAGTCAGCTACTGCAACTCCACCACCGTCACCATCAGGGTCAGCAGCACCAAGGATAGCAGCGACGTTCTGAAAATTTCCATTGCCAAGGTTTCTGAAAAACTTATTCGCGCCAGTCCTCATTGAGACATACAGATCCAGATCTCCATCATTGTCGTAGTCGAGCCAGGCGGCGCCAGATGCGATTTGCATATCGATAATCTGATTACCGTCATGTACAACCGATGTGCCTGATATCACAGAGACGTCAAGAAATTGCTGAGCTGTGGTATTAAGCAATTTCAGGATCAATATGGCCGCTATCAGGGTAGTGTGCTTCAAAATTGCAGATTAAATGTCCTTTGTAAACTTGGGCTAAAAGTAGTCAGTGAGAATGAGGATTTGATTGTTCAAAGGCCAAGAAATCTAATTAACATAATATTAATTATCAGGACATGGTCTGATTTGAATCTTGGTCCAGAACAAGTGATTCGAAGACGATAAAATCGGCTTGCGGAATGTTTCAAGGATTTAAGATCTGAAGATTACCTGACTGATTGGGAATATTCCAACTTGGCATGTTCTTGCAAGTTGATACTTTTACAATCAATCCAAATCGGATAAAATCAACTTTACCATGAGAACAACTATTCATTTTTTCGGAATGCTTTGCGCAGTTGTATTGTTCAGCTGTGGAAAAACTGAAGTAAAAGAGACTGAGCGCATCCCTGTCATTCAATCCGCTGAAGTGAATTATGCTGTGGATAGCCTGAATTTTCGTGGTTGGATAGCCTGGGATTCTACGATCCACACAAAACGGCCCGGAGTGATTGTCGTACATGAATGGTGGGGACATAATGATTATACGCGCAAACGGGCGAGGATGCTTGCCGAAGAAGGTTATACGGCATTCGCTATTGATATGTATGGTGATGGCAAGACAGCAAATCATCCTGATAGTGCAATGGCGTTTATTCAACAGGCATTGGCTACCGCTGGTGGTGCCAAACCAAAATTTGACAAAGCCGTTGAACTTCTGAAGAAACATCCATCAGTAGACAGTGAAAAGATCGTGGCAATAGGCTATTGCTTTGGTGGCACGGTTGCACTTGAGATGGCTCGTGCAGGTACTGAACTCGATGGCGTAGTTTCATTTCATGGTGGACTTGGGACTGACAATCCTGCTCAAAGCGGAGTCATGAAGGCTAAAGTTCTTGTATGCACTGGTTCTGCCGATCCAATGATTCCAGAAGAGCAAGTAAAAGTCTTTGAATCTGAAATGACTGCAGCGGGTGTCAGTTATCAGATCCTTCGATATCCGGGAGCAACACATGCGTTTACAAATCCTGCTGCAGATAGCCTTGGTAAGTTGTTCAGTATGCCAATTGCGTATAATATCAACGCAGATACTTCGTCCTGGAATGCTACAAAAGTGTTTCTGGCGTCACTCTACAATAAGTAACCACCTTTTTTGAAGGAGACGTGTCCGGGTACTCAGAAATGGTGTCAAATAACCTCATCTCAGGATCAAGTTTATGTATCCTGAAAATGAGTATTTCACAGACACTTTACAGAGATTAAAGAAAGTAATGTGTATTTCTTTGAAAATCTAATGGTTGCGCACTAGATTGATTTACAAACATTTAATGAACATATTTCGATATATTTTATGTTAAGTTTACATATTCGAGTATACCTTTGCCCCTTCTAATTTGAACACTTCAAAAACAACCAAGTATGACTCAGACTTACTCCTCAAAATTCTACCCTTTAAGCATTCTGGCTTTTACCATGTTCATGCTCGCGACATCACTATCATTGAGCGCACAAGTCACTACCTCCTCGATGGTGGGAAGTGTAATAGACGAAAATGGCGAAGCATTGATAGGCGCGAATGTCGTTGCCATACATCAGCCATCAGGTACATCTTATGGGACAGCAACAGATGAAAATGGCGATTACAGATTTCCCGGCATGCGGGTTGGAGGGCCTTACAAAATTACGGTATCATATACTGGTTTTGCTGAACAGATTTTAGATAATATTATCCTGCGACTAGGCGAATCCCAGGAACGTGATTTTACCTTACAACAAACTTCTACAACGCTTGGAGCGATTATGGTGGTGGCTCAAGCTGGGGTAGCTGGTCAGAACTCCGGTACCAGTACACAGATTACTTCCGATGACATAGAAATCATGCCAAGTTTGAATAGAGGCATAGCCGACTTCCTTAAACTGACACCACAAGGGAGCATCTTTGGCGACGGAATTACGTTCGCAGGCACAAACAATAGATACAATGCCATCTTTATTGACGGTGCTGTGAATAATGATGTGTTTGGCATTTCTTCTTCTGGTACTAACGGTGGCCAGACTGGAATCTCTCCATTCAGTATCGACATCATTGATCAATTCCAGGTTTCTGTTTCCCCTTATGACGTAAGTCTTGGTGGCTTTGCAGGTGCTGGGATAAACGCAGTGACAAAGTCAGGTACAAACACCGTAAGTGGCACAGCGTATTATTTCCTCCAAAATGAATCCCTCGCAGGCAAGACCAATGGAGAGCGTATAAAGAAACTTGGATTACAAGATTCGGATAGAACCAAGCTTGCTGAATATTCGCAGGGAATTTACGGAGCCTCGCTTGGTGGCCCGATAGCCAGGGATAAAGTATTCTTTTTCGCGAATGTTGAAATCCAGGATGATGAAACACCACTTCCGTTTGAGTTTGAAGAATACAGCGCAACAGCAGGAAGGTATACCACCGCACAATTGGATGGTCTCAGGAATTTTCTGATCAGCGAATATGGTTACGACCCAGGTGGCTATTTGTCTACCTCTGATAAATTGGAGGGATTGAAGCTCTTTGGTAAGCTTGATATCAATCTTAGCGGCAATCACAGGCTGACCTTAAGACATCAGTATACTAAGGCGGAACAAACAGATCGTTTCGCTGGCTCAAGCAATACCATCAATTTCTCCAACAATGGCATCTATTTTCCAAGCACCACGAATTCATCGGCGCTGGAATTAAATTCAAGATTTGGAACAAAAACTTCAAACAACTTAATTCTTGGATTCACAAGAGTAAATGATGACCGGGATGCTATTGGGCAGGATTTTCCATACGTGTTTATTGAGGATGTAGCTACCGGCCTCTTGCGCTTTGGAACTGAAGAGTTTTCGACTGCAAATCAGTTGAAAACAAACATCATCACTCTTACCGATAATTTCAAAATATACGGCAGGAACCACACCCTGACACTCGGTACGCATAACGAATTTTACGACATCTACAATGCGTTCATCGGACAAAACTTTGGAACCTACAGGTATTCTACACTTCAGGATTTTCTTGATAATGCTCCAGCCAAGGAATATGACCGGGCTTATTCCCTTGTTGATGACATCACAGGAGATGGAACTGCGGCAGCAGCTGACTTTAAGGCAATGCAGCTCGGTTTTTATGTGCAGGATGAATGGACTGTTACAAACAAGTTTACACTTACTGGTGGTGTAAGATTGGATATTCCAATTATTACAGACGATCCGGTAGGTGATTCATACTTTAACCCAACTGCACTTCCTAAGTTTCAGGCGAGATATGAAATTGCAAAAGACATTGAGGGAGGAAAAGCTCCGGAAGGCCAGTTGATGTTTTCTCCGCGCCTTGGTTTTGATTTTGATATCAATGACGACAGAAGTTTTGTATTGCGTGGAGGGTTAGGTGTTTTTACATCAAGAATTCCCTTCGTTTGGCCAGGTGCAATATTCAGCAACAATGGTCTCATCCTTGGGCGCGTAGATGAAAACAACATTGATGATGTCTTCTTCATTGCAGACGTTAATAACCAATATGTAAACCCGAATTTCGCTGTTCCAACAGGACAGATTGACATCTTCGTAAAAGACTTCAAGTATCCACAAGTCTTTAGGACGAATCTTGCTGTTGATAAAGTGTTTGGCGGTGGATGGAAGGTGACCCTGGAAGGATTGTACACTGATAAAATCAACGATGTCATTTATGCAAATGTCAATTCTAACCCTGACGTCAAGTTTAACTTCACGAACAATGGTGGTGACACCCGGCCAGTATATGTGAACACAAATTTGGACGCGACATACAGTGCTGTCTATGTCGGATATAATACTGACAGAGGATACTCTTATAATCTTACCGGCGCGTTATCTAAGGATTTTCCTTTTGGCCTGAGTACGTATCTCGCCTATACCTATGGTGATTCCTATTCAATCAACGATGGCACTTCATCACAGAATTCTTCTCAGTGGAGAGGTCAGGTGAGTGTTGACGGAAGGAACTTCCCAGCATACGGACGCTCGGACTATGCATTAACTCATCGGTTTGTGACATCTTTAAACTACAAGCAGAAGTGGAGCAAAGATGGTGGCTTTGCCACGAATGTGGGCCTGTTCTTCAACGCACAATCCGGTGCTGCGTTCTCATACATGATCGGTGGTGGTTCATCAGCTCAGAATATCAATGGTGAGCGCGGGTCTACAAGTAGAAACAGAAATCTCGCATATATCCCTATCGATGAGAATGATATCAACCTGGTCGACTATACCGTGAGTGGAACGACCGTCACCGCTGCTCAACAATGGGCAAACCTGAATGCACTTATTGAAGACGATGAGAGTCTCAATGAAAACAGAGGTAAGTATGCTGAAAAGAACGGGGCGACCGCACCGATGGTGAGTTTATTTGATTTGGCTATCAGACAGGATCTGGGAACAAAAATTGGCAACAGCCTTAATAGGATTCAGGTGTCTCTCGATATTTTTAATGTCGCAAATTTGCTGAATAAGGATTGGGGAGTAGTGTATACAGTTCCCGGCAGCGACTTCAATAATTACTATTTGTACAACTTCGAGGGTTATGCAACTGATGGTACTACACCACGCTTTACCTATCGTGGCACCGCGACCGGAAAGGACAAGTTTGACATTGCAAATACTGCTTCCCGGTGGAGAATGCGCGTAGGTTTGCGATATACATTCAACTAATAATTTCTGAGCTAACTAAATATAAAAGGCTGTCCAATTCGGGCAGCCTTTATTGTTAGTTCATCAAGGCAGTACTCCTGCTCAATCGAACAACTCTTCATATGGTCTGAGCACAGCCGTAACCCCAATATGAACGCCGAAAATATCCACTGCACTGATTTTTGTTTCAAAGTCATCTATCGGAAAAGTGCTTCCGGTAAGATTCGGATTATAACTCAGATACTCGACTGATGCATTTCTGAAGTAACCAAATCTTGCATCCACACGGATGTCGGGCAAACTTCTCGGCACATATTGCAAACCGGCATGTAAGGCAAAACCCAATACCGCATCACGGCTTTCATTGATACTTTCCAACTGTTCATCGTAATCGGTGTCTTCAATTTTCGTATTGGTAAAATACCAATGCACTCCTGCCCCACCCTGCAAATAAGGCTGTAGAAAAAACTTGACATCTGGTTCAAATCTTATCATCCCGTGTACCATAAACACCCTCGACGCAGTATGATCTTCGTAGTTGTAAAACACGCCATCTATTTCCTGCGAATACCGAAGACGTTCATCATCAAAGGCAAAACTATGCACTCCTATCCCACCCCAAAGCGGCTTGTCGCGCTGAATATTATAGAGCAGCTCACCTCCAAAGCCAAAGCCATGATTTTCATTCATGTTACGCGCAAACAAGTGTGAGGCGATGCCCCAATCAATATACATGCTTGCCATCACCCCTGAGAATAGTTGTCCTTCAGCAGTCTGGGTATCATTGTATTGGGCGTTCAGTGCACCCAAAGCCAGCAGGCTTATGCCCATGAACAAGTATTTCTTCAGCTTCATTTCCGTGCAACTTAGTATCCTGTGGCGTGCATTCCAATAATTTCACACACATTTAGTCAAAATTAACACCATGGCACACTTCGATTCGCTATGCGCGCGTGAGACAGAGGACCTCAGGACAACCAAACCACATATCCTCCCATTATATCTCACATCATCATTTGTCTTTGATTCCATTGATCAGGGGATACGCATTTTTGGTAAGGAGGAGAATGGACATGTCTATAGTCGTTACGCCAACCCAACCTGTGATTCAGTAGCCGAGAAACTCTCATTGATGGAGTCATTTGGGACGGGTGTGGAGAGTCATGCAATGATGTTTAGTTCCGGGATGGCAGCGATACACACTCTTGCTATGACATTGCTGAGGTCCGGTGATCAGGTACTTACTCAAGGAAATCTCTACGGCGGCACAACTGAGTTGTTTACGAAAGTGATGTCAAGGTGCGGAATCGAGACCATCATGACAGATTTGACTGATTTGAATGAGGCAGAGAGGATTCTGTCGAAGCCTTCGTCAATAAAGCTTGTCTATTTCGAGACACCTGCGAATCCTACGTTGAGCTGTATCGATCTTGAGGCTGTTTGTAACCTTGCTAAGCTGCATGGCATTCCGGTTGCTGTTGATAACACTTTCGCTACGCCATATCTGCAGCAGCCATTGACGTATGGGGCGGACTTTGTGATTCACTCTACAACAAAGTATTTGAATGGTCATGGAAACTCTATTGCCGGCGTCTTGATTGGACGGGATAAAGAACTCATGAAGACAAAAGTATGGGAGACGATGAAACTCATTGGTACTAATGTAAGTCCGATGGAGGCATGGCTTGTTGCTCAGGGACTCAAGACATTACCCCTGCGTATGGAAAGACATTCTTCAAATGCAATGAAGCTGGCAGAATTTTTAGTAAATCATCCTCGTGTAAGCGTTGTCAATTATACAGGGTTACCCTCCCATCCATATCATCAACTTGCTTCGAAGCAAATGCGAGCCCATGGAGGTATGTTAAGTTTTGAGCTTGAGGGAGGCATAGAGGCTGGTATCACGGCGATGCGTAAAATCAGGTTTTGCATCCTCGCTCCTACCCTTGGTGATATCGATACACTCATCCTTCATCCCGCATCAATGTCCCATCGCAGCATTCCAGGAGACATCAGGGAAAGAAATGGTATCACTGACGGCCTCATACGAGTATCTGTGGGGATCGAGAATATTCACGACATCATCGATGATATCGATCAGGCGATCAGCTGAAAAATTTGGCTAACAGGAGATGCTGATAAGAAAAATGAGAATTGTCAAGCAGGATCAGGGCTAAGCAAAAAAATGAAAGCGCAACGGTTTATCACCTGCTCACCACATAAGGACGCTTTTTTGGCCTCATGATTTATGGTGTGTGCTTACGGCAAGCGTCGCTTTTGACCGTATGTCCTTGCCTGATTCTTAACAATTGGATCAACGAGCGCAAAACTTGCCCCCATACGACCATGTCATCCAGGCGAGGCGTGCGGGCGACCGACTGAGCGGAGACGTTTCAAGGGCCAAGGAGCGTAAAAAGACGTTTCATGGGCCAAAGAGCGTAAAAAGACGTTTCATGGGCCAAGGAGCGTAAAAAGACGTTTCATGGGTAAGGAGTGTAAAACTTGCCGACATCGCATTCTCCGCTTGAGGCGGATTCGACAGAGCAAAGCTGACTAGTCGGAAGACGTTTCATCGAGGGAAGGAGCGTAAAACTTGTCCGACCGACTGGGCGGAAGACGTTTCATGGGTGACTTACCTCTTCCCTATGAAACCAGGCCCTTTCAGCCGGAAACGGCACCTCGAAGGCTCGCCTGGTCCGTTTTCCTTCCTTTTCGCCGGTCCGGATTTCATCCAAATCAAACACATAAAATCTTTTTTTAATTCGTAACGTATTCATAACTTTACAGTTGTGCAAAAAAGTCAGGGTACAAAACGAATTTTTCTTAGGGTATAAGACAATTCAATACGCTTCTCATGCATTTATATCAAAAACATCATATGTCGGCTTTCCACTTGACCACCCAATGGATTTACCAAAAGGCTCTCCTTGGTCTTTGCATCAGCATTTCGATTGTTTTGTCTAGCCCTTTGGCCTCCTCCCAACAAACTGAGGTCTACACGGATGCATATCATGAGCTGAGATCAGCTGATAGATACTATGCGTCGGGGCTTTATAGCCAGGCTTTTCTGGCATATCAGGAAGCAACTCAGAGATTGCAGACTACCAATGAACCTCAATATGACTTATTGACTAAGGAAGCATTGCTGGGTAAAGCAAAATCGGCCTTACGCATGGGCCATCCAGAGGGCGAGCGACTAATGGTGGATTTCATACTAAAGCATCGCCCGGACCCAGTGTCCAACGGTGCCACTATTGAACTCGCGAATTTCTATTTTAATTCAGGAGATCACGAGAAGGCTATAGAATATTTCAGCATGTTGCGTTCACTTGACCTCAACGCGGAGCACTTGTCGGAAGCACGATTCAAACAGGGTTACAGTTATTTCGTGAGGAAAGAATTCGGTGCGGCTGAATCAGTCCTGGGTGAGGTGCGTGAATTGAAAACGCTATACTACTATCCTGTAAACTACTATTATGGCATGTGCAAGTTTTTCAGAGAAGACTATGCTGCAGCTCTGGTAAGTTTTGAAAAGGTCGGCCAGTCAGAAAAGTATCGTGATTTTGTACCGTACTACATTACTCAGATTTATTTTACTCGGGGCGAATATGACAAGGTCATTGCCTACGCTGAACCAAAGTTGTCGTATGGAGGCTTGCAAAATAAAGATGAGTTACGTTTGTTACTGGGTAGAGCATATTTCGAAAATGCAAACTACAAGGCTGCGTTGCCTCATCTGGATGCATATGCGAAGAAGACCGCAACAATGACTGAAGAGGACTTCTATCAACTCGCATTTGCACAGTACCAGTCAGGTGATTTTGTTTCCGCCGCAGAAAACTTCAGAAATGTTGCCGCACAAGAAAATCTTCTCGGTCAGAGGGCAAACTTCTATCTCGCTGATTGTTATCTAAAGACCGGAGACCGGCAGAGTGCCAGGACAGCATTTCGAAATGTCTCAAGAATGAATCATGACAACGCTTTGCGCGAAGAAGCCTTACTTCAATATGGAAAAGTATCGGCAGAACTTAACTATGATTCCGACGCAATACAAGCGCTTGATGGAATTCCGTCTGGTTCGCCATGGCGTGATGAAGCTCAGCAAGAGCTCCGTGATATATTTCACAATACAAGAGATTATGTTACAGCATTGGAAGCCCTATCATCTTTTTCTTCACTGAGTCCAACACTTAAAGAAGCGTACCAGCAGGTGAGTTTGTACCGTGGAATTCAACTCATGCAGGATGGAAAGATGGCTGAAGCAGACAAGATGTTCAGCCAGGTACAAACGTATCCCCTCAATGCAGCGATTTCAGCCCAGGCGTTTTTCTGGAAGTCGGAAATTGCACATCAACAGTCAGAATACGAACGTAGTGCTGACTATTTGCGTCAGTATTTTACACTGGTCAGGAACGCTGGTCAGTTACCAATCGAGTCATCGACCGCGCTTGCACATTACACACAAGGCTATAACTATTTGAGGCAAAAGAACTATGTACTTGCACAGGAATCCTTTCGTGATGCAATCGCACTGTTGAAGCAAAGTCAATACTCGGGCAAGTACGAAAAGAGTGTGCTTACTGATGCCCTCGTACGCGCCGGTGATTGTGCTTTCAAGCGAAACCAGTATTCAGAAGCACGTCGTTTCTATGAAGATGCACTTCCCCTTGGCGGACAACATATGGTCTATGCCAAGTATCAGCGTGCGATGATCGATGGACTGGAGCGCAAGTCCGATGCCAAAATCAGGCAACTGGAGGATATGATTGTCGATCATCCTGAATCAGAACTTGCCGATGATGTCTTATTGCAACTGGGAATTACATATCAGGACTTAAATAATCCTGCGAAAGCAATTCCTGTGTTACAAAGGTTATTGGATAAATACCCAAACTCAGATCTCTTTGTACCCGCGTTGTTACGCCTTGGTTTGATCAACTATAACAATGGTGATATTAATTCTGCTCTGGCCCACTATAAACGGGTTTTCAAGCATCAACCTACTGCGATTGAAGGCCGTGAAGCCCTGAGCGCAATAGAAGAAATATACATTTCAGATCAAAAGACACCTGATGCCTACTTTGAGTTTGTTGCATCAGTTCCTGGATATGAAGTATCGGCGATGAAAAAAGATTCTGTGAGCTACAGGGTTGCAGAAATCCGATATGAGCAAGGAGAATATGATGAGGCAATAAAGTCATTCACAGAATATCTGCAGAAATTCCCTAAAGGAGTCAATGTAACGGCTGCTTACTTCTATCGTGGAGATGCATATGCGATATTGAATAATTACTCCGAGGCACTGCGTGATTTTGAGTCTGTACTGAGTCGAGGGAAGAGCACGCATTATCTCGATGCATTGGGTAGAGCCGCTGTGCTCGCCTATAATCATGCTAAAGACTTCAATGCTTCATTTAATCACTATGTGGAACTCAGGGAGCTTACGACCGATCCGGCAAAGCGATTTGAGGCTGAGCTTGGCATTTTGCGTAGTGCTTACAGATCGAATCTTCTTGCTGAAACAACAAAGTGGTCAGATGCGGTGACTGGTAATACGCTTGCCTCCGACCCTTTACTTGCCGAAGGATATTTCTATGGGGCGAAAGCAGCATTTGACAGTAAAGACTATGTTATGGCCCTGACAAAATTCAATGAGGTCATCAAATTGAGTCAGAATGAACAAGCAGCCGAAGCGAGATATCGTATTGCGCAGATACACTTTATCGAAAAGCAATTCGATGTTGCTGAACGTCTTTGTCATAGTGCCAATGAGAGTAATGCAAACTATCCCTACTGGGTAGCCAAATCACTTATCCTGCTTTCAGATATCGCCGTCGAGAAAAATGACCTCTTCAATGCGAAAGCACCGCTTGAGGCCGTAATAGAGAATTTCAAGCATGACGAAGTCATTGTGCAGGAAGCCCATCAAAAATTGGATAAGATCCTTGTGCTGGAACAACAGCAGAGTAGAATACGACAGGACACGGCCAAGACATTGGAACTACAGATTATTGAAGATGACAAGAATGATAAGTAACATGAGAACGCTATCAAGTAAGGAAATCAAGTTGATGATAAACAATAACAATCACATGAAACTCCTCCGTAAGAAAATTGCGCTCATCACTCTAATTACAACTTTCGCGAGTCTATGCATGGCACAGAATGATCTGCCTCTAAATGAGATTGAAGTGATCAAACACTTCGATGCCCGATTAATAGAGACTCAGAAAGTACTTGCCTCTCCCCGATTGCCTGAAGCAGATACGAGTGCGCGAATCTTTCAGTACCAGATTTCAATTGAAAACCCCAAATTCACTTATCTGCCACCGCAGATCAGACCGCTCGGACTCAGGCCGGAGGCACAACCTAAGAGCTATCGCGGTTTTCTGCGAGCAGGATATGGGGTACCCAATGCATTCCTTGGTGATATCTCTTATCTCATTGTCAACAATAATCCTCTTCACCTATTGGTCTCCGGACACCATCAAAGTGCGAATAATAAAAAGAACAATCTCCAGAAATTCAGTGACAGTGGTGGTGTGATTGCCGGCAACTATTTTCTCTCGAAGACACTTGCCATTACAGGAGGCCTTGGATACGACTATGACAGGATACATTTCTATGGGCTTAAGGAAGACGACGATACACCTTATGTGGATGAGAGCAGATCTTACAAGACATTCACAGCGAATGTTGGCATTGGAAATCCTGAACGACTGAATGGTGATATCAATTATCGGGCGTCAGTCGATTTTTACAACCATCAAGACGATCTCGCCGCTAAAGAAACAGGGATAAGTCTTCTGATTCAGGGTGAGAAATGGATAGCAGGCAAACATCTTCTTGCACTCGATATCAATGCCGATTTGAGCACGCTTAAGGATTCAGAACAAAAACAAGATCTGGATAACTTCTTTCTGCATCCTTCCTTTTCATATCGACAGAGAACATTTAGTGTGACCGGCGGAGTCAACTTTGCTGCGCATCAGGAAGATTTCTTCATTTTCCCAGCTCTCGATGTTTCAGTCCAGCTTTCAGGTAACCGACTCGTCGCATTTGCAGAGATAGATGGAGATCTGACCAAGAATAACTTTCGTTCATTGAGCACTTACAATCCATATATTCATCAGCGCATTGATGAGATCAGAAATACTGAGCACAGGGACTACTTTGCAGGTGTCAAAGGGAGCATTGGAAAGCTGGAGTACAATGCAAAGGCAGGCATCTCTGCTCTGAAAAATCTTACACTCTTCGAACCTGATCGTTTTGACTACAGAAAGTTCCAGCCTCTCTATGACGACGGTAATATCATTAAGATCGAAGGTGAAGTCAGAGCTGAGCCAATTGCTCAACTTCAGGTTGGCGGCTCTCTCGCCAAGATGTTCTATGATCTTGATGTGCAGGAAACGCACTGGCATTTGCCTGGTCTGCAGGCATCAGTATTTTCTTCGTTTACATCAGGTAATAAAAAACTACAAGTAAATGGAACGTTGTTTTATGAAAATGGCGTGCCATACCTGAATGAAGATGATGAGGAAGATAAATTGAAGGGCTTATTCGACGTGAGCCTTGGTGCTGACTACTATTTCACCAAGAATATCGGTGCGTTCATCCAGGTGAATAATCTCCTAGGAAATAAGCATCAGCGCTGGGAAAGATATACGGTGTATGGTGTGAATGGTGTTGCTGGTGTGTTGGTGAGACTTTGACAGTCATACATGCCAATCCAATATCCTTCTTTGTACTTTGGTCGGTAATTTATTAAATCAGTATCCGTGCTTCCAAAGAGATATCCGCGATCCTTATCAACAGGTGCACACAACACCGTAGTTGCACTATCCGAAAAGGAAGTGGGCAAGATCTTTCTGGAGGATACGCGTTCGGACATCGGTTCAGAAGCAGAGAAAATGCAATTTGCGAATCATATCAATGGACTTGTAGTAAAATTCATCCGACTGGATTCATATTCTGCCAATGCAGAAATGCTTGTCATGGAGCGTTTGTATCCAATGGACTATCGAGCACACGAATTTGAAAAGCGTGAGCTTTGGATGGATGTCTTTGAAGCTGAACTTCTTGAACTACACAAAAATGGTTTCGCTCATCGCGATATCAGAAGACCTTCAAATATTCCTGGTTTGAGTTTTGACAACGTGTTTCTGACCTCAACAGGAATCCGCCTGATCGATGTAGGCGTTTCTGCCTTAAGGACAAGTGTTGGAGATCGATTATTTGAGAAGTTTGTCGCTCAGGAGGTCCTGGAATTGGAGGAATTCAAAAACTATTTTTTGGGCAGATAGGCAATAAAGAAATCCAAAGCACCAGCATTTCGCATCGCATCCCTACTCACTACTTTCTCAATTGCTTCTCCCGATAAAATCCTTTTCACCGGTGCTTCCATTTTCTTGCCACTGATTGTATACGGCACTTCAGGAATTTCAATAATCGCATCAGGTACATGACGCGGTGAACATTTAGTTCGCAGCGTATCCTTTATCGTTCGTTGCACTTCTGGTGTCAGCGTAGTGCCTGGTTTTAATACAACAAAAAGAGGCATGTAATCCTGTCCATCTTTATCCAGATGCACAATGAGAGCATCTTCAATCTCTCGTAAGCCATGCAATGCCCTGTAAATCTCAGCCGTACCAATACGCACACCTTGTCTGTTGAGAGTAGTATCAGAGCGGCCAGAGATCACAAGACCACCTGACTTTGTGATTTTTACCCAATCACCATGTCTCCAAACTCCAGGATAGTGTGTAAAATAACTGCTGCGATATTTTGTTTTATCGGTATCGTTCCAGAAGAAGATCGGCATGCATGGCATCGGCGTGGTGATCACCATCTCTCCTACTTCATCGATGATCGCATGTCCATGTTCATTGAATGCATGCAATCCACAACCGAGAGCACGGCATTGTATTTCACCACGGAACACAGGCTTCTCAGGACAACCACCCACGAACGCTGTACAGACATCCGTGCCACCGCTCATACTGCACAACCAGACATGATGATGCACATTCTGATATACCCAATCAAATGACTCAGAAGGTAATGGAGCACCGGTGGAACTCACAGATCTGATTCTCGACAAATCAAACCTCAATGCGGGTTTAAGATCGCTTTGCATACATGCAATAAGAAATGGTGCACTTGTGCCGAAATGATGAATACCGGCATCGCTTGCCAATCTCCAGAGTACATCCAAATCAGGATATCCGGGGCTGCCATCATATAGGACAATAGTAGCACCCTGTAAGAGGGCGGCTTGCACAAAATTCCACATCATCCATCCTGTCGTAGAAAACCAGAAGAAGCGCTCACCCGGATGTACATCATTGTGGAAGGCAAGGTATTTCAAGTGCTCAAGTAACATTCCTCCATGTCCATGCGTAATTGCCTTGGGCACTCCTGTCGTACCTGACGAATAAAGAATCCATAGAGGATGATCAAAAGGTACAGCTCTAAACTCGAGCATTCCTCCTTCGTCGCTACATACCGTATTCCAAAGCAGTGCCATCGGTAATACTTCTGCAGAGGTATTCTTATCGAGATATGGGATCAGAATCACATGCCTGATGCTTGGGATTCTCGCAATGATTTCTTTGACAACAGGAATTTTATTGAATTGCTTGCCACCATATTGATAACCGTCTGCGCAGATAAGTACGGAAGGCTCGATTTGTCTAAAGCGATCTATTACGCTATCAGCCCCAAAGTCAGGCGAACAACTTGACCAGATTGCGCCAAGAGAAGCACTCGCGAGAAAGCCATATGTAGCCTCAGGGATATTCGGCATGTAAGCCGCTATGCGATCTCCTGCCCCAACACCAATAGAGCTGAAATAGCGCTGAAGGCAACTAACCTGATGCGCGACTTTTTTCCATGAGATCTCCTGGAGGTCATGACGTTCCGAGCTGAAGAGGATGGCAGGATATGCATCTGTGGCATTGCGGAAAATATGTTCGGCATAATTCAACGTACTTCCGCCAAACCATGTGGCATCAGGCATGGTGCCAGACAAAACTTCCTTTGGACTGGAATGACAGATGACGTTAAAATAATCCCAGATTGCCTGCCAGAAAACAGTTGGATTATCCACAGACCATTGCCATAGGGATTCATAGTCATCGAAGGATAAGCCACGTTGTGAAAGCCA
>JANNQA010000189.1:0-37427 GCA_031400515.1 Bacteroidota bacterium
CCATTGAGAGGCGCTGTGCATCCGATGTCTCTCATCATCAGTGACAATATCCATGGTGGGTTTGTGCTCCCAAATGCTGTCTTCGTCCGTGAGTGCACGTATAGCCCCGAAGCCGGTCGTGTGTGGCAAAACGCTTCTCAAATAAACATCCTTCAAATCAAAGGCTTTCGATACCCGTACCGGAATATTCTGTATGAGACGATCAGGAATGTCTATTTCCATGTCCCTATGTGGTTTGGTATGATGATCATTTTCTTCGCCAGCGGATGGTTCAGTATCCGCTTTGTTCGAAATGGAAAGGCAGAAGATGACTTCTGGTCAGTTGCATTAAATAGTACAGGTACTCTTTTTGGGATACTTGGACTTCTGACTGGAATGCTTTGGTCAAAACATACATGGGGCGCATATTGGAGTTGGGACGTAAAGCAAAACACTGCGGCGATTGCGGTGCTGATTTATCTTGCCTATTTCGTATTACGAAACTCAATTCCGGACCCTGATCGTCGGGCACGGATTGCAGCCGTGTACAACATTTTCGGATGCGTAATGCTGATACCATTATTGTTTGTGATTCCGAGACTTACAGATAGTTTGCATCCCGGAAGTGGCGGAAATCCGGCTCTTGGCGGTGAAGATTTAGATGATACGATGCGCGCTGTATTTTATCCGGCAGTGATAGGATGGACGTTACTTGGGGTGTGGATCGGTGAGTTGCGATACCGGCTTTTACGACTACAATGGCGGATGATTTTTGGTAAATAATTTCCCATCTTTGGCGGCTGTGAGAATGCCTTTAAAACGTGCGGTGTGCTGGATATTCTGTCTCTTCGGAATTCTCATTTCGCCCGTATTCTGCCAAGTACCCATAGACGACTTCATGCGCAGTACCGGAAAAATCAACGTAGTAGTAGCTGTGCTGGCGGTGATCTTCTTGCTCATCATTGCTTATCTGATCTCATTGGATCGCAAGATTCGTAAACTTGAAAATAACCTACCAAATGAAAAAAATTAACAAGCAGGCGAGCTTTTATGAAAGTGTCAATCGAAACTTTGACGAAGCCGCTGTCCTGACTAAAATCCCACAAGGATTGCTTGAGCAGATTAAAGTGTGCAACTCCGTTTATCAGATGCGGTTTCCCGTGAAAATCGGACGTGAGTACAAGGTCATCGAAGCGTATCGTGTCCAGCACAGTCATCACCGGTTGCCGACAAAAGGTGGTATCCGCTTCAGTAGCATGGTGAATCAGGAAGAAGTTATGGCATTGGCGGCGCTGATGACCTACAAGTGTGCCCTCGTCGATGTGCCCTTTGGTGGAGCAAAAGGTGGTGTAAAAATCAGTCCACGTGAGCACACTGTTCAGGAACTGGAAAAAATCACACGCCGCTATACTACCGAGCTTATTCGTAAAGGCTTCATTGGACCTGGTGTCGATGTTCCTGCTCCGGATTATGGTACGAGCTCAAGAGAGATGGCCTGGATCCTCGATACATACATCACCTTTAATCATGGTGAAATCGACGCTCCTGCATGCGTCACAGGCAAACCGTTGAACCAAAATGGAATTCGTGGACGTACAGAAGCTACCGGCCGCGGAGTATTCTATGGTATCAGGGAATTTTTCTCCCGTGCAGAGGATGCGAAGAAGTTGGGCATGACTCCCGGTGTAAGTGGAAAGCGCGTCGTCATTCAGGGAATGGGCAACGTAGGTAGCTATACCGGAATGATATGCCAGGAAGAAGGTGACATGCTTATTGTCGGTGTTTCGGAATATGAAGGCACGATCTACAATCCAAAAGGCATAGACGTCAGTAAGCTATTGAGGTATCGTCAGGACAAGAAGACAATTCTCGGATTTCCAGGCACCGTGACTCTGAAAGAGCGGGGGGATTGGGTTGGAATGGATTGCGATATCCTCGTGCCTGCAGCGCTTGAAAGTCAGATACACGAAGGAAATGCAAAAATGGTAAAGGCAAAATTCATTGCAGAAGGAGCCAATGGGCCTGTGACTGCGGATGCTGAAGACATTCTTTTGAAGAAGGGTGTCGTCATCCTTCCGGATATGTATGCAAACGCAGGTGGTGTTACGGTCTCCTATTTCGAATGGGTGAAAAATCTCTCACATCAGAGATTTGGCCGAATGGAAAAACGTTTCGATGCATCTACCTACAGCGGTATCCTGAATGTGATCGAAAAGACCACGAATAAAACTATCAGTAAGGCAGACTGGGCTAATCTGACCAGAGGTGCGGATGAGATTGACTTAGTCCGTTCAGGTCTTGAGGAGACGATGTCAAATTCATACCTGCAGATTCATGAAATCTGGAAGCGTAAGAAAGGTGTCAAGGATTTGCGGACTGCAGCTTTCATTTGTGCTCTCAATAAAATCGCCAATGATTACATTCGAATGGGAGTATTCCCTTAATAGATAGGTGCGACAAGACTTATGGAAAAACTGGATGCTACCGACCTGCATATCCTAAGGATTCTTCAGGAAAATAGTAAGATCACCAACCTGGACCTTTCTAAGCGCATTGGTCTTTCTCCTGCTCCTACCCTGGAGCGTGTGAAGAAACTCGAAAACAGCGGTGTGATCATGAGCTATCATGCCAAAGTGAATCCCGATGCATTAAATCTCCAGGTAAAGACGTTTGTCCTGGTGTCACTTTCATGGCATAAGGAAAATGCTCTTGATAAATTCCTGAAAGAAATCTCAGAGATTGATGAAATCGTAGAATGCTGCGTGGTGACAGGTGAAGCAGATTTTCTCTTGAAGATTGTTTGTAAAGATTTGAAAGCCTACGAACAATTATTGTTTAAGACCCTTTCAAAAATTGAACAAATAGAACGTCTCCGCACGCTCATGACATTGTCTACTGCCAAGGATGTCAATATCCTGCCATATAACTACGAATGATGAAACGTTGCGGGGTGCGTGTTGCGAGTTAATCACCAGTTCAGATTGACCTGTTTTACCGATTTAACCGGTTTTGCCGATTTCTCCACTTCTTCAGTTTCCTCTATTTTCTCTATTTCCTCTGATTTTAATAATAAATGAGTAACAATACATCTTCCATCCACATCAGCATCTCTCTTGACAACGATAAGATACCCGAGGGTATTTCCTGGTCTGCATCAAGTACCGCGAACGACAAAACACAGGAAGCAAAAGCAATGCTTCTGGCATTCTTTGATAAGGATACAAAGGACACATTGAAGATCGATCTCTGGACCAAGGAGATGCAGGTGACAGAAATGGATCGCTTTTTCTATCAGACACTGCTTTCTCTTGCAGAAACATACAAGCGCGCTACTTCGAATGCACCACTTGCCGATGCGATGCAACAGTTTGCGAGGTATTTTGGGGAAGAAGTCTCCTTACTGAAGAGGGATGAAGGGATGAAGGGATAAACCGCCTTCTCCGCCTCAGGAGGATTCGGGCTCCTGCGCCATAGCTTCGGCGACGGCGTGCTGTCGAAGATGGATCAACCGCCTTCTCCGCTTGAGGCTGATTCGGGCTCCTGCGCCATAGCTTCGGCGACGGCGTGCGGTCGAAGACGGCATAACGAATCAAATTTCTCTATTACCCCGGTGCTTTAGCCCGGGGGGTAAGAAACCCGCTCCCCATTCGGGGCTTTAGCCCCATCACTTTTTCCCAGCGCTCGGATGAAGTAGTCTTCAATCAAATCAATGACCTCACGGAAGTTGCACTAGCGATGGAAAAAGCAGGTGTCGGCGTGATCGCTTCAAAACTCACAAGCGAACAACATAATCTGCGCAGGTTGTTTTCACGTGTCAATGTGATCAAAAAGACACGCTTCCTTGCTACCGGGTATGCGTTTCTTGAGGTCATGACCGTCGTGATTATCTGTCTGCTCCTTTTTTCGAAATTTGACAACTACATCGTCAGCATCATCATCGTCAGCTTTGTCACACAGATCTTTGTCTATATGGTTCGTCTGATCCACGATATCGACGAGCCGTTTGAATATTCTTCAAAAGGCGTTGTTCGGGCATCTGATATTGACTTGTACCCGATTGTTGAACTCAGTCTGAGGTCAAAAAAGAGATTAAGTGAATGGGATAACGACTAAGAAAAAACGAAAGTCAAAATGCCCGCCCGGATGAAGTCCCTGCCCGACTGCGTCATTCAGGCGGGCATTCAGACGGGTAAAATTCAAAATGTAAAATTCAAAACACATTTGATTTTTATATTTGGATTTTTCCTATACACCACAAAGTAATCTTATGAACAAGTCGATCAACATTATCATTCTGTTCCTCGCCTTCGCAGGCTCCGTCTCTTCCCAGTCCGATTCGCGCATCGAAGCATATGGCTTCTCTATGGCAAAGCCAGTGGATTGGCTGGAGAATACAGATGTCACTGTACTCGAGAACCTGAACAAATTCGATCTTAAGGAAGATGAACTAAAAGTCATGATCGAGAATCATGAGAATTCATTGACAGTCGCATCTTATTACAAATATGACCCGAGTACACGTGCGGGACTCATTCCTACAATAAATGTCCTGCTACGATTAAATCCAAATCGGGATTTCGAAAGCTTCTTTCGCGCTATTGCGAAGAGTGCAGAGAGTATGAAATCTCTATTCAGTGATTTTATTTTTTTGGAGGAACCAAGGATGTTGGAAATCGATGGTCAACGAACAGTATACTTCGTAGGCACCTTTACAATGAAGTCTGCCGCTGGCAAACCAATTAAAGTAAGAAGCCGGAATTATGCGATTCCTGTTGGCACAACTTTCTACCAGATCAGTTTTATGGATGATAGCAGGGACAAAGAAGAAGATTGTTCTGCGCTATTTGATGGTCTTCAAAATTCAATAAGGATTGTTAATAAGTAAACAGGGCTCAATAGAAGAGTGAAAGCCATAGCCTCCACTTCCTGTGCGACACCATCACCTTTTGCCCTTATGATCTGATTCTGAGTACAAGACAATCTGGAATACATTGTGTTGCCATTTCGACATTTGGGAAACAATAAACTATCTTTGGCCCCTCTCATGAAGAAATGCCTGGCCATATTCCTATCAATAAGCATTCTGGCAAGTGCAATGCCTGATCGCCTTGTGGCTTCAATGTGTAGTATAGGCAACTTAGTCATGCATTTCTACGATCATCGACATGAACAAGAGAATTTGAGCTTTATCGCATTTCTCTCTGATCATTATCTCGATCATCAGCATCATGACGATGACCACGACAACCACGCCGACCTGCCTTTTCATAATCATCATGATGATTGTTGTCCTGTTGCACAATCGGTGTTCCTGTTGCCTTATGGCGAAAACACCGCCGCGGAAATCATCCCGACAGTGACTACAAATCTGAACACGCGACCACAAGACTGTCACTCCATCATGTTTGCCGGCGATATCTGGCAGCCTCCTAGAACCTGATCTTCTACAGCGACATGACTAGTCGCAATCTCTTCCATTTTCTTTTTTTAGTACGGAATCGCATGCATCATCATAGCGAAGATTTCGGAAATATTTCCTGATTTCAATTTTCAAATAGAATGAAAAAGATATTCCTCTGCCTGATAATTGGTAGCCTGATTGTCGCATGCCATAGTCATGACCATCCGCACGATGCTGAGAATAAACATGCACATGATGAACATGGTAATCACATCACACCCGAAGAACCTGCTTTAGAGCCTTTGGTGTATACGTTGTACACGAATAAAACAGAGCTCTTTGTTGAATTTCAACCACTCATCACTGGCACAGAAAGTCGCTTTGCCGCCCATTTCACTGCACTTGGAGAATTATTTACGGCAATTGATACCGGCAGTGTCACACTTTCCCTGATCGGTAGCGCGGGTACGCAAGCGATTACAGCAAATGCCCCCGAGGTGCCTGGGATTTTTCGACTGCGCATGACCCCTGAGAAGACAGGAGACTACAACCTCATTTTTAAGATTGTCTCACCTGCATACACAGATACTGTCACGATTGAAAATGTACGTGTGTATCCAGATGCCAATGCCGCAATGAGCGACCAACCTTCCGAGACTGGTAGCGGTAGCGATATCACGTATCTGAAAGAACAGGCATGGAAAGTTGAATTTGCAAACGCACCCGCACAGGTACAACCGTTTAGTGAAATCATCAGGACGAGTGGTCGCATCATTTCAGCTCCCGGCGATGAGGCTGTACTGACATCTCAGATCGGAGGCATTATCACTTTCTCCGGAAGTGGTCACATTCCCGGCAGCGCAATAGCATCAGGATCATCGCTATTCACGATAAAGAGCAATGAGGTCGTACAGAGTAACCTGAGTGCTGATGTCACTAAAGCAGAAGCAGATGTAGATGCATCAAAAAAGAATTTCGATCGGGCAAATGAATTGGTCAAAGACAAAATTATTTCCGAGAGAGAATTTATTGAAGCTAAACTCCGCTATGAACAAGCCCAGACACAATTGAATGCCGTAAAGGTCAACAGAAGTTTCAACAGCAACAGGCAGAATGTCACAGCGCCCATCGGTGGATTTCTGAAAAATATCACTGTAGAGAATGGTCAGTATGTATCTGCCGGACAGCCACTTGCTACCATTTCAAAAAATAAAAAACTATTGTTGCAGGCAGAGGTTTCGCAAAAATACTTTCCAAAGCTCTCTGCAATTACCTCAGCGAATTTCAAGATCCCGGGAAATGATGCAGTCTTCAACACACGTCAATTGAATGGAAGGTTGATGTCTTATGGTAAAAGCGCTGATGCTAATTCACCATTTATCCCGGTCACATTCGAAATTGACAATGTGGGCAATTTTATCCCGGGTTCTGTAGTCGAGGTCTTCTTGCAATCAACCTCTACGCCGGCTCTGATTATTCCAGTTTCTGCATTGCTCGAGGAGCAGGGTATATTCTATGTCTATGTACAGACAGAGGGCGAGAGTTTTCAAAAGCGCGAAGTAAAAATCGGTGCATCGGATGGGTTGCACGTGCAGGTACTTTCAGGAGTTACAGATGGGGAGCGTGTGGTGACTGAGGGCGCATATCAAATTAAATTGTCTACTGCTTCAGGGACGTTGCCTGCGCACGGACATGAGCATTAATAAATACCAGAACAATGCTCAACAGAATAATACAATTCTCGCTTGAAAACCGGTTGCTTGTCATCGTCTCCACGATACTGCTGACGGTGTTCGGTACGTTCGTCGCAACACGGATGGAAGTAGATGTCTTCCCGGATCTCACAGCCCCGACCGTCGTTGTACTGACAGAAGCACATGGTATGGCTCCTGAAGAGGTAGAGAAACTCGTCACCTTTCCAATTGAAACATCAGTAAACGGCGCAACCAATGTGCGTAGGGTCAGGAGTTCATCATCTGCAGGAATTTCCATTGTGTGGGTAGAATTCGAATGGAATACCGATATCTACAAAGCACGTCAGATCGTGAATGAAAAAATCAGCGCTATCACCGAACGTTTGCCACAAGGTGTCGGTAATCCTACGATGGCCCCGCAATCAAGTATCATGGGTGAAATCATGCTTATAAGTCTTACTGCAGACAGTACATCCCAAATGGAACTCCGTACGATTGCTGACTGGAATATTCGACCTCTCTTACTTGCGACAGGTGGGGTTGCACAGGTTGTCGTAATTGGAGGAGAATACAAGCAGTACCAGATTCTGGCCTCACCCCAAAAAATGCATTATTACGGTGTCTCGCTTACCGAATTGCTTGAGGCATGTGAAGGCGCAAACACAAATTCGTCGGGGGGCTTTCTGAATGAATATGGTAACGAATACATCGTGCGCGGCATCGGCCGTACAAGTGACCTGACAGAACTCGGTAAATCGGTCATCAAGACAAGTGAAGGCCGTGCGATCAAAATCGAAGATGTCGCGGAGTTGAAAATCGGTGCCGCGCCGAAGATCGGTGATGGTTCACTGCGTGGCAATCCTGCTGTCATCCTCACGGTTATGAAACAGCCAAACACAAATACACTTACGCTCACACAGACGATCGATGATGCTATTGCGGACCTGAGCGAGAATCTTTCTCCGGACATTCAAATCAATACGCGCATTTTCAGGCAAGCCGATTTTATCAACGCATCGATTAGTAATATCAACAAAACATTGATCGAGGGCAGCATCTTTGTGGTGATCATTCTCTTTCTGTTTCTGATGAACTGGAGAGCCACAGCCATTTCACTGCTGGCAATCCCGATCTCGCTCATCGTCGCTATTCTCACATTGCGTTGGCTTGGCTTTACAATCAACACCATGAGTCTCGGTGGAATGGCAATTGCCATTGGTGTCCTTGTCGATGATGCGATCATCGATGTGGAAAATGTGTTCAAGCGACTAAAGCAAAATGCGAATCTTTCCGCGGATCTGCGCAAGCCTACTTTGCAAGTAGTGTTTGATGCATCTGTGGAAATCCGGACAAGTATCATCAACGCGACATTCATCATCATCGTTGCTTTTGTGCCGTTATTCTTCCTTTCAGGGATGGAGGGTAAACTTCTAGCACCACTTGGGATTGCATTTATTGTTTCATTATTTGCTTCGCTGGTCGTCTCTATCACACTCACTCCGGTACTAGCGAGTTATTTATTGTCTAACGAAAACATGCTAAAACGGCAGCATGGGGAAAGCTGGTTGGTACGGCGGTTACAAAATGGGTATACGGTGTTGTTGAAATTGGTGATGAAGACAAAAGCCGCAGTACTTCTTGTTTCATTGCTCCTGCTTATCGCTGCGATATTTGTCCTTACCGGACTGGGAAGGAGCTTTTTACCGGAATTCAACGAAGGCTCACTGGTCATTTCCGCTGTGAGCTTGCCCGGTATTTCGCTTGAGGAAAGTAATAAAATCGGTGTGCAGATCGAGCGGGAGCTACTGTCTATTCCGGAAATAAACACGACAACACGGCGCACTGGCAGGGCTGAATTGGATGAGCATGCACAGGGTGTAAATGCCGCTGAAATTGATGCCCCATTTACGCTTAAGGACCGGAGCCGTGACGAATTTATGGAGGATGTCAGGGCAAAATTAACAGGTGTCTCTGGAGCAAATATCACGATAGGCCAACCTATCGGGCATCGTATCGATCACATGCTTTCAGGCACGAGAGCAAACATCGCGATCAAAATTTTTGGAACAGATCTGAACAAGCTCTTTACACTTTCAAACGAAATCAAAAACGCGATCACCGGAATTGACGGACTCGTCGATCTGAGTGTGGAGCAGCAGATTGATATCCCGCAAGTGCAAATCAAAGCCAAACGGGACATGCTCAATCATTATGGTATCCCGATCGGTACGTTCAACGAATTTGTGGATGTTGCGTACGCTGGAGAAAAAGTCTCAGAGGTATATGAGGGCACCAGAAGCTTCGATTTGATTTTGAGATTTGATGAAGCGAACAGAGGTACGATTGAGAACATCCGAAACTCTTTGATCGATGGAGCGGACGGACAGAAAATTCCGTTACACTACGTCGCTGATATCGTGAGCACCTCAGGCCCAAACACGATCAATCGCGAAAATGTACAGCGCAAAACGGTCGTCTCCGTCAATGTCGCCGGACGTGATCAGCGGAGCGCCGTAGAGGAAATTCAACAGACAATCAGCACAAATATTCAGTTGCCTGAAGGATATCATATCGAATATGGAGGTCAGTTTGAATCTGAAGCCGCAGCGTCGAAAACCTTGTTTGCCACTTCCCTGCTTTCGCTGATGGTGATTTTTCTCTTGCTCTTTCAGGAATTCAAGAATATGAAAATCGCCTCAATCATCATGCTGAATTTGCCTTTTGCGTTGATCGGTGGTGTCTTCAGTATCTGGATTACCTCTGGGATCCTGAGTATCCCTGCCATCATTGGTTTCATCACCTTGTTCGGAGTGGCGACGCGAAATGGTATCCTGTTGGTTTCGCGCTATAAGACGTTGCTCGCAGAAGGAAACTCGCTTTATGATACAGTGACAATAGGCTCAAAAGATCGTCTCTCGGCAATTTTGATGACAGCGCTCACAGCCGGCCTTGCACTCATTCCACTTGCGATTGCTGGCGATCTTCCAGGCAACGAGATTCAGAGTCCGATGGCCAAAGTCATTTTAGGCGGTCTGCTCACATCCACACTGCTGAACATTTTTATTATACCCATCGTCTATTACCTCACGAATTCAAAAAAGAAATGAGAATGCATGTAACCATAAAGATCTTTGTTGTCACACTTCTGCTACAGAATATTTCTGTACATGTGAAGGGGCAATCGGATTTCGAAGCAGTGTTATCCTCTATTGAAAGAAATAATACATCACTCTCTGCTGGCCGTCAATACTGGGAAGCGCGGAATCTGCAGTATCGAACCGGATTGACATTGCCAAATCCTGAAATACAGTACCAATATCTCTTTGGTTCGCCGGAAACTGCAGGGAACCAGACAGAGCTATTGGCCACGCAATCCTTTGACTTTCCAACGGCATATAAGAAACGCCGTATGGTGGCCGATGCGCAGTCCGCCAGTTCACAATATCTCATTGCTGCCCAGCGTCAGGATGTACTTCTTGATGCCAAACTCACCTGTATTGAACTGGTCTGGCGTAATAAATTGCAAAAGCAATTCACCCGTCGTGAGCAGTCACTGGATGCATTACAACGGGATTTTCAAAGGAAGCTGGATCAGGGTGAAGGCAACATCCTTGATCTGAACAAAGTAAGGCTTCAGTTACTTGAACTCAGTCAATTGATGAAGGAAAATACGATTGCAGTAAACGCCCTCAACACTCACCTGACAGAAATCAATGGTGGTGAAGCCATCACATTTTCTGATACTGTATATCCACCGTTTCAACAGACGATTTCTTTTGAACAGATAGAAAGAGAGTTTGAAGCAGTTGATCCTGTCCGACAGGCGCTCGAACAGGAAATTGCAATTGCAGAAAGGCAGGTTGAGTTGAGTCAGGCATTACGCTTACCAAAATTTCAAGCTGGCTATCGATATCAGGGCATACTTGGACAGCGTTTTCACGGGATTCATACTGGTATCACACTCCCACTCTGGGAACACAAAAACCAGATGGAATTTAGGAAGTCAGAGGTGTTGTCTGGAAGTCTTCAGTTGGAGGATCACCGGAATGCGCACTACTATGAAATACGGGCACTATACGAGAGGCAAGAAGCACTAAGAGCATCTCTTGATCAATATCAAATTGCTCTTGCCGTCATCAGCAATACATCTCTGCTCGATAAAGCATTGGCATTAGGTGAAATCACGACGATCGGATATTTCCTGGAAATGAGTTTTTATCAGAATGCATTGGTACATTACCTGAAAACAGAGGAAGAGTATCACTCGACAATTGCGAAACTTTATAAGTATAAATTATAATTTAGGACTTTGGTCAATCTTGTATTTGCGGCATCATTGCCTTTTATGGAAATCAGGATGTAATGCTAATCAGGCAATCAACAGTGCTTTCGCTGACTATTGGCACAGTGAGTATTTATCCGGTACAGTACACGAAAGTTCTCTTTTTGCTTCTGCTCATAGCGACAGGCATACAGGCGCAAGATCCGGAGCGTCCATCTCTTGCTGCAGGAGCCCTCATCAGTACCCTTAAAATTGATGGCAAACTTGATGAAGCGGATTGGAGTAATGCCCCTGTCACATCAGATCTCCGGACTATCGTACCGCGGGAAGGTGCCGTCCCATCTGCTCGTACGGAAATGCGTGTACTTGCGCATCCCCGGGCAATCTTCATTGGTGTGCGCTGTGAAGAATCTCCGGATCATATCGTCAGCTTTTCCAAACTGAGAGATGCTGCCCTTGATGAAGAAGACCATATCCGGATAGTCATTGATCCCTATCTCGATGGGCAGTCCGGTTACATCCTTGCGGTGAATGCGAACGGTGCCAGATACGATGCTCTTGTGTCAAATCGTGGTGAGTCCGAAAATGCCGACTGGGATGCTGTGTGGGAAGCCGCGACGACTAGAGATGATCACGGGTGGTCAGTAGAAATCCGCATTCCGATCCAAAGTATCAATTTCAAAAAAGGATTGACTACATGGGGATTTAATCTGGAACGCCGTATTCAACGCAATCAGGAGACCATACGCTGGGCAAATGTGCAACGCGACCAGTGGTTTATTCAAACCAGCCGTTCCGGTAATTTGACAAATCTTCCGGCCTTTGACTATGGTATAGGATTGAATATCCGTCCATCGCTGGTGAGTGGCATCATGCGTACCGGCAATAATGGCAATACGGACTTTTCCTTTGAGCCAAGCCTGGATGTAAGTCAGCGTTTGAGTCCAAACGTGCTCGCCACGATGACGGTGAGTACAGACTTTGCGGAAACGGAAGTTGACACAAGACAAACGAATCTCACCCGATTCCCTCTTTTCTTTCCGGAAAAGAGATCATTCTTTCTTGAAGGTTCGGACATCTTTGAGTTTGGCCTTGGTACAGGTAGCAGTACGTTGCTTCCTTTTTTCAGTCGACAGATTGGATTACATGACGGAAACGCAGTACCCGTCGATGCTGGCGCAAAATTGAATGGACGCGTAGGCAAAACTGCATTCGGTGGATTAGTGACCCATACAGGAGATTACACATCACCTGAGGATACGCTGAGCGGAAGTACAATGAGTGTGATGCGTGTACGCCAAAATATCTTCCGCGAAAGTTCATTCGGTATGATCGCTTCCTTTGGTGACCCACTGAGTAGAACTGGAAGCTGGATGTCCGGAGCCGACTTTACATTTCAAACTACACGATTCCAGGGTAACAAGAATTTCTTGTTTGGAGGCTGGGGACTCCTGGCACATCGTGATGATCTTGATGGCGACCGATCTGCACTTGGATTCAAGCTGGATTATCCCAATGACCTATGGGACATTGTGTTGAGTTATGCCAGGATTGGTGAGGACTTTGATCCTTCCCTTGGATTTGTGCCACGTCGCGGCATCCATTATGTAAGAGCTGGAGTCACGTATGCACCAAGGCCGAAGTTGCCTTGGCTCCGTCAGATGTTCAATGAATTCTACCTGACCTACATTGCCGGATTGGATGGAGGCTGGCAGAGTTATAGTGTTTTTCTTGCACCTGTCAATTGGCGGTTCGAGAGTGGCGACCGGTTTGAATTTAATTTCAATCCGCAAGGAGAACAACTTGGAGAGCCCTTTGAGATTGAAGACGGCATCTTACTTCCTGTTGGGTCTTACCATTTTACACGCTACCGACTCGAAGCAGAATTTGCAGCAAAGCGCAAATTACATGGTCAGGCGACATGGTGGTTTGGTTCATTCTACGACGGCAGATTGCATGAGGTAGCACTCACCGCAAAATGGAATCCATCCGCCTTTGTCGCATTTGAGTTGACTGGCAAACACAATAGTGGACGATTACCAGAGGGAGATTTTGATCAAACATTCGCTGGTTTCCTTGTGCGTTTCAATGTGACTCCTGATCTCCAGATCAATAGCTTTGTACAATATGACACTGAAAGCAAAGCCGTAGGTTTAAACGCGCGCATTCACTGGATCTTTAGTCCTCTCGGCGATGCATTTCTTGTCTTTAATCATAACTCGCGAGATGAACCTGGTGAGGGATGGACATTACAGAACAGACAAATACTGGCCAAAGTGCGGTATAACTTCAGGATCTGAAACGAACATATCAGAATCCCCGTTGAAAGTTTCTCTATGAAATGGATCACAAGAGACCGGCCAAAAATCGATCGTATCGCTTGCCCATGGTTGATCAAACGCTTCATTGACAAAGATGCAGAAATCATCTACGTCCCGTTCAATGAAGTATTGAGCAAAGCAAAAGAACTTAACGCCACTCCATTTGATGTTCCTGATGTGGAGTTCACCCATTACAATGACCGTTGCACATTCGACTACTTTATTGAAAAGTTTGACATCAACGACACCGCTATACATGCAATGGCTGTGATTGTCCGTGGCGCTGATACAGACAGACACGATATTGCCAATCAATCCAGCGGTCTTTGGGCGATCTCTGCAGGTCTTGCTCACAACATTACGGATGACTATCAACTTCTTGAACGCGGCATGATGATCTATGATGCCTTATATAGCTGGGCGAAACATCTGCAACAGGAAAAACACACACAAAGTCCGTTTGAACTTCTGCTATTGGATGTCTTCCATCAGTTTTTACAACGGAAATCAGGCGCCAAAAAAAGTACTCCGGCATGGGCGAAGGAGTTGAAAGAAATCATTCAGGATCAAATCGATACAAATCTTGCCCTGAGCTTAAAAGATATTTCAAAAGATCTCGATGTGCATCCATCTTACCTATCAAGGGAATTTTCGAAATACTTTGAGAGCCTGTCTTTTGGTGAGTACATCCGTAAACTACGGATCGAAAAAGCTATTCAGCTTATGCATTCCCCGGACTATTCACTTACCGAAATCGCCTATCTGACAGGCTTCTCCGATCAAAGCCACTTCACGCGCATTTTCAAAAAACATACCGGCCAGAACCCATCGACATTCAAAAAAAGTCTCTGGAAAAGTAATCCCCGTACAAAAAGTTAATTCTGTACTATTCTCAGTCTGGCAACGCTGTCATATTTACATTCGCAATTACGCCTTTATGAAGTTGATGATGCATAAATTAACAATCGACCTCCGGCAACCCGTCATGCTGTACTTGTTGATTGCAGCATGCGTAAATCCTTTCACTAAAGAACCGACGGGCATATCTGAAATTTCGGAACAATCTACCTCTACGATGACTGATAACCCTGCTCCAGACTTTTCGAAAAAAATCGTTTTTGATTTTGAAGCTTATTCTCCCGGTAGTCTTCCTCCTTTCTGGTCACAGTATTTTACCGGCGAGGGAAATACAAGATGGGAGGTGAGGTCCGATGGAGATCATTTTGTGCTGGCTCAATTGCAAAACGCGAATCCTTCAAAACATTTTAATATCGCCGTTTTGGATACGTTGACAACAAAAAACCTTTCGCTTTCAGTAAAAATTAAAGCGATCAGTGGCAACAAAGACCAAGGCGGTGGTCTTGTGTGGAGATTTTTGGATAAGGACAATTACTACATCGTAAGAGCCAACCCGCTTGAAGATAATGTCGTGCTGTACAAAGTCGAGAACGGCGTGAGAATGGACTTACCCATGGTGGACAAAGGCAAAAGCTATGGTGTGAAGGTGCCGGCCCTGGGTAGCGGCTGGAACGTCCTGAAGCTCATCGCACAAGACGACCTCTTCAGCGTGTCTCTGAACGATCGTGAAATTTTCAAAGTGCGGGACACGACATTCTCACAAGATGGAAAGGTAGGTTGTTGGACAAAGTCTGACGCGGCTACAATGTTTGACGATCTTACAATTGAATACTAAATGGAATATTAATTCTATCAGAAATGAAATGGATCACCCGTGCCCGCCCAAAGATCGACCGGATTGCTTGTCCCTGGCTAATTCAAAACTTCGTGGATAAAGAAGCCGAGTTCATCTATGTTCCCACAGAACAAGTGTTGAATAAAGCAAAGGAACTCAATGCAATTCCCTATGATATTCCCGGTGTCGAGTATTCACACGAAGGAGAATACTGCACGTTTGACACCATCCTGAAAAAACATGCACTCAAAGACCCTGCACTTCTCCAACTTGCTCTCATTGTGCGTGCAGCAGACACGGATCGTTTTGATCTGGCTGCGCAATCAGCAGGGCTTTGGGCGATTTCCGCAGGACTTTCTTACAACATCAAGGATGATCATGAAATGCTGAAAGTCGGCATGAAAATTTATGAAGCGCTATATAGTTGGGTAAAATTTGTCTCAGATGAACGACATACCTGGAATCCACAAATAGCAGTATGAGCGCAAGCGACATTTCATGGTAAGCTCTTCAATACATCAAACGAAAACGCAGATCTTCCTGCGCTTTCTGAAGTTTGGTTGCCTTGCATGGGGCGGGCCTGTTGCCCAGATTGCCATGATCCGGGATGAACTTGTAGATAAAGAAAAGTGGATCTCAAAAGAACATTTCAACCGGGCTCTTGCTGTTTATCAGGTTTTACCTGGACCTGAAGCGCATGAACTCTGTGTATATTTTGGAATGCTGGCCGGTGGAAGATGGGGTGGCTTTCTGGCAGGGCTTGGCTTTATGTTGCCCGGACTTCTCCTGATGCTCTTGCTGACATGGTTTTATGTACAGTTCGGAGTACAGTCACCGGCATTGCAGGCAGTTTTTCTCGGGTTCCAGATTGCTGTGATCGCGCTCATTTTCAGAGCTGTGCATCGCATTGGCACACATGCTCTTGTGAATAAAGAGTTGTTCATCATTGCGGCAGGCGCGTTCATCGCATATGTATTTGGCCTCAGCTTTTTTATCGTCTTGCCTGTTGCAGGGATAACGTATGTGCTATGGAAAAAAAGGAGCACGATATCCATATTACTTGTCGGTATTGCATTGATCATTACGTGTGTCATGATGTACACTCCGGAAATTTTTGAACGACCCACTTCCATCTCGGGCGCTATGATAAATGCTGGTTTTAGCCAAGCTTCGCCACTTGCAATTTTCTTTACCGGACTGAAGGGAGGTCTACTCACTTTCGGGGGAGCATACACCGTGATACCATTTATACAACAGGATGCAGTTGTCAATTATGGGTGGATGACTAACGCACAATTTCTGGATGGTATCGCGCTTTCAGGTATTCTTCCCGCACCGCTTATCATTTTCTCTACGTTCGTAGGATTTTTCGCAGGTGGCTGGTTAGGTGCAGTCATTATTACTGTCGCCATATTTCTACCAGCCTTTGCATTCACTTTAGTTGGGCACCAATTCATGGAAAAAATCATACAGAATCCATCGTTGCACAATTTTCTGGATGGGGTTACAGTGGGCGTCATTGGCTTGATTGCACTCACGGCGATTCAACTCTTCAGGCTGAGCATTACAGAAGCATTTACGTATGGCCTGTTTGCGGTTGCACTGTTTGTGCTGTTCAGGATCAAGTCCAAATACATCGCTTTTGTTGTAATTCTGACCTCAGGTTTAATTAGCTTACTTTGGTTAAATATTTTTTGACATGGACAGAAAAACATTTCTGCAAAACAGTGTCATCATCGGTGGCGCATCTATCCTTCCCTCAAATTCCATGCTTGCTGCCAGCATAAATCAAAATGGATTGGACAAGCTTATAGATGAAAATGGAAACTTTGTTCTCAAATCCTTGCCATACGCGGAAGATGCGTTGGAGCCATTTATGGATGCGGAGACAATGCATCTGCACTATACCTTTCATCACGGAGGAGCGGTGAAGGGGGCAAACACGGATTTAATGAACATCAAAGCCGCTCTTGACAGCACCAACTTCGAAACAGTAGATTATTGGACAAAGAAACTTGCCCTGCACTTTTCATCGCACATTCTCCATTCCATCTTCTGGACCAACCTTGCCAACAAACAATCCGTACCGACGGGAGAACTGAGTAGACGGATTGAAAAGCACTTTGGCAGTTTTGAAAAGCTCAAAGCATACATCGGACACACCTCAAAAAATGTCGATGGCAACGGCTGGGGAATCCTTGGTTACCAGCCCTATTCCGACAGCCTGGTGATATTGCAGTGTGAAAACCACGAAAAACTGACGCAATGGGGAGTAATTCCACTTCTCGTCATCGATGTGTGGGAGCATGCGTATTATCTCAAATACAAAAATAAACGCGGCGACTTTGTGGATACGCTGTTCAACATCATCAATTGGGACAATGTGGCCCAACGACTAGATCACGCGCTAAAGTTGACAAATTAGATAACAGTCCACAGTCGCCAGTCCGCAATCCGCAGTCCTCAGTCTTCAGTCCTCAATAATAAATCAATCAGTCCACAGTCGCCAGTCCTCAGTCCTCCAGTCTTCAATAATATATCAATCAGTCAATCAGTCCTTTTTCCAATTGAGAATAGAGAATCGACAATCGAGAATACTCAGCCCTTAACAATATCCCTGCTGATAACAAGCTTCTGAATCTCCGACGTCCCCTCTCCTATCGTACAGAGTTTTGAGTCGCGATAATATTTCTCCGCAGGAAAATCTTTCGTATAGCCATAGCCTCCGTGAATTTGCACAGCTTCATTGCCGGCAAGTACCGCCACTTCTGAAGCATAATATTTCGCCATCGCAGCGAGTGTGGTGGCTTTTTCTCCACGGTTCTTCAGATATGCAGCTTTACGGGTCAGGAGTTCTGCCGCTTGTATTTTGGTAGCAAGGTCAGCGAGCTTAAATCCAATTGCCTGGAAGTTGATGATCGCTTCTCCGAATTGTTCTCGTTCTTTCGCATACTTCACACTGCACTCATACGCACCTTTAGCGATGCCTAATGACAATGCGGCAATACTGATCCGTCCACCATCGAGGACTTTCATTGCTTGTACAAATCCATCTCCTTCTGCGCCGATAATTTGATCTCTATGCACGCGACAATCTTCAAAGATCATCTCTGCCGTTTCTGATGCGCGCATACCGAGTTTATTTTCTTTTTTGCCTGCTTTAAATCCTGGTGTCCCGCGTTCAATAATAAATGCTGTCATGCCTTTACTGTCCAATAGCTCCCCAGTGCGCGCAATCACAACTGCCACATCACCAGAGATACCATGAGTAATCCAACTCTTCGTACCGTTGATGACATAATGATCTCCATCCTTCACGGCGACACATTTCATCCGCATTGCATCGCTGCCGGTATTCGGTTCCGTAAGGCCCCACGCGCCAATCCATTCACCCGTTGCAAGCTTGCTCAGGTACTGCATCTTTTGCCCTTCTGATGCAAATTGGTTGATGTGTCCACTGCAGAGAGAATTATGCGCGGCAACTGAGAGTCCGATAGAACCACAGACCTTAGCAATCTCGGTGATCACTGTGATATATTCCTGATAGCCAAGTCCTGCACCTCCATATTTTTCGTCGACAAGGACTCCGAGGAACCCATGCGCACCCAGATTCTTCATCAAATCGATAGGAAAATGCTGGGCTTCGTCCCATTCCATCACGTGCGGTCTGATGTATGTCTCAGCAAACTGACGTGCGCTTTCCTCGATCAATACGTTACTTTCGGCTATCTCAGTATGAAGCATATTGCATGGCTGTTTTCATCGTGAATGTTGGTCAAAAGTATGAGAATTGCTGTGATCTGAATTTGCTTCATCTTCCTCACAGTAGCAATCCAAAGAATTGCAGCAATTGAGTAGCTTGCCCGCGTTTTCAATATCAGAGGCTATTTACCGGAAACGAGATTCCTTGATAATTTTCTTTCGGACTTCCTGTCCACACACTATGGAGAGTCGATTTTATCACCTAAAATTTCAATAGTTATGAAAAATCTCTTTTTGCTATTGCTCCTTTGCCCATTGATTCTCGGGGCGCAGGACACCGAATACCTGATTTTCGAGAACCACATGTTCACTCCTGCACCGGACAAGGTGCTGCAATTCGAATCACTCCTCGGCGCACACAACAAAAAATATCACGGGGCCGGTCCATATGGAGTACGCGTGTATTCAATTGTGAGTGGAGTCAACTCCGGAAAATATATCTATGCTATGGGACCTACCAGGTGGAGTGCCCTTGACATGAGACCGAATGATAATGCACATAATCTGGACTGGACAGGAAATGTGGTACCATACATTTTGCCACAGACGAATACCGTGTATTGGAAATTCGATACAGAACTGTCACGGTTTCCTAAGGACTTTGAAGTGAGCAAACTCATGGTTTGGCAAGTCGATGTCGAACGCAATAGCTTCGAAAAAATTATGGCGCTTCTTGGACAGGTTAATAAGGTATATGCACAGAAGTTTCCTGAAGACAGTTATGGGATCTACATCAATGAACTCGGTAGTACTAAACAAGGTGATGATATTGCCATTGTCTGGTTCTTTGATAAATATTCATGGATGAGTGATGACAATGCGTTTGACAAGAAATTTGATGAAGTCCATGGTGCTGGTAGCTGGACAAAATTTATGTCGGAATGGATGGCATCGACAGAAGGAATTGAGCGTGAGATTTGGGAGTATCGCGAAGATCTGAGTGGTATCAGTGCCAAAGTGATCGCCGCAGATCGCCAATAAAAATTGCAATTCAGAAGGCATGAGCCTGCCGTATTATTTATTATTTATTACAAACAACACAAAATGAAGAACACAGTATTTTTTCTCCTCGCTGGATTTTGCAGTCTGTTGATTGCCTGCCAGCCACCCGCCGCCGCTCCCGAAGAGAAGGTCGATCTCGAAGCAGCACGCACCGAAATCCAGGCTATGGAAGACGCTTATGCAAAAGCATCTAATGCAAAGAATGTCGATGGTATCCTTGCATATTATGCTGATGACGCTCAGCGTTTACCTGATGGCGGACCGATTGTAAAAGGCAAGGATGCGTTACGCAAACAGATCACGGATGAAATGGCATCTGATACGTCAGGGGCTACAATTAAGTTTCAAGTCCTTGATGTTTTTGCTGATGGCGATCTCCTGGTAGAAGTTGGTGCTTCTGTTGTCACAGGAAAGGATGGCAATGAGCGCAGCCGTGGCAAGTATGTCGCTGTCTACGAAAAACGTGATGGCAAATATGTATGCGTACGTGATATCTGGAATGAAGACGCGGATGATGACGATGATGATGCTAAAGCTGAGGATTGATTGATTCGTTGATTCATTGATTGATTGATTCAATTTGATTGATAAAAAAAGGTGTTAGGGTATCCTGACACCTTTTTTTTGACCTTTTCTCGCATTCTTCAACTTCGGATTTCGGACTTTGATATTCGATATTTTAATTTCTGCTTCTACGAAGCCATGCCTGTGGGCAGGTAAACTTTCGGGTTCTGCGAACGCCATGCTAAAGGCAGGTAAACCGCAAGGTCGATCCCAGATTTTTTTAATAGCTATTTTAAATATCGAAGTCCAAAGTATTTCTCGCATCATCTTCGGATTTCAGAGTTCTTGTCTTCCTTGAGAATTGACAATCGAGAATCTAATACCCATACTTCTCCTTCCAATATCTGTGCAGCATCTCCCTGTATTTCTGTTCTGACATATTCGCACCAGGCTCATATAGCATCATCTTACTGATCTCTTCAGGCATAAATTCATGGGCAACAAAATTTCCTTCGTAGTCATGTGCGTATTGATATTCTTTGCCATAGTTCAATTGCTTCATCAGTTGCGTTGGTGCATTGCGGATTGAAAGTGGTATGGAAAGAGGGCCACTCTTCTGTACTTCAGCAAGAGCATGTTCTATTGCCATGTATGCAGAATTACTTTTTGGAGACACTGCCAGATAGATCACTGCTTCAGCTAAAATAATCCGTGCTTCCGGGAGTCCGACAAACTGAATAGCCTGAGCACAAGCATTGGCCATAAGCAAAGCATTGGGATTTGCAAGTCCGATGTCTTCTGCTGCGAGGATCACCATTCTTCTTGCAATGAATTTAATGTCCTCCCCTCCTTCCAGCATCCGTGCAAGCCAGTACACGGCAGCATTTGGATCGGAACCACGCATCGACTTTATAAAAGCAGAGATGACATCATAATGTTGTTCTCCTCCTTTGTCATACAAAGCGATATTGCGCTGCACGGCATTCGTGACATTGTCATTGGTGATGATCAGTTTGCCATCGGTTGACTGTGCCAGGAGTTCAAGGACATTCATCAGACGTCTGGCATCGCCACCAGAATATTGGAGCAACGCTTCTGATTCAAACACCTCTATCTCGCGTGACTTGAGTTCTTCATCCTGTTGCAACGCTCTTTCCACAAGACTTAAGAGTTCTTCTTTCGAAAGATGATTCAGAATGTACACCTGGCAGCGAGACAACAAAGCTGAGATCACTTCAAAACTGGGATTCTCAGTCGTTGCGCCGATGAGGGTGATGGTCCCATCTTCGACAGCGCCAAGTAAAGAATCTTGCTGTGACTTGCTAAAACGATGGATTTCATCAATGAACAGGATCGGATTTGGCCGGTCAAAAAAACGTTGGCTCTTTGCCTTATCTATTGCTTCCCTGATGTCTTTTACCCCAGAATTGACTGCGCTGAGGGCGACATACGGCCGTTTGAGTTCCTGCGAAATCACTCGAGCCAGGGTAGTTTTCCCCACACCCGGAGGTCCCCAGAAAATCATAGAAGGAATCTTTCCACTCAACACGCCCCGGCGCAACACCCCTTCTGGGCCCAATAGGTGGTTTTGACCAATGATGTCATCGAGTTTTCGCGGTCGCATCCGCTCTGCAAGTGGGATATTGGACATGAATTGCTTTGTGTTCTTATGGTTAAGCCCTGTCGTACCCAGCCTTAAACCGCCAGGAACGTCAGACTACTGGCAAAATATGCATTTGTATTGCATATTTTGGGTTGAAATGTCCCAACCTATGGAGAAATGTGCACGTATTGACAATGAATACCCTTCATTGAGAAAAACCGTTGATTTTGAGGGTAAAACTTGGGTTTTCCAGGGTCTCGGGAAAGTTGAGCCAGGAGAAAAAGGAGAGCCGATTTTTAAATAACAAGTAAAGAACACAGAGTAGAAGAATAGCTAAGGAAGAATGATTCGAACTGGAAGGATTGTGAAGGAGTGCAAATCATTTGAATCAAACTTCCACTGATGAAAACAGACAAGCAGTGTGATCCTTTTGCAATGTTTGTCGTTTTAGAATGTACATGGGTATCACCGTTGAACTGATCAGGCTGTGCGAGCATGAGAATACAGATGCGCAGATGCAACTGTACAGGCTTTGCTATTCCCGGTTGCTTGGAATATGCAGACGCTATGAAAGCACTGATCATGATGCGGGTGCTTTGTTCAACAGCGGCTTTTACAAAGTTCTGAAGGGTTTGAATAAGCATGAGTTTCAGTCAGAAGAGGCATTCATGTTGTGGGCACGGCGTGTGATTATCAATGATATGATAGATACCTATCGCAGGACCAGAAAACATCGTACCCTCAGCATGCCGACAGATTTTACCGGGAATCATATGGAGCACTCGAGCTCTGATCTGAATACCGGTGACCTGGAATTGAATGCTGAATACCTGCTCGAGATGATCAATAGTCTTCCGGAGATACAGCGCCAGGTGTTCAATCTGCATGCTATCGACGACTACCCTCATAAAGAAATCGCAGAAAAACTCGGTATGACTGAAGGAACTTCTAAATGGTATTTATCAGAAGCCAGAAAAACACTCAGAAAAAAACTCGCAACATTCTCAAAACGAAATATCACTACGATCAAGATATGAAATCACAATACCAACAACTCCGTGATATCCTGGATGCAACTCGCTATCCTGTGGATCCAAAGCACGAAGCCGACTTTAGAGCGATCCTGTTCAGTAAGAAAAAGCCCCGGCGCAGAAATGTGCTTTGGTTTTTCCTAGGCTGTAGTGGACTGCTCATGGCCGGATATGGAGTCATCTCATCATTCAGTGATGCTCCTGCTGTGGAAAGATTCTTTGATTCAGACTCCAGTCAGGAGTCTGCTTTTCGCTCAGCACCATCTCAGGAGAGTGTTACAATCTCCACAGACCAACAAGAGATAGAAAGTACTGATCTTGAAAGCACCGAGGTTGAAAATTCTGGTTCTGGTATAGAAAATCCTGGCTCTGGCATACAGACCGAAACAAACGATGAACTAAAGTCTCATAATACAGAAGTATCAAATTCTACAAATGCATCAGCACATACGCGTAAATCAACTTCAACAAATCCTCTCGAATCATTTTCGCATAATACGCTTTCTAAAAAGGAAAAAGCGCTGACTAAGCAAAACGAGAACATCAAGACCTCTTCGACTAATGACATTGCAAGCGCATCTCTCCTGAATAAATCTGAGTCTCAATTCACAACAATATCAAACTCTTTAGAGACGGCTCCTGAAAGCGAGGTCATATCCGCTACTGAACACAATCAGATATCTGAACTTACAGAAGATAATCAGGGTACGCAGGTTGATCAAAGCGAAACTCATCAACGTACACAATGGAGTCATGATGAGGACCTTTTGAATACCCCTGATGCATCGCTTTCTGTCAATCATCGCAAGGTCGTTGAAACCACTCCAATAATTCCTTCTGCCCGGCGAGTTCATTTTAACAAAGTACACTACGGCGTCTCTGCAGCATGGTTTCCTGCCGGCAACCTGTTCATGAAAAGCACATTGAAGACAGGATACGGCTATCAGATTGGGGGATATGCCACATACAGAATGACGCCACAGATGCAGCTCAGAGCAGATGCTGGTTTTTCGAAGTTGGATGGCGGCTTTACTTACATCAAAGTATCCACATCTCAGCAATATGGATTTTCTGTAATCAATCAGAACCACAAGCTTGAGGTAGAAAAGCTGTTTTCTGCATATGCTTCTACCGAGATTGGACTCAAGAGAGGAAAGAACCTGTTCTGTTTCGGGTTGCTTGGACAGTACTTGTATGGAGCACGCGGTGATATAGAAAGTATGGAACAAGGACAGATAGAGACACCTGTCATCACAGTCTCCAATGATGTGTGGTTGTCCACCAAGGATATGAATAAGTTTTCGTTGCAGGGGACAGTTGGCATCAGATCACATCTCACGCGCAGATTACAACTCGCAGCGATTGTACGAATTCCGATCACGCATACGGTACAAAGTCCAAAGGACAATAGTCTATATGAATTCCAGGTGAAGTCGCACGGTATTTCTCCACAACTTTCCATGTCATATCAAATCAACCAACAGTAATTTCTGCACCATGAAGAATCACTTTACCCTAAGTCTCCTCCTCTCGGTTTTGATCGCGTCGTGCGTGAAGGATCCAAAGGATATTCCACCGAGTCTGCAGACAAATCCTGTGTTTTATGCTGAGCTCACGATTGGCCAGGACATACTACGCCTCACTGCAGGAGAAGACGGATATACGATGAAAACGGTACACTTCATTGATGATGAAGGAATCACTCACTATATCGCGATACTCTCATCGGAGTCATGCGCACAGGTATTTTGTCCTGAATTGGAGTTTGAATTTTTTGATCATCAGGTGATTTCTCATCCCGAAAGTGGAGCCGACTTTACTTTTGTGCCGGGTTCCAAAGACTATTACAATGCGGACCAGGACGGTACATTGGATATCACATTTTTTCTTGTACAAGATGGATCAGGTATAAGTGTCTCATACTGGACGACTGCCGGCGATACAATGCCATTGACGAGTAGTGAAATACATCTGACTGCACAACCTGATGAATTCGTAGACCTGTGCTTCCATCGCGATGGCAATAGTGAATGTGATGGGTTTGCTCTGTATTGTTTTCACACCCTGGCATCGTCACCGTTTATTGGTCTGCTGAGCGCTGAGAAATCAATTGGAGATTACATCCTGGTAGAAATGGATCTGCAAGGCGAGGCTCCATTTACATATTCCTGGATGAACGGAGCGACGACACCGTTTATACTTATTCCTGCTCAGGAAGGTGAAGAAGTCAGTGTAGAAGTCATCGTTACCGATGCTACACAGAGTACAATTGAAATCAGACAAACGATAAGCATTCTGAATGGCACAGCAGTGATGTGTGGGGGCACTCCGCAATTTGTGTATTCAATTGGTGATGCGCCGTTTAAGCAGTTTTCCACCGCGATTGTGCGCTTCACTGACAGTACAGGCATGGTATATAGTTCTGAATTCGGCCCTCAGTCAAATAGCCTTTTTGAGATTCTGAATATTGAAAATTTCGACGAGTCACCTGAAGGTTTTGAGACAAAACTCCTTGAACTTGCAATCACCGGTATCTTGTATTCTGCCGACGGGACTCAAATGCTTGATTTGACTACATCGAATACGGTTGTGGCGGTCTCATACGATAGGTAGGTAATAGTGAATTCAGTGAAGAATCCATTGATTCATTCATTGATTCATTCAATCAATTCTTCGAGTATTCAATCACTCAATCACTCATTTCTGCAACAATTCCGTCAACAATCGATCTGTCTTATAGACATAGCGTAAGGCTGCTATGATTCCACCAGCATGGACAGCGATTGAACGACCACTTTCTTCGTCAAAAATAAATTCACCTGGAAGCGATTCGATATTCCCGTCGAAGGCAAGACCGACCAATTCTCTCTTCTGGTTGATGACCGGACTGCCACTACTACCACCTACTGTATCAGAGGTACAAACAAAATTCATGGGTGACTTCAGCAGATCCAGCGATGGATTTTTCCAACGTTGCGGGAGTGTCCATGGAGCAGATAAATCATTGCTGTAATACCTGTCGTACAAACCAAAGAAAGTCGTTTTATAGGGTGCGATTGTTCCGTTATACTCATATGTCTTTACAACGCCGTCTGAGATCCGTAATGTGAATGTGGCATCGGGTGGCAGATTGCTTCCGTACACTTTGAATACCTCGCTGATGATCTTCTGATCATTTGCACGACGAGAAGGTCCTGTACTTTGATAGTATTCGACGGCTCCATAGTACTCTGGCATCAGCATTTCGGTCATATCGATGAGGACATCCTTCTCATTCGCAATCTTCTTCGGTTTTTTGTCCAGCAACTTTTCCAGTTTCTTTGCATTCGCGAAAGATGTCTCGCCCAGGATTTCTTTAGCCGCAACTTCAGGCGTATTTCCATCCAGAATTTTATCTATGTAGGTATCACCCGGATTTGCAAACTGTTTCAATCGTTTTAGTACCGTCGTTAAGAGTTCTTGCTCCTCAGGAGTACTTAGCTCTGCTGCCAGTGATTTGATCTCCTCTTCCATTGCATCAAGTTCAGGCGACTCTTCATTGTCCTCAGCTTGCAGTTTATATGCAAAGAGAACATGCAAAAGTGTAACGGCGCTACCACTGCTCTCGGGGTCCGGAGACAGGAACAGAAGTTCAGCGAGCTGTGGCCCCATTGCATTATATGCTGTAGTGAGTTGATCCCAATAGTCCTTCGTTGAAATACTTCTGATCTTTTTTTCCATGGCGACTTTACGTCCGAACAGATCAGGATTGTTTAGCCCGCGATAAATGCCTTCATAAGCCTTTATCTGATTCGAAAGCGAAAACAATTCTTCCTGTATTTCGAATGAAGGATTACGCGCATATTCCTCTTCAAAACGTGCATAGTGATCTTTCAGCACAGCCAATTGAATTGGATAACGATAATCCCTGTCATACTCCAATTCTGAAACGGTCCGAAATCGCTCAGTACTACCTGGGTTTCCGATTGTAAAGACTGCATCCCCGGCACTCACACCGGCTTCGTTGAATTTAAAGTAGCTGTCACGCGTGTCCAATGGGCCCCCATTCTCATCATAAACACGCCAGAACGTAAAATCAAGGGCGTAACGCGGATAGGTAAAATTGTCTGGATCTCCACCAAAGTTTCCGAGGTCTAGTTCAGGAATAAATACCAACCGGATGTCATCATATCTCTTGTATCCATAAATGGAATATTTCCCTCCACTATAATATGTCACAATCTCAAGACGCAGATCTTCCCATTCTGGTTTTTGTAAAAATTCAGATTCGATTTGTTGGAACGCCATTTGAGTTTTCGCCAATATTTCTTCATCAGTTTGGGCGGAAGCAGTGATCGCTTTCACCTTGTCTGTAATGTCTTGGACCCGGAGGAGCTGCTCGACAAATAAGCCTTCAGCTCTGCGCTCATCACGTAAGCTCGTCGCGTAGAATCCTTCCTTGTCCAAATTTTCTCCATCACGCTGTAATGCTCCTACCTCACCCCGTGAGCAATGATGATTTGTCATGACAAGTCCATCAGGAGAAACAAATGAGGCGGAACACCATGATGCAAATCGCAATGATGCCTTGCGTGCCTCATTGAACCACTCATCATCAGCATCAAACTGGTAGGCTTCTTTGAACCATGCTTTTGGAGGATTTTCAAACGTCCACATTCTTCCAAAGTCATATTGACTTGGTTCTTGCGCACACAGAGGTATTGCAAGTAATGCGATCACCAGACACGGGAATAATTTCATAACGATAACTTGATTGTGTATTGCAGAATGAAATGGCCGCCAAATATACAGGACATACCTGACTCACATCGAAGTAAAAAAACAAAAGTGGCCACCTGCAATCGAGGAAGCCACTTTATAAAAAGAGGTGTGTTAGTGCTTCTTCTTTCCGATAGCATCAACGCGACAATCCTGCAAATGCGCTCTCAAGGCTGCTTACATCGCCAGTGCCTTCCCAACGTGTCACTTTACCATTGCTGTCAAATGTCCATTTCACGTTAAGCGTGTGTTCATACTTTGATCCCGTCGTCATTGCTTTCCCAACGATCTTGATTTTATTCGTCACCGTATTTCCAGTTTGAACAAAGTCATATGGTTCAAACGAAACGATATCTACATTTGAATCAACAGATTGGAAAAATTTCAGCAATTGGTCTTTTCCTTGATAAGTACCTGCAAACGGAATCTTTTTTGCGTCACCTGCATGCATCCAGAGAATGTTTTCTGAAAGCCCGGCCATAATCCCATCGACATTGCCAGATATGAAATCCTCATAAGCTCGCCGTGCAACAGCGAGGTTGTTGTTTACACCTGTCAACGCTTTCGCGATATTGTCTGTATCCAGGTAAATGTGATGCTTCGAGATTTTACCTGCCTGATCAAACTCCCATATCATGGTAAAGTCTGTGGAGACTTGCTTCGCTGTAGATTTTGCCTTGCCTTTGTAGTGGCCGGCGGCGACAACTTTGTTTCCACTAGCGATATAGTCGTTTACTTTAAAATCCTCGATCGCGATGGAGTTGTTGAGCTCTTTAAAGAAATCCGACACTGCAGCTTTGCCTCTACGGACACCTGTATGGAGATTACCCACTGCAGTACCTGCATCCGTCCAGACAACATCATCAGAGAGATAAGAAAGTACCGTAGGCACATCTCCTTTGCCAAATGCAGCATAGAGATTTTGTACAGTCGCAGTATTCTTCTCTCTCATCACAACTTCAGGATCACCCAACTGCGTCATCAGGCCGGCGATATCCATCACGACATCATTCTTTACAAGTTTACCTCCATCTTCTGTCCAGATATCCATAAACTCGACACGCACTTTTTTTCCAGTCACGGGCATACCCATAAACGAACCTGTATTTGTTGCGTCCCAATATCCATGCGAAAAGACTCTATTTCCTTCTGAATACTGGTGAACTATCGTTGACCTGATATCCGGGAATGCACTCAATACTCCTTTGATGGCATCGATAAATTGACTGCGTGTTGAATTTGGTGCGGGGAATGCACTTACGAATCCCGGCGCCAGAATTTTATCCAAGATCCCCTGTTGATGCTTGTTCCCTATTACTTCGTTGAAAAAACTATTTGTCAATTCTGCAGCTTTGTTTTGAGGTGGTGGAATTCCTTTCATCAGTTGCGCATTGAACGAACCTGCATCGAACAGAATATTCACTTCACTGATCTTGCCGGATTTATTGAATTTCAAATAACCATGAAAAGGCGTTTCTACACGATTGCCTGTCGGTGGATTCCCCTGCAAGGAAGCAGTATTTGTTCCTGAGAATATGGCCTTAAATGCGCAGGCTCCTTTTCCTTCAGTGATCTCCAGAATACGATGCTCCATGTCTGGAAATCCCGCTTTCATACTCATTCCAATAGCCTTGTAACCATTCAAGTCAAAAGGCTCTGGCGAAAAAGGTAATGTGGCTTTGACTTCAGCACTGAGATAGGCCGTAGCCTTGTCAAAATCGCCGGCATCTATGGAAGTGTAAAAGCCTCTCACGACCTCGGCATACTTGCCAGCAAAAGAATGACAATATGTACCAGCCATTAGCAGTACAGTAAGAAGAAGTGTGTTTTTCATAACATCTGATTTTAAATACATGATTTTGATTTGAGAATTTTCTGTCACCTTATTTTGAGCTTTTCACGGCACAAAGATGAACTGACATATAAACCCGCACAATCGCGCCAAAGGTGGATTTTGTTATCCCTGGAAAAGGGGATTTTTAGAAACCGGCTTGGAATTGCGTTGGTTATTCTCAACTTTTGCCATGACAATCAATTGCACAATGAAATACCTGCTCCCGATTGTATTCTGCATTGCCAGTACCACAAGCGGCCACTCACAAGTGTCGTGGATTGACACCATGCGCCAGACGCTAATCACATTTCCTCAGGACACACTGCGCGTATTGCATCTTCTTCAGATTGGTAATTATTTCGAAAACGAAAATCTGGATTCTTCAGAATGGTATTATCGTCAGGCACTCGCACTCAGTAGGGAACTTAATGCACCGTTTTTTGAAGGAAAGACAATCAGTTGGTTTACCGATGTGCTGAATAAACAGGGAAAGCTCAATGAATCTCTCGAGCTTAATCTGCGTGGGTACGAAATAGGTAAACTCCTCGACCATACGCGCCTGACCATTGCAAGTCTGTCAAATATTGCAGCGACATATCAATATCTCGCAGACTATGAGTCGACATTAAAGTATCAACTTGAAGCATTGCCTGTACTCGAAAAGATGGGTGATCAGAATTTTCTCAGTTCAGCACTAAATAATATTTCCGGTACATACCAACTACTGCGCCAATATGAGCGGGCTGAGATTTATGCACAACGCGCTCTGGAAGTTTCTCAAAAAAGTCAAAATCATGCCGATCGTATCAGTGCTTTGATCTCGCTAGGTGTCATCGCGAACCATCTCACAAGTTTCGAAGAAGCACTTGATTATTTGCATCAGGCACTCGCTGTCACCGAAACCCATCAAATGCCATATGAACAAGGCATCATCCTGCTCAATATTGGGGAAAACTATACTCAGATGGGGACGCCATCACTTGCGATACCCTATTTGACCAAAGGAATTTCTTTAGCTGAAAATTATGGAGATGCTGAGACACAGGCCAGACTTCTTTTGGCGATGGGGAATGCTCTGATAGCGTTGGAAAAATTCCCCGAGGCTGCTGTGTTTCTTGATCGGGCAATTGTTGTGGCAGAATCGAATGGGTTTCGCGACGCTCTGAAAAAAATCTACTTAGCTGCGTCAGATGCAGAACTTGCGCTGGGTCACTTTGATCAATATGTGACATACCGCGAGAGATACAGTGTCCTGACAGATTCTCTGATCAATGCGACCGTATTGCAGAACACTGCAGAGTTTGAAACAAAATACCAGGCTGAAAAAAAACAGCAAGAAATTGAGCGACTCGAAAAAGAAGGAGAAATCCAACGATTGCAACTCAGACAACGACAAGGAATCATCACAGCACTTGGCATTGTATTAGGTTTGCTGGCTGCTGTTGCGTTTTTATACTTTCAAAATCTGCATAACAAACAACAACTGGTCAAACAACAAATTGAACTCCAGGAAAATCAAATCCTGCAACTTGAACAAGACAAACAACTCACAGCCGTAGATGCTATGTTGCGCGGCCAGGAAGTGGAACGTACCCGGCTGGCACGGGATCTACACGATGGCCTCGGCGGAATGCTTTCCGGTGTAAGACAAACATTAGATGCTATGAAAGGAAATCAGATCATCACTGAAGAATCGGCGCGTGGATTCAATCGCGCACTTGAAATGCTTGACTCTTCTATTGGAGAGTTGCGCAGAGTCGCACGGAATATGATGCCGGAAGCATTATTGAAATTCGGCCTGAATGATGCCATTCGAGATATGTGTGACGCCATCAATGATACCGGCAAGATGCGTGTACAGTACCAATCCTTTGGTTTGAACACCCGACTACCTGAGTCTCAGGAGGTCATTCTCTTTCGTGTCACTCAAGAACTGCTCAATAATATTATGAAGCATTCCGGTGCATCACAGGTATTGATACAACTTGTGCAGGATGGCAAGCGCATTCATCTAACTGTAGAAGACAATGGCAAAGGATTCGACACAGAAATCTTACACAAAGCACCCGGTATAGGCTGGTTGAATATCAAATCACGTGTAGACTATCTCGCAGGTACGCTTCAACTCCGATCACAACCAGGACAAGGCACTACAGTGGAAATTGAATTTATGCAGAAGGATAAAGCATAACTGCCCCGCACTAAACCTTGCAGCTTCTGCCTCCCGCTATTGCTCACGCTAAAGCTGCCAGGTTAACCTCACCTTGTTCGAAGTTTGTAACTTTTTCATATCACCCCGTGCTTTAGCTCGGGGTGAGCGACCATAAATATTTACTCGGGGTTTTAACCCCCATCCTCCACCCAGTTCGAAGTTTGAAACGTCGAACTAAATAGAATGCCTTTCTTGGAAGTTTGCAACTTCCTCAATTACCACGAGCTTTAGCTCAAGGCAAATCGCCTGTTCGAAGTTTGCAACTTATCTATTACCACAAGCTAAAGCTCGTGGTACAGGCTTCCTACCACCTGGGGTTTTGCCCCACTCCTTAGACTTAGAGATATCCCTTACATTCGGACAGCAAACACGATAGAAAGTCAATGATCCGCGTCTTTATTATCGACGACCATCCAATGGTGATAGAAGGTATCAGAGCATTGCTCAATGCTGTCGAAGGGATCACGGTAGTCGGGAGTGCAACAAGTGCCTCTACTGCGCATGAATTTCTCAAAACACACACGGCTGATGTTGCTTTACTGGATATCAATCTACCTGAGGTGAGTGGGCTGGATTTGTGTCCTGAATTGCGCACAAAGTATCCGAAGATGAAGATTCTTGGCCTGAGCACCTTCAAGGAACGCAGCTTCATTGGGAGAATGATCAGCCAGGGCGCATCAGGATATGTCTTGAAGAGTGCTTCTCAGGATGAATTGATCGATGCGATAGCACACGCTTCCCGTGGACAGATGTATCTCAGTATGGAAGTAGCGCAGATCATGGCAAATGCAGATGCACCACAACAACAAATGCCCATTCTGACAACACGTGAGAAAGAAGTCCTCTCATTGATCTCCGAAGGACTTACAAACAACCAGATCGCTGAGCAACTTTTCATCAGTCCGCTTACTGTAGATAGTCATCGAAAGAACCTGCTCGCGAAACTCGGCGTGAAGAATACTGCGTCGATGATAAAGATTGCGGTGGAGAATAAGTTGATATAGGCTGAATTGATGAAAGCTAGTGAGTGGTAATCGGTAATCGGTGCTGATTGCAGATAATCTAGTAATCGGTATTCGGTGATCGGTGCAGTTGGTAAGTATATAGTTCGAAGTGTACTTGGTAAGTTCGAACTGCTTACTCACCGACATCACCGAATACCGATTACCGCTTACCGGATTTTACACCCCCAACAATTCCGACAGTGTTCCATTCGAAACGGAATGATAATTCTGCCTGGACGCCAGGAATATCCTTTGAGCATCGGCCAACCGGCCATTTTCTTTCATCGCCCGATACAATGGCAACAGAAATTTTCTACGACCAACTTGTGTCAGGAATGCCTCTATGTCCGGCATGATTTTTTCCGCGTATGCTTTGCCACCTTCTGATGGAGTATTGCGGATTGCGAGATCATACCATGCCACGGCGATTTCAGAATTGCCTGACTTTGAAAAGTTGAAGGCTTCATCCAAACTGCGCATTTGTTGTGCATTCAAATTCTTTGGCAGGTTGCGGACAAAGTGCAGCCATTCATGTGTGGTCCACTCTCTAGTGGGCAGATCAGCCGCGCTCGTCCCTTTTACAAAAGCATTCACTACAGCTTCGACTTTTACAAATTTGTCAGATTCTATCACTGGACAATCAGCGGGGATGCCAGGTGCGAATATCCATGCATCGATATTGACCTCAAGTTTCTCAGGTTCAAGAAGATTTTTTTTCAGATACGCAATGAAGCCCGCAGTAGACATCGATTGAAATTTATGTGAATCAAAATACTTCCGCAGGAAAGCATCAAATTTTTCGCGACCTGCTGCCTGCTCAAGTCTTTTCAGAAAGAAGGCTCCCTTTTCATACGCGATCTGTGTCACTCCATCGTCAGGATCACGCCCGGAGAGATCGAGATACAGATGTGTGTCTTTATTGTCTTTTCCAAGATCTGCCACAGCCTTTTCCAGATCCTGATATCCAAGTAGTGCAAGCATATCCGCATACTCTTTACCATAAAGAGCTTCCATGATGCGATTTTCAAAATACACGGTGAAGCCTTCATTGAGCCAGAAATCATTCCAGGTTGCATTAGTCACAAGATTTCCTGACCATGAGTGCGCGAGTTCATGTGCTATCAATGACACAAGCGATCGATCACCTGCAATAATCGTAGGCGTGGCAAACGTGAGCTTCGGATTTTCCATACCACCAAATGGAAAACTCGGGGGAAGTACAATGACATCATAGCGATCCCAGAGATAAGGGCCGTAAAGACCCTCGGCGATCTCCACCATCTTCTCCATGTCTGCAAATTCATTTTTGGCTTTTGCCAACAAAGGCGGTTCAGCATACACTCCGGTACGAGTTCCAATCGCCTCAAAATCGAAATCACCAACAGCAAGCGCAATGAGATATGCAGGCACTGGTCGATCCATCTTGAAACGATAAACACCATCAGCAGATCTCTCCTGTGGATTTGTTGCGCTCATCGCAGCCATTAGCCCGGGTGGTACATGTACGGTTGCTTCATATGTAAAACGAATACCAGGACTATCCTGAATGGGTATCCATGTACGTGTAAGAATGGCTTGTCCCTGAGTATAAAGAAACGGTGATGTTTTGCCAGCAGTTTGTGCAGGAGTCAACCAGCCAAGCGCTCCTGCATCCTCAGATATGTGATATGTGATACTGACTTTTTGCGTCTTCTCTGTGACCGGAATTTTCAGCGCCTTACCGAGAATCTTGTCTTCGACCGAGTAAGTGGTAGTCACAAGAGCATCAGCATTATCCAGGTGCACACCGGTGACAACGATACCTTTTGTGTCGACAATGAATGTGTCAGCACCTTGATTTTGAATCGTGTGAATCGCGGTACCATCAATAGTTTTCTTGTCAAAATTGACATAGAGTTCCAGAGCAAGATGCGTAGTGACGACCTCTTTGGGGTGTGCAAAACTATGTATGTCGTCCAGGGACAATTCTGTATTATGTTGAGCCAAATTTTCCTTTTCCGACTTACAAGAAATGAAGCCAGAAATCGCGAGTGTGATAAGAATGCCAAAGTTTTTCATGTGGGCAAAGATATATCGGTGAAAATGACAGCGGTTAATGTCATAGACCAACGGCTCATGCAATCCTTGCGGGATATTCCTGTGCGCTTGTCTTTCTATATGCAGAATTCACTTTGTCTCAAACGAAACCTCACAGGATTTCTCAGTGGCTATTTCATGTTTTTAGACGTCAAGGTTGCAAATGAGCCACTAGCTGACACGTGGGAATCAGCGACGTCCGTGAGAAAATGCCTATTTTCTCGCTCTCAACCAATCTCAAAGGGATGAAAATGGAACTGCATAGTATCCGGGCGTCATATCTATCTGCCTGGTTTTCAACTTTCTTAATAGGAATCGCTCCGTTGATTGGCTTCGGACAGTATTCCCTGGACTTCACGCGGGTATACGGAGGGCACAAAATCGATGAAGGATTTGGGATAGATGTGGATAACAGCACAGGATTTGTAATTACCGGAGGAAGGTCGTTTTCCTCTGACTTCTTTTTGCACGAAAATCATGGAGGCAGTGACTACTGGATGATGCAATTGACGGCAAATGGCGATACAATCTGGAGTCGATCCTATGGAGGGTCAAACAATGATGATCTGCGTGCGGTACGTTACAATGAAGTCGGTGGTATCACCGCTTTCGGAACGACATGGTCAGATGGCAACGGAGATGTTCCAAGTCATCCCGGTCAGGTGGGAGCATGGCTGCTGGCTACCGATCAGTCTGGCGATGTAGGCCTCTCGGTTGTGTACTCAGGGACTCTGGGGGAACAGGGTATCGACTTTCATCCAATGATTGACGGCGGGTATGCACTACTCGTGCAGGCTACTTCTCCGATGCTCGAGGGAGATATGAACCATGGTAATTTTGATTTCTGGATTGCCCGGACGGATGGGTTAGGCCTCATTCAGTGGTCCAGTTTTTACGGAGGATTTGAAGCTGATCTCCCAAGCAGGATATTGAGGATTACTGGTGGTTTTATTGTGATTGGTTCAACTGCTTCTGTGAATGGCGACATCACGGAGAATGCAGGCGGATATGACTATTGGATTCTCAAACTTGATGTCAATGGTAATGTTGAGTGGCAAAAGACCTTTGGGGGATCAGGAGATGATTTTGCCAGGGATGCAGTTTTAATGGATGATGGTAGCATTCTGATCACAGGCGAATCAAACTCACTGGATGGAGATCGTTCTATGTCATTTGGTGGAACAGACATCTGGCTTATAAGTATTGATGCTGATGGCAATTTGCTCTGGGAAAAAAGTTATGGTGGCACTGATGATGATGCTGGCCAACGTATAGCAAAAGCGGGTAGTAGTCGTCTGGCACTGGTTGCTCATACAGAATCTTCAGATGGCAACATGACCGGAAACAAAGGACGACAAGATGTGTGGTTATCTTATCTCACCTTGAGCGGAACAGTTGTCCAACAAATGAATTATGGCGGCTCACTTGATGACTATGGGAGTGGAATCGTTGTCAGTGCGGATTCCCTGGTATATATGATTGGGAGTTCATTATCAAACAATGGAAATGTTCCCTTTCCTGGGTTTCAGGTCGAAGACCTTTGGCTTATGCGTATGGGAGTGGATACGGCACCATGTGCTGCCAACCATAGCTGCTTCCCATTTGATGATGTCAACTTCGCTGTGTTGACTCCTGAAACGAATGGCCTGGTACTTTGTGTAAACGGATGCAACGTCGGCGCTGAGAAAGGACCATCAGGCCCGTCCGGATGTACAAACTTCCAGGGTGCAGCAGCCTGGTTCAAGGTAAAGACGGATGAGAATGCAGAAGTTTTGAGCATCCAGGTTACTTCTACAGAATTCAATATTCCACAAATCCTGGTCATGAGCGGTTTCAATTGTTTCAACTTCTCACCAGTGAACTGTGATTATGGAATTGATGGAGCAGTGAGCATCATTAATATGCCAGTGGAGCCCGATACCGCTTACTACATCATTGTAGGAGATGGTGTTGGAATGGAAGGTAGATTTGATCTGTGCGTGTCTTTACTTGACATTGACTTTTGTAATCGGGATCCGAAGCTCTATGTCAATGCGACATCTCTTGGATCACCTGCGAGTGGACCATTCTTGCCAGGTGAGGACGTCCAGATCTGCTATGAAGTCAATGCCTGGGATAAAATGGATTGTAACGGTTTACAGGGTATTGTTCCCGAGTTTGGACCAGGATGGGATTCATTAAGCTTTAACTCGATGGGTCGTCCGGTGCAAATTGATACCATGCTTGAGTCAGTCATTTCCAATGGCCACCAACTCCATACGCCATTCGAAA
>JANNQA010000020.1:0-17114 GCA_031400515.1 Bacteroidota bacterium
GAGTCGCATTATCCAAAGAGGTGGAACTGCTGCATCATTACACCGATCTTGAGAAATTGCGCTATGGAGAGAAGCTTATCATTGATTCAGATATCGAGATCCAAAAAGAATCCTTGCAGGTAGCGCCGCTGATCTTGCTACCCTTTGCAGAGAACTGTTTCAAACATGGTGGTGCAGGTCCCGATGGTATCTTTCGCATTGTGATAAAATTGCACACCGATGACAATAGCCTTTCCTTTCAGATCAGTAACAGCAAACGAAAGAAAAAAGATGGTGAGGAAGTCAACGGCGGTATCGGACTGGAGAATATCCGGCAACGGCTTGCGTTACTCTATCCGGACAGACATCGATTGGAAATCAAAGATGACGCAGACAAGTTTAGTGTCCAGTTGAACATCGGATTGCGGAATGAAGAAGTATAAATGCTACATTGTTGATGATGAACCGCTGGCATTGAACGTCATCGAACAGCACCTGTCCCGCTTTGAGCAAATGGAAGTGTGTGGCAAGACCACGGATCCACTGAAAGCAATCTCACAGATCAAAACCCTTCAGCCAGATCTGCTCTTTCTCGATATCGAAATGCCAGATATCACGGGCCTTGAACTGATCTCCGCGATCCGGTATAAGCCACAGGTGATTATCACAACTGCATACCGGGATTTTGCCGTGGAAGGCTTTGAACTGAATGTCCTTGACTACCTCGTGAAGCCGATTTCATTCAAACGCTTTGTGATGGCGATGGATAAGTTTTTTGAAAAGCATGCAGCAACTGAACCAACAACAACATCCAATTCATCGGGCGTATTGCTTGTGAAAGCAGACCGCAAGACTATTCGGGTCGATCTGGAAAAGATCCTGTATATCGAAGGTGTAAAAGACTACGTCAAAATCGTGCTACCTGATGAACGCATTCTCACCAAGTTATCTATCGGACACATTCTGAAGGAACTTCCGCCTGATCAGTTTATCCAGGTGCACAAATCCTTTATCGTAGCAAGAGACAAGATCACTGCATATACTGCGCACGATGTGGAGATTGGTGATGTGGAGATACCGATCGGGAGAGTGTATAAGGAAGAAGTATTGAAAAGGCTGGCGTGAAACGCCATGTGTGTAATGCATCTGGAACTACCACTATTCAAAATTCTTCTTCTGAATATCCAGTTTCTTCATCTTCGACTTCAACGTGGAGGGCGGAATATTCAACGCCTCAGCAGCACCACCCAATCCCCATATTCTGCCATGACATTTCTTTAGCACGGCGATGATATGATCGCGCTCATTGTCAAGGATTGTTTTTATAGGAAAATCCTGACGGTTTATGGCAAGCTCATTCCTTTGCATTGCCGGAAGCGAGAGTTCTTCTATCACTGTGCCTTTTGCAAGCAGTACACTTCGCTCAATTAAATTCTCCAATTCACGGATATTCCCTGGCCAGTCATAAGTCATGAGATTTCTTAGCACTCTATCTGATAACCCTGTTATGTGTTTACCTGATTTGCGATTGTAAATTTTTATAAAATGCTGAGCTAATGCAGGGATATCTTCGGTTCGCTCACGTAAAGGCGGGAGTTCTATCGGAAATACATTGAGGCGATAATACAAATCGAGACGAAAGCGTCCCTCAGCAACTTCTTTTTCTAAATTCTTATTGGTCGCCGCAATGACACGCACATGAATTTTCACAGGAGCCCTGCTGCCAATAGGCTCAATTTCTTTTTGCAATACGGACATGCTGGCATCGTTTTACTAATTGTACACGGCCGCGAAATAAAACAGTGGATTGCGAATTCAGTAGGACCGCTGTGCGTACTGTATTCGAATTTGTTGATAGAACAAATCGTGGATACGCAATGATATTTTATTGCAATGTCACGCCAACGATAACGTTTGCCCTACTGCCAATATCCCAGTATTCGTCACGTTGCAATAGATTCCTGCATTGTTTTGATTGAGGCGGATAGTGGACTGCATCACGTGCGGATCCGACTGCGCAGTTACGGGATCGAGGTTGATCATCACGCAGCGCTTGTCACGCATCATGACATTCACAGCCGGAGCATCGGTCTCCTTGCCAAATACCAAACCCTGGCCGACCCATTGATCTTCAATGAAGGGCTCGTCACTCAGTGTCTCGATCACGATGTTGGGTCGAAAGCGTTGTATCTCAAGTGGCCGCCCCGCTTCCTTTTCAATTCTGCGAATCGTAGCCAGGCTGATCACCGATATGCTTGCCTCGTCAAAGATGCCTTGTTTGAGCTGCATGAGCTGCAATTCAGAGCCATATCGACGAGAGATCTCATCACGCAACTCTTCTCCGCGCAGTTCGAGTTCACGGCCGTCTGGTGTGCGCACATACACAGGCGAAGTATTCATTGGTTTATAAAGCAATAACTCGGGCAGACGGCTCGCTGACAACCAGGGAAAATCGCTCTGATCATTCATGCGTCGGAATGCAAAGCGCCGGTCGCCATCAATACCATGCCAACCCAACGCGGCGGTATCGGTTTCTTCACCTGCCATCGACTTTACTGGATAGCGAAAGAGTGCGTGAATTTTTCCGAGTACGATGGGCATTCAAAATTTAGAATTAAAGTCAAAATACAAAATGTAAAAGGCAAAATGTCCGCCCGGATGGTCGGACGGGTAAAAGTCAGGAATAAAAGTGAGGACAAGCTTAATAACCTGAAATATAGCAGCTTATTCGCTTTTGGAGAAAGCCATGAGGCTGCACTTCTCTAACGAAGGCATGAACCTTCAAAAGGGGGGCTGGCGAAAATTCGAAATTCCAAACTTCGAACAAGGTTAGAGATGCAGTTGCAAACTGCAAACCATAGCGTCGTCAATATGCGCAGTTGCCCGCCTGGACGATGAGTCGGGCAGGCAAACTGCGCATAAGGTGTGGTGATTGGCAGTTACAAACTGCAAGGCATAGCGTCGTCAATATGCGCAGTTACCCGCCTGAACGATGAGTCGGGCAGGCAAACTGCGCATAATCTATAGTGGGCATATCAACATCTGTGGTTTGGAAGTAAAAATGTACATTTCTGACCAAAGCACGATTGAATTTTGTGAATTTTCTCTAAACGACAAAACAGCTTAGAACAATGAACGATCTCTACATCGGCCTCATCACAACAGGGGTAATCATCGGGATATGCGAGGTTTTTCGCTTTTTAGAAAAACGCCTTATTGCCGCTTTGACATTAGTCGGTATCCCATTCATCTACATTGGTTTTTCGTGTTACGATCTCCCGTCCCTGATCCTGAGCATTGCTGGCGCGGCTGTGTTTGTTACGCTTGCCTATTTCGGTTATAAAAACAACTTTATCCTGATCCCGATAGGCTTAATTCTGCACGGATGCTGGGATCTGGTTTTTCCATTTTTCAGTTCAGCTGCTCCCGAAGGATATGATATCTTTTGCGTGACTATAGATTTTCTTTTGGCGATATATTTCTATTTCAGGGTGAAGCCGTTAAAAGCACAGTCATAAATTTTCGATTCTCAATTCTCAATTCTCGATTTTTAACTGCCGGCTTCGAGAATTGAGACTTCCTGGCACATTCGCTTTTTCTACTCTACAGCAGTAAATGTGTATTTTTCGTTTCAATCATCAGCTAGTAAACTTATGAACGCATTTCTAAATAAATGCTTTGCGCACTGGTTATACGTTATTAAATATGTCTCAAAATGAAACTCATCATCATCGCCATAAGCTTTCTTTTACCAGTTACTTCGTTCTGTCAAATTCTGAATTCTGATTTCGAAGACTGGGGTACAATAAATAATATAGAAGAACCAGACTATTGGGAGACCAACAATGAATTACTTGGATCGACGTCGGTTACAAAAACTCAGGATAGTCATCAGGGCGATTTCGCCTTGCAGATCATCAACGATGGACCTTCTTTCGAAGGGCCGGGACCCGGATATGCAAGCACGATATTCACAAGCAATGTGATTGCGAATACAATCTCAGCTTACGTAAAGTGTGATAGTATTTCAGGTACAGGCAAATCATTCATCCTCATAAATGGTTATACAGGTTCCGAACTCCAGCAAATCGGATATTGGGAGACGACGGTATTAATACCTCAATACGAGTTAATTGAAATACCGCTAAGCCCGGTAGAGAATTATGACAGCATCCAAATACTGATCTCCAGCACATCTATATTAGACCCGACAGGATGGCCAACAGGATTTGCAAGATTAAAGGTCGATCAGCTTTCCGAAGAAATCATATCCAGTACAACAGAGCCCTCTTCTTCCAAGCTACTGGAAATCTTCCCGAATCCGTGTGATGACGAATTACATATTACCAATCCTGAAGGGGTACTCTCTGCATTAGATATCTATGATGCATATGGCCGATTGATCTCGCATCAGAACCTTCAGACGTCTTCAGTCAAACTGAATGTTCAGCACTATCAGGATGGATTATATGTTATCCGGACGTTGGATCAACACGGACTGATGAAGGCAGCAAGGGTCATCGTTCGATAAGAGTACCCATATCCACCAAAAGCCAATAGCTAGAAGCTAGCTTTCGATTTTCAATTAGAACCGGTGGGATGTTTCCTGTAACAGATTCAGTAATGTGCAGGTTGGGGGTGCATTTGTATATTTTTTCGGTGATAAATGAGTTATGTGCAATTGCACGTCCTATAAAAAAGGCCCAGAAAAAATGATAAATTTGACGTATGTCAAATCAACAAAATATACTTGATCGAATAAAACAAATCGTGTTGGGCATAGACCCATCGGCGAAAGTATATCTGTATGGTTCTAGGGCACGGGGAACAATTAAACCCGACTCTGATTGGGACCTTCTTATTTTATTGAATAAGGACAAAATCACAATTGACGTAGAGAGAAAAGTGACTTACCCGCTTTATGATCTCGAATTCGAAATCGGAGAGGTCATTAGCCCCATGGTGTATTCTGAGAAAGAATGGAATTCAAAACACAGCATTACACCTTTTTATTCAAACGTAATGCGAGAGGGCAAATTATTATGAGCGACTTTAAACCTGAAGACTATATAATATATAGACTACAACGAGCTAAGGAGACAATTTCTGAGATCAAAATCCTGATTGACAATAAACTTTGGAATACAGCCATAAACAGAATGTATTACGCTTGCTTCTATGCGGTTGGAGCATTGTTGGTAAAACATGGAGTTGTGACAACGAGTCATTCTGGAAGTCGACAAAAATTTGGACAACTTTTTATTCATACAGGAATAATAAGTAAAGACCTGGGAAAACATTATTCTGAATTATTTGAAAAAAGACAAAAGGGAGACTATAATGACTTTTTTGACTTCGACGAAGAGACTGTTTTGAGATTATACCAACCTTCCGTGGACTTCATAGAGGAGATTGAAAAACAGATTGCAAAATAAAATTTAATACGTCATAAACGACTACTAATTAATTAGGTAGGACTGTTTTTAACAATCCGAATTCGATGCAGGATGATGAAAACCCTAAAACCCGAAGATTTTCTCTAACTCTATGACGTGCTTTCCAACTGTAAGAACTTTGGGGGCCTTGGCCAGTTTTTCAGCAAGTGTTGAAGTGGGAAGTGCCCGGAATTTCCTGATTAATCCCATACTGTTCAGGAAGTTTAATACTCCAGTCATTATGCGCTCCCCCGGCCTATCTGTGTCCTTCCGTAACAACATCCCAGGCCTGAAAATAATGTATTGATCAAATGCGAGGCTGTCGATATCCTCTTCCAGCTTGCCCTTCATTTTGGAGTAAAATACCTTGCTCGTTGTTGAAGCACCATACGCAGACAACAACACGACCTTAGGAACACCGTTTCTCTTTGCGATCTCGGCGAATTTCAAAGGAATCTCATAATCAATATGCCACTGTTTATCCTGGGAACCGGCCGCTTTCAGAGTAGTTCCAAGACATGAGAACCATACATCTCCTTTGATGTCTTCGGACACCTCTTCTAGTTTGTCAAAATAGGCTAGGATCTCGAATAATTTGGGATGAGCCATTCCACTGTGACGACGAACAAATATTACAACTTCTGTATAGTCCGGATCCTGCAGCAATATATTCACAAGGTCTTTTCCGGCAGCCCCCGTAGCTCCAATAATCAGTGCTTTCATATTTTATTTTCGTGTTACCAACTCATTAAACATAACATTTCTTTGGCAGTTTTTATGAATGCGATACAGGCAAATATTTCGGTAGTGCCTCACTTTATGAAGGGGCAAACGTGAGATCAGTTCAAAGCTCTCGGAACTCACTAAAAGACTCAAAAGAGACCAGCGACAAATCCTCTTGGAGATCTTTTCGGAGCTTTCATTTCAAAAGCGTCCGCTGACGAAATCATCGCTGATCTTAAAGCAAACAGAAATTTCAACAGAAAGACGGGTGCTCGGTACCGGGTACACGCTGAGTACCCGCCTCCTCCTTCAGCGGAACAAGACCTAATCCAACGTAGGCAAGCTGCCGACTGAAGACTGCGTTCAGAATAGAAAATCCGTGAAATATGTAACTCATTTCCGGAATTATGTAACCCATCGCTGATCGAAAAAACTCACATTGTACGGTGAATCCACTTCGAAAAGTACTTCACTACAACCTGACCTCTATCGCCTCTTTCGTATTCCGTGAATGTTCAAAAAGAGTATTCGCTTTTAACTTTAAATCCTGCATTTCATGAAAGTCATTTATCAAAACAAGTCACTATTCACAATACTTCTGATAGCCACTGTAATCATTATTAGCGCTCAGGTAGCTGTGAATCCAGAACACAGGGAATCAAGTTATACCGCTTCTTTTCATTTTCATTTTCATTTTGATTGATTTGGGCTCAACATGTGAACGCGCGCGAATCTCAGATCTTTACACCCGTCTGCTCTTCTACCAATATCTCCCGCAGGATATCAGCGACGTACTGAATATTCGCCGGACGAAACAACTCTGCATATTTTCCTGGCACGATATCGACTGCATATCCATCAGGGAGTAGTTGATGGTACTTACGATCCACATCACCGCTATTTTCCACATAAGGATTCGAGCTGCTTTCACGCCCGTAAATGAGATGGACACGTCCTTTATATTTCCGTTCTATCCAATGTTCCAGCAAAATGAGCATTTCAACTTTACGACCGAGGCTCTGCAGATGCTCTGCGACATAATGCATGATCCTTGCACCGAGGCAATTACCTCCGAGTATCAGGGATCCCTCAGGTTGTATGCCTTGAATTTCCAAAGCATAATGTAACGCCAGTGCCATGAGTTCTTTTTCATTGCGTGGATGTACTACATCTGGTCCGGAACGCATGCCGTGTATCGGATGGTCGGGCATGACATTTGCCATCTCCGCCAGTTCCCAATACGCCTGCATACACCAGAACAACCGGCGCGCCTTTCCGTCTGTATTAAGGGTCACAACGAGTGATTCAGGTGTGGTTCTATGTCCACGCCAGACACTGACGTAGAGCCGTTGTAGATCCAAAATCTCGCCTGGTGTTCTCGTTTTGTGCTTTGACCTTTTAATAATATATCGTCTTACTATGTGCTCTACCCTTCCATAGATCTTTACACGCAAACTTCTTCGTTTCACATGTACGTTGGTTTTCGCCTGACGCACCCTCATCTGATCCAGCCTCAGTGCCATCTTTTCCGGAGTGTAGTTCTGATAGACGAATTCGTCCGGCAACTGCACATTCTTGGCAGCCTCCAATCTGGTAACGAGGATGACTGCTGAAAGAGAATCACCGCCAATCGTGAAGAAGTGGTCAGTCGGACTAATGGCTTCCACCTTCAATACATGCCTCCATGCATCCATGACGAATTCTTCCGTCGTCGTCAGTTTTCTGAGCGTCGTGCATGGAACATCAACCTCTCTTTCAATCAACTGGCGTATTGCACGACGATCTACCTTTCCACTTGTCAGGAGTGGAATACCTTCCAAAAATATATAGTGGGCGGGAAGCATGCCTTTTGGGAGCTGTTCTGAAAGCCAGGTATGCAACATATATGGTGTGAGTAGGTGATCCCGTCTCACAATCGCGGCTACAATGGATCTTGATCCCGCTGCAGTATCATACCATGTCGCTGCAACATCTTGCACAGCGCTATGCTCACGTATCGTCGATTCGATATCTCCCGGTTCAATCCTTTGACCATGGATCTGCAATTGGTCATCGATACGTCCAAAATATCTCAGGTTGCCATCTTCATCCTGAGAAACCAGGTCACCTGTGCGATAATACCTTATCGACTCGCCGGCCTCTTCGGCACTTTTACTGAGCAACGTCGAAGTAAGCTCAGGGTAACGCTGCTGAACGTAAACAAATTTTGAAGCCGTCAGGATCGGATCATTCCGATAGCCGCGAGAAAGTCCGGCTCCGGTGACCCACAATTCACCTTGCTGCCCATGCGCGATCTCATGACCTTGATCATCGGCAATACGCACTTGCGCGCAGGCGAGTGGCTTTCCTATCGAAATCGATACATCGCTATGCTTGTCTTCCAACAGTCCTTCTCTCGTAATATGATAGGCGGTACACCATACCGTGCATTCAGTAGGACCATAAAAATTCCACGCTTCTTCACAGATTTCAATAAGCTGTTTTGCAATTGGTATTTGAGCCGCCTCGCCACACGTGATCGCGACACGCACCCTGGGAAAACGCATGTCCGAACCAAGTACGATTGACCATAGCGATGGGGGCGTCGCTACCACTGTGACGCCATAGTTGCTGATATCCTTTGCCAACTGCAATACATCTGTCCAGCATTTCTTATCGCGTAGCAGAATTTTTCCTCCACACATCAATGGGAGAAAGATATCGGCCACCGAGAGATCGAATCCAAGAGAAGATGCCACAAGGAAGCAATCATCTGCGCTGATGTGCAGCATGTCGGCAGTTGTCTGCAACACGACATACATGTTCCGGTGTTCTACTTCGACACCTTTGGGATCACCTGTACTTCCGGAAGTAAACATGATGTATGCGAGACCAGATGTTTTGACTGACGGTATTTCGCTGTCCACCCATTGATTCTTTTCAATTGTCTCGATTTCGGTGATCTCAACATTCCGTGCAGCCTTTAGTAATTGATCTGCACGGTGCTTAAATACCTGATCCGTGATAAGCATTTTGATCCCGGCTTGTGAAACATAGCGTCGTTGCCTCTCTAAAGGATCATCGCCATAGATCGAGACATAGGCGGCTCTACTTTTCAAAATCCCCAGCAACACTCCAATCATTTTAGATGTCCGTGACATCATCACACCAATAGGTTGTTCTGCCGAAACACCCGATGAAAGGCAATATGCACTCACCTGACATGCATACTGTAGCAATGCTCCATAAGAAGTGGTAATGCCATCCCCTTCTATGACTGCGATTGCGTCCGGTGATTTCTCAGCCTGTCTTTCAAAGAGGTCGAAGATGTTATGCGGTAGTGACATGCACTGCGCTTTTCGGTGTGAGTTCTATGTAAAAATTTGGAGACGGCTCCCAGTGATAAGCTCCACGTACAGGTTTATCGTTGCCTTTTGCAGTGACGGTATATTCTTTTGCGAGGATGCGTATAAACACCGTTGCGACTTCAATGGTCGTTTGCGCAAGAGGGCAACGATGATGTCCCAGGCCGAAAGGAGAGAATGTATCCTGGTCGGGATCACCTTTCAGAAAGCGATCAGGTTTGAACGCGAAGGGATCACTGAATGCCTTTTCTGAATGATGGGCTTCCCACATGCACAGTCGTATCATCGCAGCTTTCGGGATGATGTACCTGTCGAAAACAATATCCTCTTCTGCGATACGCATCAGTCTTTCGCTTTGATCGGTGCGCAATGTCTCCATTACAAAAGTCTCGGTGAACGATCTCGCAGTGCCTGATGTATGCTCTTCTGCAGCAATGCGTTCCATGAATTCAGGATGCTCACTTCCATACTTTGATAGCCATCTGAAAAGAGCCTTGATATCATAGCGCCCCATCTCAACCATATATATCATGTTACCGAGCATTGTCTCGTCCAGCATGTCTTTTGCATGTGCACATAAGGCCAGGCCGTCGCCGTCTTTGTGTTGTCTGAGAAGTTGGGCCCTGATCATTGCAGTGAGTGCTTTAAACGCGATCTCCTGACGCTCTCCGGGATTCCAAACCACGCCCTGTGGTCCAAGTGCGTGAAAGCCCGCAAAAAGTTCATCGAGTTGTGTTGTACCCTTGCGTGCGCCAAAGAAAATCCTGATCAGCATCTTTGTTGCAATCTCACTCAGACTACTTAGGAATAACTGCGGACCATATGCTCCTTTCACCGTGAGATTTTCTCTGTAGTGCTTTAACTCGTCAAGAACGCATCGCTCCAGGTCTGCATTCAAATCCACTGCAGCATTTTCGCGTAGACTGTTGAGCAGTACACGCCTGTAATGGGCATGCACATCTCCTTCCATCTGACGCATAAATCCATGAGGAATCAGATGTGCCACCTGTATGGTGTATGGACGGACGCGATCCTTGTTTTCTTTCAAGAACCTCCTGCATCGTGAGAGGCCAATGATACTGACATGAAACAGATCACCGAATGCTGACTTAAAAACAGGCCCGTGCTCTTTAGCCAATTCGAGCAGATGCAGTCGATTTGTCTTCTCGATTTGATACAACTGTTCCATCTCGCCCGGAGGCAATCTCCGACGACGAAAAAAAGTCTTGACCCTTTCGAGATTAAACATTTGCAGTGGTTTACACATGAGTTATCTCTGTAGCAGCCAAAGTATTTCTGTTAACGAATCCGCTAATGTAATTAAGTGGCGCTTCACATGTGCGAGGTAGGTGTAGCGCGTGAGCCAAACCAGCGAGCTTTAGCGTTCATAAAAAAGGTTTTCATGGAGCAGCACATAAAACTTGTCCCTGTCCGAACAGTCAGCCGGCCGGGCGACAGACCAGGCGAAAGGCTTTTCATGGAGTAGCGTATAAAACTTGTCCGACTGACTAGGCGGAAGGCTTTTCATGAGCGCCTGTGGAGAATAGGCTGGCATCCCGCCCGGACTCATGTCATTTCGGACGGGGTTTAAGAGTGCCGGGCATTGGGGGATTTGGCCCATTAAATCCCTTTTCACAGTAAACACTTACTTTCCATTCGTAAATATGCACGCTGTGCGATTTGCACACTCATAAATGACAGCATACAAGGAATACCTCTTCCCCAAAACACGCCTGGCCACAATCGATGTCATGGCAGCAGGCAGGCGAAAGCATCATATCGCAGGACTGCTTGAGCTGGATGTCACAGAAGGCAAAATCAAAATCAAAGAGATAAATAGAAACGGAGATAAAATTTCCTTTACCTCATGGCTCATCAAAGTGATCTGCCAGACTATCAAGGAACACGAGACGGTAGCAGCCTTTCAGAAAGGGAAGCGCAAACTGATCGTGTTCAATGATATCAATGTCTCTTTGATCGTCGAGAAAGTGTTAGATGGTCATAAGATCCCAGTACCGCTCATCATTGAAAAAGCCAGCGATAAAACGCTGGAAGAAATAACGGTGCAAATTCGCGACGCAAAAAACAGCGCATTTACTGAAAAGGACATAGTCCTGCACAAACGCTCTAGTAGGATGGAGCGACTGTATTACCTCCTCCCGGGCTTTATCAGAAGATATTTTTGGAGTTACCTGCTCTCCCATCCACACTTTGCCTTCGGCAAAATGGGAAATGTCGGGCTGACATCAATAGGAATGATAGGAAATGTCAGCGGCTGGTTTATTCCATCATCCATTCATCCGATCTGCTTTGGAGTTAGTTCAGTAGTGAAAAAGCCACGTGTGATAAATGATGTAGTTGTCATCAGGGATGTGCTGAATATGACAGTGCTATTAGACCATGATGTGATTGATGGCGCTCCGATGGCAAGATTTATCAGCGATTTGTCAGGAAACATTGAAAAAGCGATGGGTATGTGAAATATGCCATGTACTCCTAACCAACATTGGTAATGGGCATTTGTCATTCCGAGCGATCTCTACAAAGCAGAGAGGGTCGAGGAATGCAAACGACTCTGATAATCATTGCATTGTCATCCCGAGCGAAGTGCAACGAAGTCGTAGGATGAACATGCGATCTAAACAGTATTGATTTCGAGCGAGACAGGATTTCTAAAATGTAAAATAGATAGATTGTATAGTGAAGAACTAAAACATCATCTGCGACATGATCTTGACTATTTGTCACACATGACATTGGAAATTCAAAAGATCAAACTGCATGCCGTCGTATGCTTGCTGAATGGAATATTAAATTTTAATTTTGATCCCGATACTCACCGCAGGAAGCGATTCGGCCGGGATGTCGCTTCGCTCCATTTTGATGCACAACGCATGAGCCAGGAAACAACTGATCACAAAGAGAAGCAGCCCTACTACGGCGATCTCGAAAAAACACTGGTATTAAGCAGGCTGTTTGAAATACCGATGGAACAACGAGACGAGAATTGGCAGAGAACATTCTTTGACAATGTTCTCGATGCCAGTTTCGCAGCGACAAATCCACAAGTGATTGCAGGGCCTGATGGGTTTCCGTATTTCCAACTCAACATCCCTGAAGCAGGCGTCTCGTTTCAATGTTTTGTGATCAGACACATGAAGGATGATTTTCTCATGGAACAAGGCTGGGGCATTGTGATCCATGCATCGAAGAGCCCACCTGACTGGGTTTTCTCGCACGGCGATATCGTCAATTTTCATCTCAGGAATGAATTCTATACTAAAGCACTTCAGCCAGATCTACCCAAACAGGAGATCATACAAAAAGAAGAGCAGGTATTGGTCGCACAACCCTCTGTTTCTTTTTTGCCGATACAAACACGTGCTGTGCTCCGTACTTTTTTGACCCATGTTGGTATCCCTGATGCCAAATTGCTTTTGATGTCACGTCATACACCAGCTGGACCTATCCAGGAGTTGGTCTTTAATATGACGCCTGAAAAGTTTGAAACACAAGAGCAATATGAAAACGTGATGCGCGGTATAGGGTGGTTTTTACCAAGGCACTATACATATGTGGCGATGTCAGAATCGACATTTGCCGAGAGTTTCAGTCCGCTGTAGGGCGCAGTGTCATGCATGTGCACGTTCCAGTACACATTGCCTCAAGCCGAATAGAATATCATCTTTCCACATGATATTCATCATCGCTAAAGTCATTACTAAACTTTATGATGCAACGATAGATTTATCCGATAAATCATAATCGCATTGCAATGAAAAATCCTTGTGTTTTCTCAAAAAAAACGGGATCATCTTTTCTTGTTGTGATGATTCTTTTACTTGGTGCAATACAGCTACGCGCCCAGAATTGGGAAGAAGTCTCACAGCTTCCTTTCCCCATACTCCTGACATCGGCCGAAACAGTGGATGATGAGATTTACCTGTTCGGTGGGTTCAGACTCGAAGCGACTACCGCGGTATATGCTTTTAACCCGGCGACTAAATCCTGGCGTGCACCGCATTGGATGCCTGAAGCGCTTGGGGCGACTGCGACTGCCGTATTAAATGGTAAGGTGTATCTGTTTGGTGGGGCGCAGGGAAGTTCAGGTACCGTTACAAAAAAGTGTCGTGTCTATGATCCGGAGACAGATGCCTGGACAGCCCTGAAGGACATGTCTATTGCCAGGGGTTACGCCACTGCGGAAGTGGTGAATGGCAAAATCTACATTATTGGTGGTTTTGGTCATGGTGCGGCCTCACGGTTTAACCTCGTCGAAGAATACGACCCCGAACTCGACAAATTTGTCACGAAGACGCCAATGCCCACCCCACGTGGTTATCTGACATCCACAGTCATGAATGGCAAAATCTACGTCATTGGGGGCGGTATTCCATTGACTTTCGAACCACTCGGGGCAGTGGAAGTGTATGATCCCACAACCGATTCCTGGTTGATTGGCGATGATCTTCCGACTCCCCGGTGGGGTATGGCTGCAGGCACACTGAACAACCGAATCTATGTAGTTGGTGGAACGTTTAATGCACCTGGCAATCCCGACACGACCCTCGTAGAAGTTTACACTGAGGAGGTCGGCTGGAAAACAGGAGAGCCGCTAACATTTCGTATGCATGGGATGTCGATGGCTGTGTTTGAAAACAAATTATATACGTTTGGTGGCGTCATTGACTACACGACAGTCGTTGACGATGTCCTTGTCTTCGATCCTGCAAAGGCAGGGAATCACCTATCGTCTAACACTATCCGGATGGGAACGGCGTCTCTTGGCTCAAAAATCTATTTCGCAGGTGGCTCAAGGGATCGGTATCTCATTCCATCTACTGTGGTAGATATCTATGATGTGAATTCAGAACTATGGACTACAAGCAATTTATCGTTAGCAAGGGATTTTCCTGTTGGAGTAAGTAATGGTAGCAAAGTGTTCTTTGCGGGAGGAATCGATTTTAATAACGGAGTGGCGCTTGCCACTGTAGATATTTATGATACCCTTACCATGCAGTGGACAACGGCACAACTCTCAGAGCCTCGTTTTGGTATCGCTGCAGTGAGTTATGGCAATGAAGTGCTGTTTGCAGGTGGATTGGATCCGGGAACCCATATGAGTTATGCAACCGTTGATATTTACAATACTGAAACAGAGTCGTGGACTACTGCCACACTTTCAAGACGCCCTAGCGGTTTTATGGCCTATGCAGTGGCAGGCTCTAAAGCGATCTTTGCAGGTGGATATGGATACGATGCCTTCTGGGGGGATGGGGTGAGCAATGCTGTTGATATCTATGACTTCAATACCGGGATATGGACTACAGACACGCTTCCTCTGGCAAGAGGCTTTTTGTCTGCTACAGCAGTGGGCAATAAAGTAATTATCGCCGGGGGTATGACTGTTTCTGCTGGTTCTGTTATACCAACTGACCGGGTGGATATCTATGATGTCACCACTGGAATCTGGACCACATCCAATATCTCTGAACCAAGAGCATTTTTTAATTATTCAGCAAGTGCGTGCGGTAAGGCGTATTTTGCAGGAGGCGGGAATTTCGATTTATCAACCCAATCATGGACGTCGTTTACAGATGTTGTGGATATTTACGATGAGGCTACCAATACCTGGTCCATAGATTATTTGAGCCATACCTCGGTGAATCATGGCGTAGTTGCAAATGGTAATCAGGTATTTGTTGCTGGCGGAACAGACATCCTCGCTTCGTTTGATAATGTTGACATCTTCACTTGCGCGACTGTCGGCATTGAAGCAGTGACTCCGAAGTCGATCTCGTTCTTGGTTTACCCTAATCCAGCCAACGATTATCTCACCATAGCTTTTGAGAGCAGCATGAAGAAAGTGATCGTCACAATTACTGATATTACCGGAAAAGTGTTTTGCACCACTACAGGTTCTGAAGTTCAATCGATTGATGTAAGCACCACTGATTTTGCAGAAGGTGTTTATATAGTGCAAATTCAATCAGAGAATTCTATTGAAACACAAATGGTTGTTGTAGGTAGAGAATAGGAAGGAATGTTGAATATTGAATGTTGAATGTTGAGTCTGCTTCGAAAAGTCGATTCTGACCTCGGAGCCTGCCCGAATGACTGAAAGACTTCAGTCATTCGGTCGGGCGGGCGTCCACAAGACCTACGAGCCTTGCCTGCCGGCAGGCTGGCGTCAGAATCTAACTTTGACGCTGCGGAATTTTTAATCGAAAAAAAAACCAAAATCCAAAGGAAATTTTCATATCTTGATCGGAAAGAGGATCAGATCATGAAGCTCAATCGATCTTGCCTCATTTTGGTCGCTGTTCATTTGAATCTCCTTCTCTTCGGACAGCCAATCAACCGCTTAGTTGTCCTGGCAAATAGTGACCTCTCTAACCCTACCCTACAGATCCAAACCCTTGCCCTGGAGACTGACTTCAGACAACTCTTTGGCGTCACAGATATCCACGTCATTTCAGTGCGGCCTGAAAATCGGACTTCAGAGAACGATGTCAGTACCATTGAAGAGGGACTCGTACGCATGCGGGAGTTATGTCAGGATCCGGCGTTCGTAACAGTAGTTGCATTTGTATTTTTTGAAAATACTGGGCCGACATTTTCGCAAGTTGCAGAGACACTTGACGGCACACAAAACCAAATTAAGATCCTGGCTAATGCCTATTTCAGAAATACTCTATCTGATTTCACCTGTACCCGGTATGCAATACTCGATTATTCCCGAGGATCGGTAAAGTCACGTGATTCTATCGAAACAGAAGATCCTAAATTCCCAATCATTCCTGTCGTGGCCGGAGGTGTGGTAGTCGGCACCGGAATTGTCCTGCTCACGGGTAGTGGTGGCGATGAGTGTGATCCTGTCGATCCGACATGGCAGGTTCCAGGTGGATTGTGTTCTGATGACGCACCTGTTCAGCTTGTTGTTTCTGGTACCACGGGAGGTACATGGTCGGGAACAGGAGTGAGTGCCAATGGTATTTTTAATCCTTCATCGGGAACAGAGACGATCACTTACACGGTAGGAGAAGGATCTTGTCAGGCAAGTCGTACTCAATCGATTGATGTTGGTGTAGTTGATGCAAGTTGGAGCGATCCTTCTGATCCGTGTGTAGGTGAGACAGTTGTCCTGCTTGCAATTACACCTGGCGGCACATGGTCCGGTGCAGGAGTGATCCAGAATCCAAATGGTACAGCCAACTTCAGTCAGACAAGTGCCGGCTCTTACAATGTCACTTATACACTCGACATCGGTGCCTGCTCAGATGAAGTAACTCATACGATCACGGTATTGGCGGATGCTGATGCGAGTTGGACTTTGCCTGAGGCGCTCTGTGAAGGTTTATTCGTTGAACTCATTCCTACCGGCACAGCAGGTGGACAATGGACCGGCGATGGCGTGAATGATCATGGCAATGGTACAGCTTCGTTTTCATCAAATACACCGGGATCATATAGTATTACATATACAGCAGGTACCGGTGAATGCGTTGCGTCGTTGACTCAACAGATTGATGTTACACAAAGTCCGGATGCATCATGGATAGCACCAAAATCAGCAGGATGTGTCGGAGAGCAGTACCTGCACTGCCACTACCAGAAAAACTCCCTCTTCTTA
>JANNQA010000036.1:0-7139 GCA_031400515.1 Bacteroidota bacterium
CGCAAAACAGCTTCCAAAATTAGCCAAGTAACCATTCCAGAAGCAGCACCTGTATTTGTGGTTACAAAAGCAATAGTTGCTAGTCCTCCAGAGGCTAAGGCACTTCCACCATTGAATCCAAACCAACCAAACCAAAGTAATCCGGTACCTATTAATACGTACGGAATATTCGCCGGAGGAATTTCTTTATTCTCCAAATGCGATTGACGTTGTTTTAATACAAGCGCTCCTGCAAGTGCTGCACATCCTGCTGAAATATGTACCACTGTACCACCAGCAAAATCCAGAACTCCCATTCTTGCTAGAAAACCTAGTGGATGCCATGTCCAATGCGCCAACGGCGCATACACGAGTAAACTGAACAACACAATAAATAAAATGTAGGCTGTAAATTTTATCCGTTCTGCTACAGCTCCTACCACCAGGCCCGGTGTGATGATCGCAAACATGAGCTGGAAGAAAGCAAATAATACTAATGGAATCGTAAGTGGAACGCCACCTTGTAATGCAGGTGCACCTGAAGCAACACCTTTGAAGAATAGATGTGTCGTCGGATTTCCAATAAAACCGCCGACTGTTTCGCCAAAGCATAAACTATAGCCGATGGCAATCCAGAGTACACTGACTACTCCTGCTGCGACTACGCTCTTGATCATTGTAGAGATGACGTTCTTGCGATGCACCATGCCGCCATAAAAGAACGCGAGCCCGGGTGTCATGAGAAAGACCAGTGCAGTAGCCACAGTAATCCATGCGATATCTGCAGCATTGTATGTGCCATTGTCAAAAATCGGCAACACAGGAACAAAAATTGCGGCAATAGCAACAATAGCTAAAATGAAAAATGGGGCAGATCTGCTGAGACTGAGTGTTTTCATGATGTTCGGGGAGTAAACGGATTATTTATAAATATGAAGAGCAGCAAATTCGTCTTTGGATTCAAGCTGAGAGGAGCCTGTGAGAAATTGATCTACTCTGCGGGCACATTCACGTCCTTCGCTGATAGCCCATACGACAAGAGATTGTCCTCGTCGCATATCACCTGCAACAAAGACATTGGAGATATTCGTTTGATAGAATTCTTCTGAAGCATTGACATTACCTCTTTCATCGAGTGCAATTTCCAGTTGATTGATCAATCCTTCGTGTTGCGGATGTACAAAGCCCACGGCCAGTAAGGCAAGTTCACATTGAATTTCTTTTTCTGTTCCGGGTATTTCTGCAAAATGGGCAGGCTTTCCTTCTTCAGAACTCTTCCATTCAAGGTTGACAATTTTCAATGCGATGAGGTTTCCATGTGCATCACCGATAAATTCCTTCGTGGCAACTGCCCATTGTCTTTCAACTCCTTCTTCATGTGAGGAAGTTGTTTTCAAGGTCATAGGATATGAAGGCCAGGGCATCAACGCTGTTCTGTTTTCAGGAGGCTTTGGCAGAAGTTCAAATTGCGTAACAGATGCTGCAGACTGCCTGTTGCATGTTCCTACACAGTCACTTCCGGTATCACCACCACCGATGACCACGACATGTTTATTGTTCGCGGAAATATCTTCTTGATCTACCTCCTTACCAGCGACTCTTTTATTTTGTTGCGTCAAATAGTCCATCGCAAAATGAACGCCTTTTAAATTTCTCCCGGGAATTTTCAGATCTCTTGGTATGGTAGAACCACAAGCCAGAACGATTGCGTCGAACTCCTTGCACAACTCAGCGATACTGATATCGAAGCCAACATTTGCGTTGCATTTGAAGATCACCCCTTCTTCTTCCAACAATGTTATTCTTCTATCGATGACCCATTTTTCCAATTTGAAATCCGGAATTCCATAACGCAATAATCCACCGGGTGCATCATCTCTTTCAAAGACAATGACAGCATGGCCTGCATAGTTGAGCTGCGTTGCTGCTGCCAATCCTGCGGGACCGCTTCCAATCACAGCAACGTTTTGGCCAGTGCTAAAATTTGGTTTAAGCGGCTGTACGAATCCATTGTCAAAGGCAATTTCAATAATATGCTTCTCGATTTCTTCTATTGTGATAGCGGGCTGATTGATACCAAGTACACACGCAGTTTCACATGGTGCCGGACATATTCTTCCCGTAAACTCGGGGAAATTATTGCTGGATGAAAGGATATCATACGCGACCTTCCAACTTTTACGATAGACGGCATCATTGAATTCAGGAATCATGTTTCCCAATGGACAACCGTGATGACAAAATGGTACGCCGCAATTCATACAGCGACCCGATTGCTGATTGAGCTTTTCTTCTGAATAGGGTTCTGTGAATTCTTTGTAGTCTTTGACCCTTTCCTGCACAGGTCTCTTTGCAGGGAGTTCGCGGGTGAATTCTAGAAAACCGGTTGGCTTGCCCATGGATCAAATGGTTAAAATTGTCCGGGCAGTGATGAGTTAGCTTTCACTTTGTGCTTTTTTCCTTCCAGGATCTTCTTATAGTCCTTCGGAAATATTTTGACAAAGTGCTGCAACTGGTTTTCAAAATCACTCAACACAAATTTTGCGACGGTGCTGTCGGTAAATTGAACATGTTTTTCAATCATCTTCTGTAAGAATTGAATATCCTCGGCCGTCAGTGTGTCGACATCTACCATCTCAGTATTACAGAAGTGTTCAAAATCTTTTTTTACATCATAGATATATGCAAAGCCTCCACTCATACCCGCCGCAAAATTTTTGCCGGTAGATCCAAGGATGATCACATTTCCACCGGTCATGTATTCACAGCCATGATCGCCGATGCCCTCTACGACCACATTGGCACCTGAATTCCGCACGGCAAAACGTTCACCGGCTTTGCCGTGGATAAATGCTTCTCCACTGGTAGCGCCGTAGAAAGCGACATTACCGATGATGCTGCTTTCTTCTGCCACAAACCCTGCGTTTTCCGACGGGTAAGCGATAAGCTTTGCGCCGCTCAATCCTTTTCCGAAATAGTCGTTGGCATCACCTTCGAGCTCAAGTGTGAGGCCTTTCGTCGTAAAGGCGCCGAAGCTTTGCCCTGCAGTTCCAATAAACTTAAAGTGAATCGTATCATCTGGAAGGCCTGTCCCTTTATAGAGTTTTGTGATTTCGTTGGACAACAATGCGCCGGTAGTTCTATCCGTATTTCTAATGTTGAATGTCGCGCATACATGCGTTTGATTTTCTAAAGCCGGTTTGGCTGCTTCCAACAATTTCCAGTCAAGGATTTCGCTCAACATATGATCCTGCTCTTCTGAATTGTACAATCCGGTGACCGAGGAATTTGGTTCTTTATATAATATCCGTGATAAATCAAGCTTACCCGATTTCCAGTGATAGATATTTTCTCTGGCCTGCAAAGCATCAACTTGTCCAACCATGTCATTTACAGTTCTGAAGCCGAGCTCTGCCATGATCTCGCGTAACTCCTGCGTGAGAAACTTGAAGAAGTTTACGACATGATCCGCATCGCCATCGAAGCGTTTTCTCAACTCAGGGTCTTGTGTCGCAACACCCACAGGGCAGGTGTTCAAATGACATACACGCATCATGATACATCCTTCTACGATCAATGCGGCCGTGGCCACACCCCATTCTTCTGCACCTAACAATGTCGCAATCGCAATATCTCTCCCTGTTTTCAATTGTCCGTCGGTTTGTAATACAACACGACTACGCAATTTATTTTTCACCAATGTCTGATGTGTTTCAGACAAACCCAGTTCCCATGGCAAGCCGCTATGTCTGATCGAACTCACAGGAGATGCTCCAGTGCCGCCATCATGGCCTGCGATCAACAGCACATCTGCTTTTGCTTTTACGACTCCTGCAGCAATGGTACCTACGCCTGCTTTGCTCACAAGCTTGACGTTGATTCTTGCCTGGCGATTAGCATTTTTCAAATCAGAAATCAATTGTGCGAGGTCTTCAATAGAATAGATGTCATGATGCGGTGGTGGAGAAATTAAACCCACGCCTGGTGTGGCATTGCGGACTTTGCCGATCCATTCATCGACTTTATGGCCGGGTAATTGTCCACCCTCTCCTGGTTTTGCTCCCTGAGCCATTTTGATCTGCAATTCATCTGCTTCGGTGAGGTAAAGACTCGTGACACCAAATCTTGCAGAGGCAACCTGCTTGATAGAAGAGCGCATCGAATCACCATTCGGTAATTTCTCATAGCGTCGATCATCTTCGCCTCCTTCTCCGGTATTACTTTTTCCTCCCAGGCGATTCATCGCAATAGCCAATGTCGTATGTGCTTCCCAGGAAATAGACCCAAAGCTCATCGCACCTGTGGCAAATCTTTTATAAATATGTTCTGCCGGTTCCACTTCATCTAAGGAAATCGCAGGACGGTTGTGCGAAAACTGAAACAGACTTCTCAGTGTAGTTGCTTTTTCACTTTGAGCGTTGACAAGAGTTGAATATTTTTTAAACACATTGTAATCATTCATTCTTGTAGAAAGCTGAAGCAAGTGAATTGTCTGTGGATTAAATAAATGTACCTCTCCTTTGCGTTTCCATTGATAAATCCCACCTACGGGTAATTGATTGACAGGAGTCGTTTTTTTATTGAACGCGAAATAGTGTTTTGCCAACGCTTCCTTTGCAATATCATCCAGAGAAATGCCCTGAATACGACTTACAGCACCGGTAAAATATCTGTCAACAACTTCTTTATTGATTCCGAGTATTTCAAAGATCTGTGCTCCCTGGTAGGATTGCATCGTAGAGATACCCATCTTGGAAAATACTTTCAATAGACCATCGCAAACGGCCTTGATGTAGTTGTTTCTCAGATCATACCACTCCAAATCTGTTTGCAAGGAGCCATTTGATTTCATATTCCGGATAGAAGCCAAGGCTAAATACGGATTGATCGCTGTTGCGCCAAAGCCAATAAGGCAGGCGAAATGATGAACCTCCCATACATCACCGGCTTCTACGACAAGGCCGACTTTACCGCGCATCCCCTTTCTGATAAGATGATGATGTACTGTCGACGTAGCGAGCAATGAAGGAATGGAAGCATGATCCGAATCCACTGCCCGGTCACACAAAATGATGACTTCGAAACCATCTTCCACAGCATCTTCCGCATAACTGCATAATCTGTCCAGTGCTTTTTGCAGCGAACCAGGTTTACCGTCGGCTCTGAAATACGTCTGCAAAGTTTTTGACTGGAACACTCCTGTATCAATACTTCTGAGCTTTTCCAGTTCGGTGCTATTCAGGATCGGATGTTTCAATGCTACGGTATGACATTGTTCCGGCCTTTCTTCCAGCATATTTCCAATGTTGCCTACGAACGACGCGAGACTCATCACGGATTTTTCACGGATGTGGTCAATGGGAGGGTTCGTCACCTGAGCGAATAGCTGTTTGAAATAGGAACTCAGATGTTGTGGCTGATCACTTAATACTGCAAGAGGCACGTCCGATCCCATTGAACCGACCGGCTCTTTTGCATCCAAAGCCATCGGCTTTAATATCATCTCAATGTCTTCTGATGAATACCCAAAGGCCTTTTGATATTTTAGTACTGACGCATCGGAGAGGTGAGTGAACACAACTCTTGGGTCATCAAGGTTCTCCAGTCGTATTTTGTATTTATTCAGCCAGTCGGAGTAAGGTTTACGATTACAGATCGTGTGTTTCAATTCATCATCGCTGATGACACGACCTTGTTCCAGATCCACGAGAAGCATTTTTCCAGGTTGCAGTCTTCCTTTTTCTTTTACAAGGCTTTGGTCAATCGGCAATACGCCCGTCTCTGATGCCATGATGATGCGATCATCTGTGGTAATGCAATACCGGCCCGGACGCAAGCCATTCCTGTCCAGCGTAGCACCGATGAGTTTTCCATCTGTAAAGCAAATACCGGCGGGACCATCCCATGGCTCCATCACAGAAGCATGAAATTCATAGAAGGCTTTTTTTGCAGGATACATATCGTCATTGCCATCCCATGCTTCCGGAAGCAACATCATCAGGACATGTGGCAGACTTCTGTCGCAAAGAGTGAGTAGTTCGATCATGTTATCAAGGCATGCAGAATCCGACTGCCCTTCACTGATCAGAGGTAGCAACAATTCCATTTCTTCCGGGCTGAAATAGGGAGACGTAAACACCCGCTCACTTGTTTTCAACCAGTTCAAATTTCCCTGGAGAGTATTGATCTCACCATTATGTGAAATGTAGCGGAAGGGCTGAGCCAGTTTCCATGATGGAAATGTATTTGTGGCAAATCGTGAATGCACCAGGCCAAAAGCACTTATGACACTTGGATTGCTGAGATCGGGGAAGTATGTGCGTAACTGAAAGCTGGTGAGTTGTCCTTTATAAATGACTGTTTTGCAACTCAGGGATGCGATATAAAAACCGATAGGATCTCCTTTGACTACTGGCAGAATAGTATGTGTAGCGTGATTTCGCAGGACAAAGAGTTTGCGTTCGAATGCAACGGGGTCGAGAGAAAGCCCGGGAGCAGTGATAAAAACCTGTTCTATTTCCGGTGCGACGTCGATCGCTGATTCACCAATACCTTCTGAATTTACAGGCACTTTCCTGAAGGCGAGAATTTTCATTCCCAGTTTTGTGACAGCATCCTGAAAGAGTTTTCGGCATTCTTCTCTTAAGTGTTTTTCCTGAGGAAAGAAGATGACACCTACGCCATACTGGCCGAGCCCCGGCAGATGAATACTCTGCGCGGCACATTCGTCAACAAAAAACGCATGGGGCATTTGAATGACAATACCTGCACCATCTCCTGTATTGTTTTCACAACCGCAGGCACCGCGGTGTTCCATATTCTCCAGAACAGTAAGGGCATCAGTAATGTGTTGGTGAGATTGTATGCCCTTGATACTGGCCACAAAGCCAATGCCGCACGAGTCGTGTTCAAATACAGGGTCATATAATCCTCGGAGTTCAGGCATTACTTATCAACATTCAACATGCATTATTCATCATTCGGCATTCAATATTCAATATTCAATATTCATCATTCTTACTCACACCAGGTATCCAAAGGCGTTGTCATCTTTTTTTAATTCTGTATAATGTGTATGATAGTGTTGCAAATTCTTCAGCAACAATTCATAATCGTTTCTTGATTTTACTTCTATGCCTACCAGTGCAGGTCCGGTTTCT
>JANNQA010000048.1:0-9194 GCA_031400515.1 Bacteroidota bacterium
CCCAGATTTCCCTCCGCATTTTCAAAATCAATTGGATTCACCTTGTGTGGCATTGTAGAAGAACCTACTTCACCCGGCACAGAGTGTTGCGTCAGATACTCCATCGAGATATATTGCCAGATGTCGCGGCATAAATCAATCAGGATTGTATTGATGCGCATCCAGGCGTGAAACTGCGCAGCTAAATGATCATAATGATCTATCTGTGTTGTTGTTTTTTCTCTGATAAGTCCGAGTAAATTCACAAACTTGTCTGCGAACTGAGGCCAATCAATATTCGGATAGGCCACTTTGTGCGCATTGAGATTACCCGTTGCTCCACCAAATTTTCCGTAGTACTTGATTTCTCCTATGGTCGCGCGTTGAAGAGTCAATCTCTCTGCGAACACGGCGATTTCTTTACCCATCGTGGTAGGAGTAGCTGGTTGGCCGTGAGTATGTGCGAGCATTGCATTGTTGCGCCATGTCGATGCAAAATCTGACAACCTTTCGATGACAAGATCAATAGCAGGGATCATGACCTCTGAGACAGCGAGTCGTAAAAGAATGGGTACTGCAGTATTATTGATATCCTGACTGGTAAGGCCAAAATGGATCCATTCCTTCAGGTCTGACATATCAGCGGCTTCAAGTTTTTCTTTCAGAAAGTACTCGACCGCTTTTACATCATGATTCGTTTTCTTTTCAATGTCTTTGATGAGTAATGCATCGTCTTCATTAAATGCCATGTGCAAAGCTCTCAGGTGTGAAATCTGTGCTTCTGACAAATCCGGCATATGAGGCAATGACAATGCATCAAGTGCAATCAAATATTCTATCTCAACTCTGCATCTCTCGCGGATCAGTGCAAACTCGGAGAAATAGGCTGAGAGCAACTGCGTTTTGGAATGGTACCGACCATCGATGGGTGAAATAGCGTGTAACGACATATGTGCAAGTGTCAATCTCAATTCCAAATGTAGTCTATTCTATGGGCGTAATTATTGAATCAAGCGGTTTAGTGTGCATGACAAATTCCACAACGCGTCTTGGATTTTTGTCATTCCGAGCCATGCCTGCCGGCAGGCAGGCGAGGAGTGCAGCGACAAGTCGAGGAATGAGAGGCTATTCTCAAATTTTGCCCGCGAGTTGGTGAAGACGCGACTTCACCAACTCGCGGGAGGTATTACAGGATCTCACTCATTCCTCGACTCACTACCCTTCGACGTTGCTCAGGGCAAGCAGCTCGGAATGACAATATCCTTCATTCTTTAGGTTGTGGAAATGCCCTCCTTATGCAATATGTCATGCACACAGCGGTTTACCATGTCCTTCCAATAATCCCAAAAGGATGCCGGAAGATTCCTGCCCCGTCCGGTCCAGGCGGGTATTCTCACGGCCTTCAAAGGGAACTAGTTTTCCATGCGTTTTGAAATTCCGACAGGTGTTTCGCCCGGATCAAAACCAGGCTGTTGTCCTTGTTCATTTAGGCGTTTCAGGAAGTAATAGGTTTCCTCCTGTGATCGGATAGCAAGATCCTGATTTGTTTTTCTGTATGTGTTGTTGTGTTCGAAATGAATATGTCTTGATTTCACATTATCACGCCACTGGATGCGCATAATCTCATGGATGAGGCTTTTGATTTGAGGATCATAAACCGGAAAAGACGTTTCGATCCTGAAACTGAGATTGCGCTCCATCCAATCCGCTGACGAGAGATACATCTTATCCTCTCCTCCATGATGAAAAATGAATACGCGTGAATGCTCAAGAAATCTATCCAGAATACTGATCGCTGTAATATTCTCACTGATGTCTTTCATGCCAGGCACAAGACAACAGATCCCTCTTACAATCATCCGAATCTCCACACCTTCCTGGCTTGCATGATACAGTTTCTCGATCATCGTCATATCCTGAAGACTATTGAGTTTCAAAAAGATCTTGGCCGGCTTACCCGCCCGGGCTTGTTCAATTTCGAAGTCAATGTATTCTTCCAGTTGTCTGCGCAAATTGAATTGTCCAACAAGCAAATGCTCAAACCCGTGCGTCGGCACTCGCACCGTTTCTAGAAAAGAAAATAGCCGCGCCACTTCAGAGGTTAGTCGCGAGTCTGCGGTGAATAAGCCGAAGTCAGAGTACAACTTCGCCGTCTTCTCATGAAAATTACCTGTGCTGAGGTAGACATAGAGTTGCTCACCGCCATTTTCGATACGACGTACCAATGCAGCCTTGGCATGTACTTTCAGTCCCGGGAAACTGTATTTGACCTGTACACCTGATTGCTCGAGTCGCTCACCCCATTTTAGATTTGCTTCCTCATCGAAACGCGCTTTCACTTCCACAAACGCCGCAACTTGCTTGCCCGCCTTCACCGCAGTCATTAAGGCATCCATGATTCTGCTGTCACGGGCAACCCGGTACTGGATGATCTTAATGTGCGTCACCGCAGGATCACTTGCAGCCCGATCAAAGAATTGAGTCACAGACTCATAACTGTGATAAGGCATATTGATGATATGGTCGCGCTCTCTGATTTGTCCAAAGAAATCTTCGCTGCGTTCAAGGGGATTGTATGGCAGAGCTTTAAGCTGGATTTCTTTCAATACCTGCATACCGAAATCCGGAAAGCCGAAGAAGTCGAAATTGTTGTGATAGCGCCCTTCAGGAAACTGGCCAAAATCACTGACTTCAAGTATCTCGGTGAGAAAGGTGAGCATCTGTTCGGGCATCTCTTTGTCGTACACAAGTCGTGAAGCCGGGCCGACATTGCGTTTTGTGAGACTATGTTTGATTTTTACTAAAAGGTCTCCTGAATACTCATCATCGATGTATAGTTCAGCATCACGCGTGAGCTTTATCGAATAGGAGTTGATAATGTTGTAACCGGGAAAGAGCCAGGTGATATTGTGACGCACAACATCATCCAGCATGATAATGTCATGCTCTCCACGATTAGATGGTAACTCTATAAATCTTGGCAGGTGATTCGAAGGCACTTGGACAAGGGCGTATGCTGATGGATCATCCGGATGAGCTTTGTCTCGCAAATCAACACAGAGATAGATCGTTGCATTATTGAGGAAGGGCCGGATCATGTTCTTTACCAGGAGAACAGGTTGAACATAGGGGAGGAGATTATCCTGGAAATATTGCTCTATAAATTCAATCTGATCTTCAACCAAAGAGCCACGTCTCAGTACATGGATACCATGTTTCGCGAGTTGCGGTATGATCTGATGGGTAAAAATGTCGCTGAATTCCTCCTGGTGCTCGCTGACGATGCTCTGGATTTGGCGTAGAACCTGCTTGGGCTGTTCGTGCAACTGACGTTTGGTTTTCTTACCTACGCGCAGGAGGTTCCGGTGGTGAGCTACCCTGACCCGGAAGAACTCATCCAGGTTCGACGAATAGATCGCCAGGAATTTGAGACGCTCCAGCAAAGGATTAGTGGGGTCCTTGGCTTCCTGCAGTACGCGATAGTTGAACGCAAGCCAACTAAGGTCCCGGTCTACAAAGGGTACCTCTTTATTGTCGAGATTGATTTCGAGTTGTGACATAGAAGTTCTAAAAGTACAAAAGCTGCCCGCTGTTTGCAATTAGCCGGGTATACGACAACCTGCAGACCTCGGAGCGTTCGCCCATAGGCGGACCTGCGAACGTCTGAGGGAGAGCCAGACGGGATGGCCGAAAACCCGGAATTAGCCTTACACACCAGCTTGTTTTAAAAACGGGATTCAAACAGGGTAGGCATTGGGACGGGAAGGTTTCCGAAACCTTAGATCCAGGTTCCCCGATTGCCTTCGCGAAGCCGCTTCGGCGAAGCAAGGCCCGAACGTACCGAAGAACAGGCATACAACCTTTAAACTTTATCTTCGCGCGGAATTTTTTGGCTTCGTAGTACAACGCCCGCCCGGCCAAACTTTCGAATAAAAGAACGTCTGTTTTCATGGCCATTCGGGCAGGGATAGTATGCTCGCCTTGCCTTCGCGAAGCTTCGGCGAAGCAAGGCCGGCCGAATTCATCATGATGTGTGCAATTTGATAGCAGTATTGGGACGGGAAGGTTTCCGAAACCTTAGATCCAGGTTCCCCGCTTGCCTTCGCGAAGCCGCTTCGGCGAAGCAAGGCCCGAACGTACCGAAGAACAGGCATACAACCTTTAAACTTTATCTTCGCGCGGAATTTTTTGGCTTCGTAGTACAACGGATAGTATGAAGGTTTCCGAAACCTTAGATCCAGGTTCGATTCCTGGCGAAGTCACGAATTAATTGAACACTGGCTTTCACCTCGAAACCTTTACGTTCGGTACGGGCGGGGATTCCTGGCGAAGTCACTTAAGTCTTTTCGATCCTTATGACACAAAGAACGCGCATCGCTGCAGGCAATTGGAAGATGAACACCACCGTGACTGAAGGCTATGATCTGGCAGAAGGTCTTGCCGAATCGTGGAAAGGTGATACCGGCAAACGGATGATTGTCGCGCCCCCTTTTACACATTTGCTGGCCATTCAGGCGGCATTAAATGAAAGCGCTGTCTTAGTCGCTGCTCAGAATTGTCATTGGGAAACTGAAGGAGCGTTTACCGGTGAAGTATCGGCGAAGATGCTAAACGCGATGGGTATTGATATCGTGATCATTGGTCATTCCGAGCGGCGGGAAATTTTCGGAGAGAGCAATGATATCGTTCGTCGTAAAGTGGACACAGCACTTGCTTCCGGACTTACAGTCATCTTTTGCTGTGGAGAACCGCTAGCTATTCGCGAGTCTGGCGGGGCTTTCCATTATGTCGAATCACAATTAAAAGAGAGCTTACTACATCTCAGCGCAGAACAAATGGCTTCAATCATTATCGCTTATGAACCGATCTGGGCGATTGGCACCGGGGTCACAGCGACATCTGATCAGGCTCAGGAGATGCATGCATATATACGCAGCCTGCTTTCCCAAAAGTATTCTGCAGCTCTTGCAAATCAGACATCAATCCTTTATGGGGGGAGTGTGAAAGCAGGGAATGCCGCGGAGCTCTTTAGCAAGCCCGATGTCGATGGTGGTCTTGTTGGTGGCGCTTCCCTTTCAATTGCCGACTTCCTCAAGATCGCTCAGTCATTGTAATACCGGCGATTGTCGGTTTTCACTCCTGACTCAGAACAAGAGTTTTACATTTGACCGGAGTCTAACGGCATCTCTCATTAATAAAATTTGATTGTAATGGTCTTTACCAGAATCTTTTTCGCCGCCACGCTGGCGTTTATCTCTATCGTACTCTCTGCTCAGGAACTTAAACCCGAATGGCTTGAAAATTTAAAGCTTCGCAATATCGGGCCTGCAGGAATGAGTGGCCGGGTGACAGCAATCGATGTCAATCTTTCAGCAGAGGAACATATCCTTGTTGGTTCAGCTTCAGGAGGTCTTTGGGAAAGTACAGATGCAGGTATCTCCTGGACTCCGATTTTTGATGAGGCTCCCACCCAGGCGATTGGTGCAGTGAAGTTCAATCAGCGAAATCCACTTGAGATTTGGGTGGGCACAGGTGAGGGCAATCCACGTAACTCACAAAACAGCGGCAGGGGTGTCTTTAAATCCATGGATGGCGGGAAAACATGGAAAAATCTCGGTCTTGAAAACACACGTGCCATTCATCGGATTATCATTGATCCTCATGATCCGTCGATTGTGTATGTCGGTGCCATGGGAAGTGCATGGGGCCCATCAACAGATCGCGGCCTGTACAAAACCACAGATGGTGGAAAAACCTGGAATAAGATTTTGTATGTCAATGATCTCACAGGCGTAGCTGACATGGTAATTGATCCAATGAACCATCAGAAGCTCATTGTGGCAATGTGGGAATATGGGCGTACGCCGTGGATCTTCAATTCCGGAGGGAAGGGTTCTGGCATACATATCACATTCGACGGTGGAGAGACGTGGAAACAACTTTCATCTAAAGACGGCTTACCCGATGGCGATCTAGGAAGAACAGGTCTTGCTATTGCACAGAATAAATCAAATATTGTCTATGCTCTCGTTGAAGCAAAAGTGAATGGGCTATATAAATCAGTAAATGGAGGATTGAACTGGTCAATTGTGTCGACAACAAATATTGGAAACAGGCCCTTCTACTACAATGAGCTCTATGTCGATCCTTCTAACGAAAACCGCATTTGGAATATCCATACCTATGTTTCTAAAAGTGAAGATGCTGGCAAGACATTTGAAACAATTCTGGACTATGGAAAAGGCGTACACCCTGATCATCATGCGTTCTGGATTTCTCCCAGTAATCCAAAATATTTAATTGACGGTAATGATGGTGGTGTTAATATCTCGCATGATGGAGGTCGGAATTGGCGATTCGTAACGAACCTTCCCGTGGGTCAGTTCTATCATGTCAATGTGGATAATAATTATCCATACAATTTATATGGTGGTATGCAGGACAATGGCACATGGGTGGGTCCGGCTTATGTATTGAAAGCTGGAGGCATTCGCAATGCAGACTGGCGTGAGGTACTCTTCGGCGATGGATTTGATGCAATGCCTTATCGGGCAGACACACGTTATGGATGGGGAATGTATCAAGGGGGGAGTCTAAGCTTTTACGATTATGAAACAGGTTTCGCTGAATATCAAAAACCAGTGCATCCGGAACATATCAGATTGCGTTTCAATTGGAATGCTGCTATTGCACAAAATCCGTTTCACGACTGCGGCATATACTATGGAAGTCAGTTCGTGCACAAGAGTATGGATTGTGGTAAAAGTTGGGATATCATCTCAGGTGATCTTACAACCAACGACACGACGAAACAAAAGCAGGCAAAAAGCGGAGGTCTCACTGCCGATGTGACCGCAGCAGAAAATCATACCACCATCATTGCTATTGCTCCGAGCCCGGTGGATGAAAAGGTCATTTGGGTGGGAACCGATGATGGCAACGTGCAGGTCACGCGTGATGCAGGTAAGACATGGGCTCTCTTAAATACCCGGATGCCAGGATTACCCAAGACTGCCTATATCCCACAAATCGAAGTCTCGCAGAAGAATGCCGGAGAAGCATTTGTTGTAGTGAATAATTACCGGCAGAATGATTGGGCGCCTTATCTGTATCATTCTTCCGATTACGGACAGACATTTCAAAGGCTGGCGAGTACCGGTGATGTGGGCAGTTTTGTCTGTAGTGTGGTACAGGATCCCATTGAGCCAAACCTTGTTTTTCTCGGTGCTGAAGATGGCTTGTATCTGTCGATCAATGGCGGCAAGTCATGGCAAAAGTGGTATCAGAAAGGATTTCCGTCTGTGCAGGTCATGGATATGAAAATACATCCTGTGGAACATGACCTTATCCTTGGTACGTTTGGTCGGGCATTTTGGATACTGGATGACATCCGGCCCCTTAGAGAGATTGCGAAGACTGCTGCTGGTGTATTGAAAAAAGATTTTGCGGCCTTTAGCGCACCAGATGCGGTGCTCGCACAGTTTCGCTCCGTAGATGGCATTAGGTTTACAGCAGATGCTGAATTTCGGGGTGCAAATCGTGGCCGCGATGCGCGTTTTACGATCTGGAAAAAACCAGTCGAGACAAAGGATACCGCTCAGCAAGTAATAGATACGATTGTGGTTGTACCGAAAAAGAAACGCAGAACTGAAGATCAGGAGATGATCCAGGTTAAGACAATGGTGCCTCCTGCTGACACCACTACCACAAAGAAGAATGACGATTCCGAAAAGAAAGAAGACAAGCTCAAGGTTATTGTATTGAGTATGGACGGTGATACAGTCCGTAAATTTTCTCGCAAACTAGAAGACGGGTTTAACCGGTTAACCTGGGATATGCAAAGAACAGGAGTACAATCTCCCTCCAGGCAGGAGTTGGATAAAGATGCGGATGCTCCGGCAGGAAGAGAAGTGCTTACTGGAACATACAAACTTGTTTTCCAGTATAAAGACGCCAGGGATAGTACGACGATCACGGTGCGTCGCGATCCACGCCTGAAGATGACTGATGCAATGCTTGCTGAACGCGATCTTGCACTTGCAGAATTTGAATCTTTGGTGGAGACATCTTCAAAAGCATTTGATCAACTAAAAAACAGCAAGAAGACAGTGGCGCTGTTAGAGCAAGCCATCGTCAATGCTCCGGACACAACACAGAAGGAAGTAAAGAAGAAAGGAAAGGAAATCACAAAGAAGATTGATGAGCTTATGGAAATCTACATGCATCCCGATGACGTCAAAGGTTATGCATATGAGGAAGATAAGCTGCAGTCCATCATCGGTGAATCAAGTTTCTTTCTGAATACATCTACTGGTAATCCTGGTGAGAACGCAGCCAATGCTTCGGACAATGCATTGAATCAACTGAAACAGGCATTAGAAAAAATCAACACCTTTATCGACGGGGAGTGGAAAGAGTATGTAGATGAAATGAAGAAAATTGAATTTGACTTGTTCAGTAAAGTTGAAAAAGTGGAGTTTAAGGAAGAATGATGAATGATTGATGAAGAAATGCAGATAAAAAATCAAATTGAAATGAAATACCTGGCTTTACTACTTTTCTTGTTTGCGATAAAAGAAGCAAATGCAGAACATATTCCTGTAGATGCATCGATGTCATCTAAACCTGTGTTTGTGCATGCAGTTTACTTCTGGCTGCATGAAAGCGTGACAGAAGCTGAGAGAGCAGAGTTTATAAAAATGCTGAAGGGTTTTAAGAAAATAAAGTCTGTCTCGAAGATTTATGTTGGTTCACCGGCTGGGACTCCACGGACCATTGTGGACAACACGTATGACGTTGCACTCATGGTACAATTCAAAGACAAAGCGGGTCACGATTATTATCAGATAGATAAGATACACACCGATGCGATTAAGATCTTTGAAGGCTGGATCAAGGATATCAAGATCTATGATATGGTTACGGAGAAGGGAACTGCAATGGAGTATAACTGACAACAAGCCCTGGGGTCGTAATTGATGGCCTCCATCGTATAAGCGACATTGATGATGTAGAGCACATAAATTGCTCACATCACTGATAAGAAGCCGTTCTCAAACTGATAAGGAACCGTTCTCAAACTGATAAGGAACCGTTCTCTAGCGGCTGTGGTTGCAAGAAATCGAACAAAATCGCATCATGGAATCCACACTGCTTTGCATGGAAGTCATAAGTCCATTGAATTAGACTGACTTTAGCAGGTGCTTTTAACGGAT
>JANNQA010000049.1:0-21813 GCA_031400515.1 Bacteroidota bacterium
CAGGAATTTGGCAAAAAAGTGTTTGAAAGTGCTGTGAATGTGCCAAATCGAGTGTTGTTGTGGCAATATCCTTGTGCGCAGGATACATTCAGTGTATCAGCAAGTCATTATGAGCCTTATGCAATTGATCATGCATTCGACAATGGTATTGAAAATTTCACGTCAAAAAAAGCATTGCGTTTGGCGCGACTGGATCACATCGATACAGAGGGCTATTGGAAAGTATTCGATTTATTAATAGATAAAGTCAAATCACGTGACTTCTCGAGATATGCACCGGAGTTTCTTACCAGATGTTCTGATCTCGGAGTCTGGCCCGATGGTACAGCGCTCTGTAAAATGGACTTTCATTGTCCCGCTATCGTTCACGATACTGAGAAGTGATATTCAGTCCGTAACTACTTCTTCGACTTTGTTTTATTTCGTTCCTGAGCTACACGTTGTTGCTCTTTCATGGCCTTTTCGAGGCGTTCTGAAAAGGCTGAGCGTTTCTTCGGCTTCTCCTTGTTCAACGCGAGTTCAGCGCTGATCTTTGCATCATCAAAGATGAATTCCTTCGTCCCTAAAGTAAGGCCGATGTTTACAAGATTTGAAAACAACAGATAAAGAGTCAGACCTGAAGCATAGTTATTGAAGAAGAATAAGAACAGGACTGGCATGAAATACTGCATGTATTTGAACATCGGATTATTTCCCATTGCTCCCATATCAGTAAACTTCATGGTATAGTACGTATACATCACAGTTGTTGCAGCCCAGAGTAATGTGAACATACTGATGTGCGCACCGTAGAATGGAATTTCAAACGGGAGATTGGCCATCACGTCATAGCTGGATAAATCTGTAGCCCAGAGAAATTTTGCCTGTCGGAATTCGATCGATGCGGGGAAAAACCGGTACAAGGCAAACCAGATCGGCATTTGCAACACCATCGGAAGACATCCACCCAAAGGACTTACGCCATACTCCCGATAGACTTTCATCGTCTCCATCTGCTGTTTCTGCATATCGTCTTTATGTTTCTCCCGCAGGCCGGCGAGTTGTGGTTTCAAGGCACCCATTTTTGCCTGTGAATGGAGCATCTTGTACGTGAGAGGATAAAGCAGAATCTTGACAAGCAACGTCAATAGCAGGATCACGAGTCCTTTGTTGGGTACCAAATCTGAGAGCACATTGAAAATCGGTCTGATCACCCACCTGTTGATCGTGCCGAAGATGCTCATGCCAAACGGAATAATATCTTCCAAGTTCGCATTGAACGCACGTAACTCCTCAAAATCATTCGGGCCAATGTACATCGTCATGCCGATTTGTTCCTGTCCCGATCCTTTTAATGGAATATTAAGTTCTGTACGAAGTATTTTGAGGTCATCACTTCCGTCTTCAGTCATCTCTGTCGACATCACACCGCCTGAAAAACGCTCGTCAGCAATCAGACTACTATTGAAAAACTGATTGGAATGCGATACCCATCTCAGTGGTTTTGCACTCAGGTCATCTGTATCAGAATCTCTGCACGAACAATAATCCGGAGTATCACTGTCCGTCTCCTTGTAATAGACAGATGTATAGAATTTCTCGTAGCCAGTATTCTTCTCAACCTTATCGAGATAATTAACCCAGTTCAGTTTTAAGCTTTTGTTGTTAGCTGAATAGGGGAGACCATCAAGAACGACATCGTAGTCTATCGCATAGCTGTCTGCACCCAATTTGTAGGATTGTCTGAATATTGATCCATCAGTGCCTTTGGCGGTGAATGTAATGGCGCCTGCCTCTTCTTGCACATCAAAGTATAGATCACTTGTACGCACTGGTTTATCGCCGGAGGGAAGGATATATTCGAATATGTTTTTACTGTCTTCCAGTAAATGCAATGGTGCGAAATACTCCTTGCGTTTTTCATCCAGGAGAATTCTTTGATATTTCTTCAGAAGTACGTCGGTGATACGACCTCCTTTATTGGTGAAGGTAATCCTGACCTTGTCATTTTCAAGAGTAAAGAACTCCTCTGTTCCCTGTGTGGCTCCGGCCAGAGAACCATAGCGCGATGCCAGTTCTATCTGGCGCAATGAATCAGGATATTGGTCCCCGGTCGCAGTTGTGCTTTGTGTGGTATTCGTATCCCTGGTCACCGGATTTGTAGAATTCTTCAGTCCGACCTGTTCGGCGATTGCGATACTATCCTGAACCCGTTGACGCGCCAGCATTTCTTCACGGGAAGGCGTATTGAGTGTACTCCAAAGGAGAAAGATGCCGAAGAGGAGAACCATTCCGACGATCTGGTATTTGTCTAGCTTCACTGAGATCTAACTTAGGTCTTAAAAAAAGTGTGGGCAAAGGTAACACTTAGGGTCACTTCGACGATTCCCCGAATCCAGCCTTTATTTACGTGGTTTTGCCCCCTTGTATATGTAGCTGCATTGTGTATCTTTCACGGGTTCTTAATGAAAAAACTTAACACATTTTATTGGCGTATGAAGCGGAATTCCGGTGTTTTACTCGTAATGATTATGGGCCTCCTTCTGACAGGGTGTGCTTCGGGGAAATTGATTGAAGCAGTTCCATCAGATAATTCAATATCTATTGATGAAGGTGTACACCGACTTTTTCTGGTCGGCGATGGAGGGGAAGAAACTGACTTCCTGAAAGATAATATGACCCTCTTGCGCAAGCGCATCCAATCTTCGGCTATTCCAGCTACAGTTGTTTACCTGGGTGACAATGTCTATCCAAGTGGTGTGCCGAACCCGGAAGACTCCAGTGAATACAAAACAGCAGTAAATGTCCTTCATGCGCAAATGAAAGCAGTTGAAGGACTTACAAAGCAAACAATATTTATTCCGGGAAATCACGACTGGAATAAATGGAAAGCTGGTGGCCTCAAAGCAATTCGCAGACAAGACAAGGTGATCAAAAACTCCGGAGTAGCAAATACGAGACTATTGCCTCGTAAAGGTTGCGCAGGGCCCGAAGTGGTTGAACTCACAGATGCTGTCGTCATGATCATCATTGACAGCCAGTGGTGGTTGCAAGATTGGAGTTCGGAAAAAGATATTAATGATGACTGTGAAATCCGGACGCGTGCCGACTTCCTTACAGCCTTTGGTGAGCTACTCAAAGACTATGAGGAGAAGCAGGTCATTGTGGCTATGCACCATCCTCTGGTCAGTGGTGGCTCTCATGGTGGATACTTTACTGTCAAGGATCATTTGTTTCCACTTACGAATGCGATCAAGAATTTTTACCTGCCTCTGCCAGTGATAGGGTCAATCTATCCAATATTCCGTAGCAACTTTGGCAACATTCAGGATATCGTGCATTATAAATATCAACAACTCAGAACCGGTCTACTCGCGGCAGCAAAACTGTATGATGATGTCATCTTCGTTTCAGGGCATGAGCATTCACTAGAGTATCATACCGTGGGCAAGTCCCATTTTGTAGTGTCCGGATCTGGTAGCAGACATAGTGATGTTGGAAAACCTAAGTCGTTGCATTTTGGTCACGGTGCACCTGGATTTGTACAGTTCAATTTGAAGTCCACCGGCGCGGTAGATCTGCTTGTCTGGGAATCTGCGCATGCGAATTCTGAAACACCGGTCTATCGTTCACATGTATCTCCCGGAGCAAGGGTTGCCAAACACACAGATTATCCAGATATCTCTATGCTTCCTGATAGTGTGCGTATGGCAATCTCCACGAGGTATGCCAAGGGAGGCTTGTATCGGTTTTTCTTTGGAGAGCGATACAGAGACATTTATGAGATTCCCGTACCATTGAAAGTGTTGAAATTGTCTGAGGTACACGGAGGTCTCACTCCTATCAAAAAGGGAGGTGGTATGCAGACAAACTCTCTGCGACTTGAAAACCCGGAAGGGAGAGAGTTTGCGGCACGTTCAATGAATAAAGATGCGAGCAAACTACTACCCGAAAGTTTTCAAAGTACGTTTGCCAGCGACATCCTACAAGATCAGTTCACTGCGTCACATCCTTATGCGGCATTTGTTATTCCGAAGCTCGCAGCACGTGCTGGTGTCTATCATACCAATCCCGAATTGATGTTCATGCCAAAGCAGGAAGGATTAGGGATTTATGCTGAGGAGTTTGGTGACCAGTCATTCTTATTAGAAGAGCGACCATCTGGTGACTGGTCGGACTATCCAAGTTTTGGAGGAAGTAGTGACCTCATGGGTTATGGCGATGTGGTGGAGGAGACAATGGCTGACTATCGCAATCAGGTGGATCAGAAGTTTGTTGTACGTTCTCGTTTGTTTGATTTGTTTCTTGGAGACTGGGACCGCCATGATGATCAATGGAGATGGGCTGCATTCAAAAGAACTGATGGCAAGGGTAAGACATACCGACCTGTCCCCCGCGACAGAGACCAGGCCTTTTCTGATTACGATGGACTCATCGTTTCGATGGGTCAATGGTTCACGCCGACGATCAGGAAGCTAGGCAAATTCACAGGTGACATTGGGAATATGAAGTGGTTCAATGACAATGGAAAGTGGTTTGATCGTGATTTTCTTAATGAACTCACAGAACAGGAATGGGTTCAGGTTGCTGAAGATGTGAAGTCATCTTTGACTGATGAAATCATTGAATCGAGTATTACGAATTGGCCTCCCGAAATATTTGCAGAAGGTGGTCAGCAGATCATTCAAGTGCTCAAAGAGCGACGTGACAATCTCCCGGAGTTCGCTTCCAGATATTATCGCGAGTTGGCCAAAACTGTACAGATCACAGGGACACACAATTCCGACTATATTGAAATCACGCATGAGCCAGGGCAAACAACAGTGCAGGTGTTTGATTCGAATAAGGAAGGTGATAAAAACGAACGTTATTATTCGCGGTCATTTGCAAATGACATCACGAAAGAGATCCAGATATACGGACTGGAAGGTCAGGATCACATTGTGATTAATGGCACTGAATCTGGTGGAATACAGACATATGTTGTAGGAGGTGAAGATGACGATCATGTCATGATAGATGGAAAGCAGAATCATGGTAAGATTAAAATACTCGACACACAGTCACCTGATAAAATAGTTGGTGATTATTCAGTCTCTTATCAACGTGTAGGTGATGATCATAATGTCTATGAAAGACGTGCATTCCTGTACAACTACGGTGTGCCGAAGTTCCTCATCGCAGGAAATCCCGATGATGGATTCCTGATTGGCGGTGGTGGGCAATGGACAAAACACGGGTTTCAAAAAAGTCCGTTTGCTAGCATGCATACGCTTACAGGGTTTTATGCATTCGCTACACAGGCATTTGGTATCGACTACTCCGGAGAATGGACAGATGCTTTGGGAAAGATCGACGTAGGACTGAATGCTTCGTTTAAAGCGCCGACTTTTGTACAGAATTTCTTTGGATTTGGAAATGATTCAGAAGAAATTGAAGATGCCGAAGACAAAGACTTCTACCGTGTGCGCAAACGCAGTTATGGGATAGTGCCATATCTCAAAGCCGGTAAGGAGCAGGGAAGCAGTTTTGCGTTGCGTGCCGGATATGAAAGCCACGAGGTAGAGAATAACGAGGACCGTTTTGTCACAACCCCTCAGAGTGGACTGAATGCTGATGCCTTCGATGAGAAACGTTTTGGTGTTGTCGGCGCAGCGTTTCAATACCGTGTCGTAGATAATCCATTGCTTGTCAGAAGGGGTGTGGACCTGGATTTGTCGACAGGATTGGATTTGCCACTTTCCGGAGACGATGATCCACACAGTTATCTAAAGGCATCATTGGCGACCTATTTTCAATTCAAGCATTTGGGTAAGCCTGTACTGGCTACACGCATCGGAATGCAATGGCACGGTGGAGATTATCAGTTTTACCAGGGAGCGATTCTTGGATCACAGGAGAATTTCCGTGGCGTGCGCAAGGAAAGGTTCGTTGGAAATCGGATGTTTTATCATAACACAGATCTGCGCATCCGGCTTTCACAGTGGCGGAGTTATTATTTGCCGGCGTCCTTTGGGATTCAGCTGAACTTTGATCATGGCAGGGTATGGCAGGATAGCGAAGATTCCGATACCTGGCATTATGCCTATGGAGGGGGAGTATGGATTAGTCCTTTCCAGACCCTCTTGCTTTCGATAAACTATCATAAATCTGATGTAGATCAGCGGTTTAGCGTGGCCATGGGCTTTTTGTTCTAATTGATGGTCTCAATCCGCCCTGCAATTCAGAATATCGGATTTGTGGATCAGTTTTTGTTTTAGTGTTAGCTTGGCCGGAAATTCAACCGGAACTACCGTGTTTTGATCGCAGATTTCATGGACGATAGAGTAGACAAAGTAATCTTAGACACTCCGCTTGTTCAAAAGGCAGAGCAGTTTGTAAGGAATCATTTTGATCGTGAGATTCCTGCTCAATACGTATATCACAATTTTGAGCATACCAAGCGTGTTGCAGGTGTGATTAGTGAACTGGCCGATGAAGCGCATGTCACAGGACTTGATAAGGAGAACCTCGTCCTGAGTGCACTCTTTCATGATACCGGGTTTAGCATCTCAGCAAAAAATCACGAAGCACATAGCAAAGAAATCGCTGCCCGGTTTCTTGCACAACAAGGAGTCCCACAATCAAGGATTGATGAGATCTTAAAATGTATCGACGCAACCAGATTAGGTCATGCACCTTCTTCACGATTGGAAATGCTGATAAAAGATGCAGACACAAGTAGTCTTGGCGAAGAGAATTTTTTTGAGATCACTGAGCAATTGCGCCAGGAACTGAATACTGTGCATGGTGAAGGTATTGATGAGCAAACCTGGGACACGATCAATCTGCAGTTTCTGAAGGAACATGAGTTTTATACAGAAGAAGCAAAGAATAGATTTACTGACGCGAAGAAGAAGCATATCAAGAAGATTGAGAAAAAGCTCAAGAAGACTGTGAAAAGCGAAAAGCCTCCCCGTGCAAAGCTTCTAACCATCGGATCGAGCAAAAGTGCACAGACACAATTCAAAACTTCATTGCGCAATCATATTGACCTCAGCGCTATTGCTGATAATAAAGCCAATATGATGCTCTCGGTAAATGCCCTGATCATCACTTTTACCCTTCCACTCCTTGGTGAACGTATTGCAGCGGATCCACGACTGCTGATACCTACACTGATTTTATTATCAGTGTGTGTTGTTACAATGGTATTTGCAACCTTAGCCACACGGCCGATTCCGATGAAAGGAAAAAGTACGATGGATGAAATCAAAGGAAAAAAATCAAATTTGTTTTTCTTCGGGAATTTTTATGAAATGACATTTCAGGACTATGAAACCGGGATGCACGAGGTAGTGGGTGATGATGAACTTCTGGACAACGCCATCACCCGGGATCTGTTTTTTCTGGGTAAAGCTCTTGGAAAAAAATACCAATATCTGCGGCTTTGTTACAGCGTCTTTATGTATGGCCTCATACTCGCCGTCATTTCTTTTGGTGCCATCTTCGTGATTGGTGCAGAATAGCTTTGAGTTGTTGAACGTCATTAGCTGTCAGAGAGTCCACCCACACCGAATCATTTTCCAATCCTGTTCGTAAGCCAGACTTAAACTCATCCCCTTTTCTTTTTTACGGTGATGCAATTTGGGAATCAATGTGCCACCTGCAATGCCCACCAGCAGGCCAACGGTGACATCACTGGGAAAATGCTTGAGTGCCTGAACCCGCTTATAAGCAATCAACGCAGGAGGCGCCGTCGCCAAACCATAGTATAGCCATCTCAAATGTCTTTTTTCAGGATGGTAGTCGAGATAGGATTGCGCCATAAAAAAAGTGGTGACAGCTGTCACGGATACATGTCCTGAATAAAATGAATTACGGTTGCCTCCCCAAAGCCGTTCATCAAGTGGTACATCCGCGAAGTAAGTCACAGGTCTGTTGCGTTCAATAAATGTCGGGCCGAGAAATGACCATGCATAAAAATTGGACGTCAGTGTCTGCGTTTCTATATACACAATAGCGATATCCAGCCAGTCTTTTCGCATCCGGCTATCTGCCGCAATAAGCACGGCTGGCGCCAGCGTTCCCCAGGTCAGTGCAAAATCTGAGTTCTCTTCATACCTGTCATACTCATCCGAGTGTTGGGTGAGAGCGATACGGTCAAACCAAGGCACTTTTGACCGGTCCTGTCTGTCAAGATCATCAGGAGTCAGGAATGGTTTGTCACGAATGCGTGCAAGACCAATCGAATTTGTCACCGATGCGGCAGCAATCACCGGAACGGAAACCCAATAATTCACAGAATAGCCTGGGTACTCAGTGGTATCCTTGTGTTGTGCATACGTTGTCTGTACTAGTACAACACAATAAAACAGAACAACAAAGCGCATATTAAAGGTTGAGTACCTCAAGGCCTTGTTCAAATATGATGTCAACAGGAATTTTTTTATCTCCAAGACGATCGAGGTCTTTTTGCAATTGTTCGCCGATGTTGCCTTTCTTCTCCACAAGATCTGCGACTCCGGCATAGTCTCCATCACCCTGAAGAGTAAGAATCAGTCGCGATAGTGAATCAATCGCCAGTTCAAATTTTTGTTGATCTACAAGGTATCGTCCATCGCTATTCCGTGTAAATGCTCCCTGCTCTTCAAAGAAATTAAATCTGATCATGTTTGCTTTTCCATGTGCACTGCTTGCGCCAAAACGCACAGAACGAAATATCCCTGCCATGAAGGTGACATAGTAGTCCATGAGGTCACCGCTGATTTCCCCTTTCTTATGCAGTTGCTTGATCATATAAAGACCAAGAATATCAGCCTTCCCCTCCTCCAATCCCGATGCATGCTCCTGCAATGCTTTACGTACCGTATTGTCACCCTTGATTGTGTTTTTAATACCAAGGCCATGAGCAACTTCATGAAACATGGTATTGCTGAAGAAGGCATCGAAAGTGATATGCTCACGCTGTGATGGATCAATCAATGCATCAGCGATTGGTACAAGGATCATATCAAACTTTGCCCGCATGGCATTTTTGAGTTGTAGTCTGCGCGTCCCTTTCTTGAGCTGCACTTCTTCGTCGTTTGGCAGATTGATCGCGATCGTTTTGCTGCCGGCGTTGCAATCTCCGGCATAGTAAATGACATCATAGGCATTCAGTTCTGTATCCAGACCTGGCTTTTCTTTTTTGTACTGAGCTGGCACAGGGAGTCCTGACTGGAGTTCAGGAAGAAACTGCGCATAGCGTGCAAGCCGTTTACTCCAATCCATATCTTTTACAAGGACGTAAGCTGAATGAGATGCTTTGTATCCGAAGAGCTGATCTTCATAAGTTTCAATCGGGCCTATGACGATATCAATTTTATTGGTCTTCATATCCAGCCATGCCATGTCACTGGCCTGATACTTATCATCAAGCAAGGCCTTTGCACGTAATTGCAGGTACTTGCGCAAGCCGGCATCTTCTGCTAGTAATGCAGCTTGTTTAAGCAATTCTGCCGCCGCCTGATGTTCTTGTTCAAATTGTTTGTGATAGGGGACGACCGTCAGTTCGCCTTCTCTGGTTCGGCGCAAAAAAGTATAGAGACTTTCTTTACCGGGGAGCTTTGTGCTGTCGAATTCTTCTTTCGTCATATCCACCGGATAGAAGTTTGCCCCTTTGGGTTTCTCGCCATATGTTTCTATAAAAGCTGCATTTCCTTCGAGGCGATCCCATGGGCCATAGTTGATAGCTGCAAACTTCTTCAGCCGATCATTTGGAAGTCCCTCGAGGAGAGCATTCGGATTTCCATATGCCTCATACCAGAAGCACTGATCCATGATCTGAGCGGCCTGAATCAATAATGGAATCATCTGTTTTTCCTTTACGGTCAGCACTGCATCGGTAGTCAACTTTACCGTGACATATTTGTCCAGATCAGCTTTCACTCTATCCGCTTCTTCGACCACTTCGCCAAGTGCGGCATCTCCCGGTTCTGTTGTCGGGTCAGGTTTAGGAGCACACTGCATCAGGAGTGCTGCCATGAGAAAGAGAAGTAATGAGTGTAAATGCATTTTGCGCAAGGATTCATTCATATCCAAAAGATTAAGACAGGATTGTAGTTTTAAAAAAGAAAGACATGCCATTTTGGAAAGGTCGAAGATATATCAAAGAATCATGGACATCAGGACACATATCGGATTTCAAACATAGGAAATCTAGTGGGAAATGGTTTAGATTCTTTGAGGGATGTGTTTAACAGTTCACACTTTTATCTTCCAAAAATGGACGGCCTGACCTCGAAGCCTGATTGAAGTGCGCCACCTGGATCCGACATTGAAAGCTATGACGCATGTGACTGACGCCAGCTAAACTAATACCGCGTATGCCACGTATATCTTGACGTTAAAGTATCCAATCTAAGATCTGCGCAAATAGCCCGATTTGGCGCCGTCCATCTCCAACAAGCCCCCCAGTACGCCTCTTTGTATATTCGGCCTCGCAAAATTCCAAACGCATGTTTGAAAACCTGACCGACAAACTTGATGGCGCGTTCAAAGTACTCACGGGTGAGAGTAAACTGACCGAACTCAATATTGCTGAGTCCATCAAGGAAATCCGCAGAGCCCTCGTCGCTGCAGACGTCAATTACAAGATCGCCAAAGAGTTCACGGACAAAATCAAGGACCAGGCAATGGGCACACAGAACGTGCTTAAGTCTGTGAAACCTGGTGAGTTGATGATCAAAATCGTCATGGACGAACTGGTCGCTCTCATGGGTGGTCAGGCCGTGGGGATCAATATAAAGGGCAATCCCGGGGTAGTCTTGATTGCAGGCCTACAGGGTTCTGGTAAAACAACCTTTGCGGCAAAGCTGGCAAATCACCTCAAGACAAAACGTAATAGTAAACCTTTACTTGTCGCTTGCGACGTGTACAGGCCAGCGGCGATGGATCAACTCACTGTTCTTGGAGAGTCTATTGGCGTGCCTGTGTATAAAGAAGTCGATAGCAAGGATCCGGTCAAGATTGCTGAAAATGCGATCGTCCATGCTGTCAATCATGGATTCGATGTTGTCATTATTGACACAGCAGGCCGTACTGCCATTGATGAGACGATGATGACCGAAATCAGAAACATCAAAAATGCGATAGAGCCCACTGAGACATTGTTTGTTGTCGATGCGATGACTGGTCAGGACGCCGTGAATTCTGCATTGGCCTTCAACGATGTGATCAATTACGATGGGGTCGTCCTCACCAAACTCGATGGCGATACACGCGGTGGTGCTGCTTTATCTGTGAAGTATACGGTCGGAAAACCCATCAAATTTGTCAGCACAGGTGAAAAGCTGGATACGATAGATGTGTTTCATCCTGAACGAATGGCACAACGGATACTCGGCATGGGAGATATCGTTACGTTCGTTGAAAAGGCGCAGGAACAATTCGATGTAAAGGAGCAGGAACGCATCGAAAAGAAAATCAAGAAGAACAAATTCGATTTCAATGACTTCCTGACCCAAATGGCTCAGATCAAGAAGATGGGCGATCTCAAAGGACTGATGAATATGATTCCCGGGATGTCGAAAGTGACCAAGGATCTGGATATTGACGAAAAGGCGTTTGGTAAAGTGGAATCGATCATCTACTCAATGACACCGGAAGAGCGTGCTAATCCCGAGATTCTGAACATGAATCGAAAAAAGAGAATTGCTGCGGGATGTGGTCGCGATATTCATGAGATCAATTTATTTATCAAGCAGTTTGACCAGATGCGCAAGATGATGCACATGGTCAGTAAGGGACAAGGGATGCAAGGGCTCGCTCAACAAATGCCTAAGCGACGCTAACAATTTGCCATACTAGGTTGACGTTGTTTTTTTGATATCTCTTTCAGAAGACTCGTGTTCCGAGATTTAATAACTCTCCATTAATTGCAAAACCCTGAGAATGAAAAACCTTAACCTGAATTCAATTACCGTCATGGTGCTCGTTGCTTTATGCACCATTGCTTTTGCTCCCCACGCCGTTGCGCAACCAACAAAGGTGAACCCGGCAACAGCAAACGCGAGTATCCCGATGGACCCTGCAGTACGGAGCGGGGTGCTTCCAAATGGACTCAAGTACTATTTACGTAAAAACAATAAGCCAGAACAACGCGCGGAGCTCCGGTTGGCTGTAGCAGCAGGTTCGATGCAGGAGGATGATGATCAACAGGGCCTGGCGCATTTTGTCGAACACATGGCCTTCAATGGATCAGAAAATTTCACCAAGAATGAACTTGTTGACTACCTGGAATCCGTGGGCACCAGATTTGGGCCAGACCTCAATGCCTATACCAGCTTTGATGAGACCGTGTATATGCTGCAGGTAAGGACAGACGATACAGAACAGTTTGCTAAAGGCCTGACTGTGCTGCAAGACTGGGCAGGTGGCCTGCTGTTCGATGAAGCAGAAATAGATAAGGAACGTGGAGTCGTTGTGTCAGAATGGCGTTCCCGTCTTAGTGCTGAGCAAAGGATGCAGCAATTGTATTTGCCCAAGATGTATTACAAGTCCCGGTATGCAGATCGATTGCCAATAGGAGATCCTGAGATTGTAGAGAATGCCAGTTATGAAACTGTGCGGAGATTTTATCGTGATTGGTATCGTCCCGATCTGATGGCAGTATGTGTTGTTGGAGATATCGATCTGGATGCAATAGAGAAAGAAATCAAAACGCGATTTTCTTCTTTGCGCAATCCGGAAGTCACCAGAACAAAAGATGAATATAAAGTGCCAGGTCATGCGGAGACATTAGTTGGTGTACATGCAGACAAGGAGGCGACGTTTACAAATGTCCGCATCATATACAAACACAAAGGACATAAGACCAATACATTGGAAGACTATCGCCAAAATCTTGTACACGAGCTTTACAACCGTATGCTCAACGCACGTCTATATGAACTCAATAATACTGCCGATCCACCTTTTGTCTTTGCATCTTCTGGCTATGGAAATAGTGTCGGAGACCTTGCCACCTATTCATCGTTTTCTGCTGTACCTGAGAATGGAGCAAATCGCGCGTTTCATACTCTCCTCACTGAGAACAGACGTGTACTCCTTCATGGTTTTGTCGATACAGAACTTGAACGCCAGAAACTGGAGATGATGACTGGTGCTGAACGCGATGTACGTGAAAAAGATAAAATGGAATCGGCCAGGTATGTGTCCGGTCTTGTGTATCACTTTCTTGAGAACGAACCGATACCAAGTGAGCAACAGGAACTTGATCTCTATACTCAACTGCTACCTACCATCACATTGGATGAAATGAATCGACTTGCGCGCAAATGGATCACAGACGACAATCGCGTGATTATTGTCACAGGCCCCGAGAAAGCTGGCATTGCACTGCCATCAGAACAAGTGCTACTTGCAATCATTGATAGTGTGGATGCACAAACACCGGAGCCATATGTTGATAAAGTGAACAACGCTCCATTGTTTGATCGGGAGCTCGCTCCAATTGCTATCACCGATGAGTCTACAAATGATGCACTTGACATCCACTCCTTCACACTTGCGAATGGAATCAAAGTGTCGTATAAGAAAACGGATTTCAAAAACGATCAGATTCTCGTTGCTGGTTATAGTTTGGGCGGAAGCTCTCTCTATGACGACAATGCCTACTTCAGTGCACAAGCCATCGGCTCTATTATTCAGGAATCCGGAGTAGGGGAGTTTGACGCACCACAACTCAATAAAAAACTTACTGGAAAGACGGTTGGGATTTCTCCATTCATAGCAGAACGCTTCGAAGGCTTCAATGGCAGTTGTTCTCCGCAAGATCTTGAGATCTTATTTCAACTGATGTTTCTTTATGTGACTTCACCTCGTATGGAGGATCAGGCACTTCAGTCGTATTTGAAGAAACAGGCAACGATTCTGGATAATCTGTTGAGTAATCCCGATAACTACTTCGGTGATGTCGTGAATAAAATCCGCTATCAGAATCATCCGAGACGTGGGATGCTACATGCTGAAGATTTGAAAAAAGTGGATATGAATGAAATGCAAAGGATATACCAGGACCGTTTCAGCGATATGAGTGACTTTTCGTTCTTTTTCACAGGTGCTATCGATCCTGCACAATTGCGTGATCTGGCTTCGCGATACTTTGGGAATCTTCCTGTAAAGGATCGTTCGGAAACATGGAAAGATATCGGTGTAAAGTCTCCTGAAGGAAAAATCGATAGTACATTTCTCAGAGGTGAAGCTCCTCGCAGCAATGTCCGTATGATTTATCATGGAGATTTTTCCTGGGATGATGAGTCTCGGTTTGCATTGCAGATGCTCATCGAACATGCGAGGATCAAATTGCGGGAATCACTCCGCGAAGATTTGGGCGGTGTATATGGTGTCTCGATTTCGGGAGGTGCATCAAAAGACCCTAAGCCACTTTACAGTATCAATGTTTCTTTCAATAGCGATCCACCGCGGACAGAAGAACTTGCCAATGCTGCCAAAGCTGTCATTCAGGAAATCGTCAATGGTAACATTACAGCAGAGGATATCCAAAAGATCAAAGAATTGCAGCGTCAGGCACGGGTAAAAAATCTGAAGGAAAACAGGTATTGGCAATCTGGTATGATTGGCAACTGGATCGATGGCACACCACTTGAGCAGCTTACTCAGGAATATTTGGATCAACAGCTTGAAACGATCACTCCGGAAATGATCAAAATGGCTGCAGCTAAATATTTTTCTGGTAATACAATAGATGTCACAATGCATCCTGAGAATTATCAGATACCAAAGAATAAATCATAATTCGGGTGCATTTAAGGATGTCGCTCCCAGTAAAAGGACGTGAGAGTAATTTTCCATCGCCTGAACGGAGCAATAAAAAGCTGGGATTCTCGCCCGATCGAGATTATTCGAGCGGTTTCCTGCCCGAAATAGCGATATCGTGCACACCTTAATATCTATTGATACCAGATGATCTCCGATGAAATCGTAAACGCAACCAGGGATACGCCAGTCTTTACAGAAGATGATATTGATATCCCGTTTGTTGAATTCACTCTGAAGAATGGACTACGGCTTATTGTACATGAAGACCATAAAGCTCCAATCGTTGCAATAAACGTATGGTATCATGTCGGTTCAAAGAATGAGAAACCGGGAAAGAGTGGATTCGCACATCTGTTTGAACACCTGATGTTCAACGGAAGTGAACATTTCAATGACGACTACTTTCAGGCTCTCCTCGCGATTGGAGCTACTGATCTGAATGGAACGACCAATCATGATAGGACAAACTACTTTCAGAATGTACCTACTGCGGCATTGGATCAGGTTCTCTGGTTGGAGTCGGACAGGATGGGACATCTGCTAGGTGCATTGGATCAGGAAAAGCTTGACGAGCAACGTGGAGTCGTCTTAAATGAAAAGCGTCAGCGCGAAAATGTTCCTTACGGTTGTGAACAGGATATCATTGTTCAGGAAATGTATCCGAAGGGACATCCGTATTCCTGGACAGTGATAGGTTCCGCTGAGGATATCGAAGGTGCGACTTTAGAAGATTGCAGAACATGGTTCAAGTCTTACTATGGTGCCGCAAATGCAGTGCTTGTCATCGCCGGTGATGTAGATCCTCAGGATATTCTGCAACGAGTCACTAAGTACTTTGGCGATATTCCATCTGGTCCTGCTATCATCAGACCACAACTCAACATTCCAAAGAGAGTTCATAATACCAGGACAAATTATCAGGATCGGGTGCCAGAAGCGAGAGTCGTGATGTATTGGAGTTCTCCACAACTTGGGTCGCGAGAGGATGCGTTGCTCAGTCTTGCGGCGGCAGTGCTTGCGAGAGGCAAGAATTCACGTCTGTACAAATCATTGGTCTATGAACGCCAAATTGCAAGCTCCGTTTCTGCATCTCAATGGGCACAGGAAATCTCTGGAAACTTTGTCATCGAGGCGAATGTAAGACCTGGTGGTTCCAGCGATGAAATGGAAGCAGCTATAGATTCTATTCTACATGAATTCCTGATACAAGGCCCTGGCGAAGAAGAATTGAATCGTGTCCGTACGCAATACTTTGCAGGCTTTATTAAAGGGCTTGAGAGAATCGGCGGATTCGGAGGAAAGTCAGATATTTTGGCAAGCAGTACTGTGTATGGAGATACACCCGATGCTTACAAGAAGTACAATAAATACATCTCGGATGCTTCAACGGAAGATGTACTCAATGCATGCCGTGCATGGCTTTCTCATGGAAGATTTACGCTGACATGTACTCCTCTTCCTGATTATGTCACTGACTCTCAGGGAGCAGATCGGTCACAAATGCCAGCTCTTGGTACGATACGTGCCGGTTCCTTTCCTCCTGTTCAAAGAGCCATGCTTGATAATGGAATTGAGATTGTCCTGGCGCAAAGGAAAGGTGTGTCTACCATAGTTGTCGAAGCTCTGATCAATGCAGGTTATGCAAATGATGATCTCAAGGCGGGCCTTGCAAGTCTTACGATGTCGATGTTGGATGAAGGCACCAGGTCCATGAGTGCGCTGGAGATCAATGAACAACTACAACTTCTCGGTGCCTCAATTCAGTGTTCTGCAAGTCTTGATCATTCTTTTGTCCGATTAAGCACATTAAAACAAAGCCTTTTTCAAAGTCTATCGTTATTTGGTGAAATACTCGTTCACCCTGCATTCCCTCTGAGTGAACTTGAAAGACTGAAGAGAGAGCATAGTGCCGCGATACAACGTGAAAAAGTCAACCCGTTTCCAATGGCGTTGCGTGTGGTTCCGAAGTTGCTATTTGGATCAGGTCATCGCTATAGCCAGCCACTTACAGGAACAGGCTATGGATCCACACTGGCGAAAATGACGCGTGAGGACGTGATTGAGTTTTATCAGACGTGGATCCGCCCGAATAATGCAAAGCTCATCATCGTTGGAGATTTGACCATGGAAGAAGCCAAAGTGATGGTACAATCCTGCTTGCACGAATGGCATGCCGCGACAATACCAATCATTTCTGCGCCCAGGGTTGTCGAGGGGATTTCAAATACACTCTACCTTCTTCATCGCCCTGAAGCATCGCAGTCTATTATTATCGGGGGATATCTTGTAGGCCCATATGTGGAAGCAACATCAATTGCAACGGAACACATGAATGATATTCTTGGAGGACAGTTTATCTCTCGTATCAATTTGAATCTGCGTGAAGACAAGCATTGGACATATGGAGCGCGTTCGTTTATTCTGGATACAAAAGGTCAAAGACCATTTCTTGCCTATTCTTCAGTACAACAAGACAAGACCCGGGAATCGATCGATGAAATCCGGAAGGAGTTTCAACTATTTGTTAATGACAAACCTGCCACGCAAGGTGAATTCGACAAGAATCAGAACAATGCGATTCTGGCCTTACCTGGTCAATGGGAAACCAATTCGGCTGTTGCGGATTCACTCGTATCGATTGTCAAACTTGGACTCCCGGATAATTACTTCCAGACGTATCCTGATCAACTGCGTGCCTTATCTATTTCTGAGCTCCATCAGGTGAGTCAGGCATTGGTAAAACCGGAGGCCCTGGTATGGGTTGTGGTAGGTGATCGTGAGAAGATACTGCCAACTTTGGAGGATGCCGGTTTTCATTCCATTGTCCATATTGATGGAGAGGGCAATGAACTAGTGAAGCCTTAGTAGACTGATTAATCTCCCAGGATTCAAGATCGGGCTCTCAAATTTCAGGTCAGCAATCCAGAAACTTTCATGTCTCATCGTGAGATTCGAGCTCAATTGTCACATGTCTGATGTGAAGAGTACTCAATTGACGGCGAATGGTGGTTTCTATTCGGTTAATTCAATCATCGATTTTTGGGCAACTTACGACATACACAGTATGGGTAGATCTGAATTGTCATCCTTGCGACAGAAAGGTTGGGCGACACTGTTTGTGAGCAAACCCGTAGCCGATTTCGAGAATTGTAAAAATCACAGGTCAGACAAATGCACTTGGCAATTGGGTTGAGGAGCGTGGCTTTTCTGAATCATGAATGATCTGACGTCCTGGTGGCAAATGTTCCAGCTTGAACCCAGGGTCAATAGCCGGTGGATATGGGAGAAAAAAAGTAGCCCCTACTTCTAGGGGCTATACCAGACTATTATGAAAAAACTCTCAAAAGTTTTCGATGAGAAGGACAGCAAGGTCGGAGAATAGATGCATAGTTGAGAGTTATTTTCAATTGATACGACACACAATGCAGCAAGTGAGTAAGAATCACTCCTGAGTTGCATAAACACCGGAATAATGGCCTTAACTGTACCAAATCCGTTGATGGTTTGCACTTATCGAAGGAAAGGAACAGACTGTCGATTAAAACTCTGCTTACAACCACTGTTTGAATCGACTACCGTTGTAGAACCAGAGAACGCCGAGGTTGAACGCAATCGGGAAATGAGAGAGCCAACTGAATAAGACTGTACGACTTCAACACAGCATCCGGGTTTGTCCTGCGGGAGTCGGTTGTCTGGTTTTACCCTTTTGATTCTGACAACGGTAGAAATGATGTATCAAATAACCAAGGAACAATTGTCCCGTCATGAAGCAGGAGTTTACACCGATCAAAACGATTGTCATAGATCAGGATAGTGCAACAAGAAGTCAGATAGAGGAAATCCTGGAACGCCAGTCAGCTTTTGAAATCATGGCTGCGGTTGGTACAGGTGCTGAAGGTCTGACTGCGATTCATGCGGTTCATCCGGATCTCATTATTCTGGATATCGTACTACCTGATATGTCAGGGTTTGATGTCCTGCATAAGATTTCGCCAGCGATCCATCCTCAGTATGTATTCTTGTCGGCTACTGAAAATCATGCAATCAAAGCGTTTGAATATTTTGCCTTCGACTATCTGCTAAAGCCGTTTACAGACGAACGCTTACAGCTTACGATAATCAAAATCAGGGAACAGATGTATCAGAGGCGCAATGAGCATCTGCATGAGAAACTCAATGCGTTGTTTCGTTACATCAATCCATCCAAACCTGTGGAGCGTGAGGCAAAGACCAACGGACATAGCAAATTGTTGCCAGTGAAAATGAGCGGCAGAATATACTTCATTCATCCTGACACTATCGAATATGTTGAAGCTGCCGGATACTACATTGAGGTCTTTGCGAATGGTAAAAAGCATCTCATACGTCAATCTCTTACTCAACTTGATGAAATCCTGGACGGGCACCGGTTCCTGCGTATCCATCGATCAGTCATCATCAATCTCAATTTCATGAAAGAGATTATCCGGGACGGCGCGAACGATTTTAGCGTGCGTATGGCCAATGATACTACCTTCAAAATCTCGCGGTCATATAAATCTGATGTTTTTGAGAAAATAGGACTCTGAAACGGGTGTCCTGATGTCAATTAATTGTAAATAAAACTTTAATTACCAATGCCTTCGGTATGCTAAAAAAAAATATTTCAAAATAACTTATATAAAATCTTGCATATACCTTGTGGAGTTTGCTATATTTATCACCCCTTTGAGAGGGTAACAAACTTCGTTCTTTGTCACAGTTTCCAGTGTTTTTATAAAGAGTTTCAGAATCCAGGTAACAACGGATACATATTGGTTGGCTTCGGTCAATTGATAATGCTGAGATTTATCTGAAAGGATGAGTCAATATGCGGGAGACACTTACGCCAGGCAGCATCTGAAATCTATCGGTTTCATTTATGCTATGACATGTAAAACGCAAGCTGGAAGCACGTGCGAAGCGAAAATGGACTAAGACCTGAATCTTGTTTAACAACAGATAGGGTGGAGGTCCGTCACTGAATGGAAGTATGCTTCGGTATACTTTCAGGATGTGGGTGCTGGATCACAATAGGCACAACGCGGGAGTCTTGACAGAAATGACGAGACAAACCGGAAACGGTTCCGTAAAGCCAAACCTGAGAGAAGGCACAAAGGGATCAGGGGGTCTGCAATTTGCAGACCCCTTTCCTTTTCTATCAATCTCTTTATTGCACGACAATTCGTCTCACTAATGACGCGCCACTTATTTGGTCGGTCATCTGAACGAGGTAAATACCACCAGGAAGATCCAGTGACTTCACGATCAGTTTTTCGTCTGCCAAATTCAACTGTACGGATTGTTCAAGATAGATTCTTCCTTGTGTATCCTGAAGTCGGAGCATCAGAGATTGCGGATATCCAGTCTCGCGCAAAATTGAAACGTTCAATTCATTACCACGCGCTAAAGGATTTGGAAATACCGTCACATCACTAAAACCTGGGAGTAAGTCATTTGTAGATGAAATAAGGAAGAAGTTATACTCCGCAGTACATCCCAGTAAATCGGTGACCGTTAGTTCATAGTTGCCAGGATCCAAATTCATCGGGTGATTTGTTGTATCACCATTGCTCCACAAATACGTGTATGGACCAATCCCACCCGCGACCTGTATTAGAATGGATCCCGAACTCTGTCCAGTGTCTGGTTCGATGATTGTCTGTATCAGAACTATCACTTCAAGGACATTCAAATTCAGTATGTAGATACTATCACATGATGGCGTAATTGGAATCGTATCATAGTAGGTGCCATCCTGGAAAATTGTCTCACCGCCGAATTCAATGGATGTTCCTGCACAAATGACTCTGTTGCGTACCACAAGTATTTCATTTGATACTGTGAGCGTGAGGTTTATAATACTATCACATCCATTTATAGTTGTCAGCAAGTTGGGATAGAAACCTGTTTCAGTATATTCCTGAGTACCAATGATGACCGATTGCCCTTCACAAATAAGCAGCTCTCGATTCTCGATATAATTTTCAAATACCTGCAAATCAAGATTCACAATGCTATCGCAGCCGTTTGATGAAGCATTCTCCAAAATAAAAGTATAAGTGCCCGGAAACGTGATCACACGATCTGCAATTTCCACAGAATCACCTTCGCAGATCGAAAGACTCACATCGAATTCTCCCGGCTGCAGCACACTCACGGAAAATGCACCACTGGAATTTCCAAAGCAATTCCTGTCCTGATATCTGACAAAAGTGACAAGGCCTCCTTCTGTTACAGGGGCGGACACTGTAATGCTTTGAGTTTCTGAAAGTACAGGTGGTTGCGGAACACCATTGACTTCATATTCTGCAATAAATGGCGCGTCCCCTATGAAATCAAATCGGATATCAATTGTCTCATCACGACAGACTTCGGAAGGCCCCACAAGACTCATATTTGCACTAGGTTGTGGAAGGACAGTCACTCTAAATTCCTCAAAAGGTGTCTCACACATCTGGGCCTCTCCTTTGATCGTATAGAGGACCGAGCCTGCGGTATTGCTTAGGTTCGTGAGTTGTTGAAAGATGATATTACTTGTTGATCCCGGAAGGGCTCCAATAATGTTGCCTGAGATGTTCACACCCCATGTATAGAGGACAGGTGGATTGAGAGCCGATTGCGGACTAATGATAAGAGTATCTCCTGAACAAATAGTGAAGTTTGGAATCGGTTCTATGAAAGTCGGTATGCAGCAATTGAGAAATCTATTCAACCGCAGAGGTGGATCATTCTGACATGCCTGACTTACAATTGCTCCAATTTCACCGTCAGCAAAAGACTTGATTGTCACCGAACAATCCAGATTTTCGTTGCATTCGGATTTTGTCGTGAGAGTAAAACACACTTTCCATTTCGAGTTGTCATTAACACACTGTAAAAGATCTCCGATCGACTCATCCGGATCTTCATTGGGTGGCGGATCATTGTCATTGACAAAATACCAACCTACCGGTAGCGTTTGTCCACCAAAATAGCCATGTACCGGATTAGTAAAATTGTAATGTACACTAC
>JANNQA010000059.1:2500-40736 GCA_031400515.1 Bacteroidota bacterium
CACCACTTCTGTTTCTACTTCCACCTCAGCTTCTACATCTATTTCAGCTACTGCTACTGAGTCTGCTTCGTTTACTTCGTCGGTCGGCACTTCGGATTCCACTTCTTCTGTCTCTGGCTCTTCGACCTTTGCAACGGGTGATTTGGACGTTTTAGCAGCTTTCTTCGCTGCTGCAACCGTGTTATCCTGCCATTGCTCCTTTAGCTGGGAGAAGACGTCGAGCTCACCCAGGGTCGCTCTTTCCACTTTAGCATTCTGAGTCTGCATGACCCGCTCAGTCTGCTCAGTCTCTTTGCGCTCCTCTGTACGTACAACTTCATCGGCTTCTCGCTTGATATCCTCGAGATAGCGCTGATGCGAAACCAGAATTCTCTTGTCATCACGATTAAACTCAAGGACTTTGACGGTCACTGTTTCGTCAACATTTGCTGTGCTACCATCTTCCTTACGCATGTGCTTGATCGGTGCAAAGGCCTCAAGTCCATAGGGTAATTGAACAATAGCACCCTTATCGTCCCTACGCACTACCAATGCCTCATGATAAGATCCGACCGGGAAAATAGATTCGAACGTATCCCAGGGATTCTCTTCGATCTGCTTATGTCCGAGTGACAGCTTTCTGCCGTCTTTATCGATTTCCAGGACAGCCACTTCGATTTGAGCACCAATACTCGTAAACTCGGATGGATGTGAGTATCTCTTAGTCCAGGACAGGTCTGAAATATGCACCATGCCGCCAATACCATCCTCTAGTTCCACAAACACACCATATGGAGTGAGGTTCTTAACCACACCAGTGTGTCTGCTGCCTTCGGGGAAACGTGACTCAATATCAGTCCACGGATCCAGCATAAGTTGTTTCAGACTCAGAGACATCTTCCGCTCCTCACGATCGATGGTCACAATTTTTGCCTCGAATTCTTTGTCTAATTGAAAGTAATCGCGTGCGTTCACAGGCTGATTACTCCATGATATTTCAGAGACATGTACAAGTCCTTCCACGCCCGGGACAATTTCCAGAAAGGCGCCGTAGTCTTCGATATTCACCACACGCCCTTTCAGTACTGCTCCTTCGACGATTTCAGAAGGAAGAGTATCCCATGGATGCGCTTGCAATTGCTTCAGACCCAGTGAGATCCGGCGCTTGTTTTCATCAAAATCCAATACGACAACACTGATCTTCTGATTCAGTGAAAGCACGTCGCTTGGGTGATTGATACGTCCCCATGAGATGTCGGTAATATATAACAGGCCGTCAACACCACCAAGGTCCATGAAAGCGCCAAAGTCTGTGATGTTCTTGACAATACCCTCGAGAACCTGACCCTTTTCGAGACCTGAAATGATGGCTTCGCGTTGCTCGGCAAGATCACTTTCAATAAGCGCTTTGTGAGATACCACCGCATTCTTAATTGCTTCATTGATCTTGACAACTTTGAATTCCATGGTTTTCCCCACATAGGAATCATAGTCAATGATAGGCTTGATATCGATCTGAGATCCGGGAAGGAATGTCTCCAATCCACCTGCATCCACGATCAGTCCGCCCTTTGTCTTACTCACCACATGACCTTTGATGATTGTACCATTCGTATAGGAGTCGACAATACTCTCCCATGCTCTCAACAACTTTGCCTTCCGACGTGATAGGACGAGCTGGCCTTTGTCATCTTCCTGACTCTCTACATAGACTTCAATGGCATCACCCAACTTAAGGTCGGGAGTATCTCTGAATTCCGACAGCGGTACGATCCCGTCTGATTTGCAGTTCAGGTCGAGCACGACATCACTTCCAGTGATCTGGGTGACAAGACCCTTGACAATCTCATTTTCGCCTACTGCTGTAAGGGTTGATTCGTAGTCTGACAGATATCGATTCGACTCTTTTTCAGGGTAGCTTATCCCACTTTTGTTGGCCAGGGACCAATCAAAGTCATCATGTGCAATCACCACACCATCTTCGACCTGAAGGACATCGAGATTGTCGTCGATATCATCATCTTCAAGCATTTCGGATTCCTGTGGTTCAACTGGTTTCTGAGGTCTGTGAGTACGTTCTCTTTCTTTTGCCATATCAGAACAATTTGTAGCCCCTGGTAAATTTTCAGCACGCTGAATATCCGGGACGGGTTAAAAAAATAGTTTTCGGAAACGGGGCGCGAAGGTAGGAAATTCTCGATTCTAAATTCTCAATTTGTGATGAAATACAAAAACTCAAAGAGCGGATCATGAATGATGATTCCATCTGGCAGTTCAATCAGATGACCGATCCTCATAAATCGAGAGACAGCTTTTGGTTAAAATGAAGGAAAAGAGCAACACAGAACTGTATCCACTTGCGCTTGTCGTCAGAAGCAAGATGCCAGTAAACTAGTAGCCAATATTGCCTATTTTGTCGACACTGATTCATCAACACTTTCACCATGTCTGAACAACGTCCCTGGCTCAAGAACTACCCTCAAGGTGTACCGGCTAATATCAATCCGGATTCCTATGCGAACCTGAATGCGTTCATCAAAGAATCTTGCGCCAAGTATCACAACCGGCCTGCATTCTCGTGCATGGGTAAAGCGCTGACGTTTCAGCAAATCGATAAGATGTCAACTCAGTTGGCGGGGTATTTACAATCACGCGGATTGATGCCTGGTGATCGTGTAGGTATCATGATGCCCAATTTGTTACAGTATCCCATTGCCATTTTTGCATGTGTGAAAGCCGGTCTCATTGCAGTAAACACCAACCCGCTGTACACTCCACGTGAGATGTTGCATCAGTTTCTGGATTCGGATATCCGTGGGATCATCATTGCAGAAAACTTCGCGGCGAATCTTGAGAAGATACTTCCGGAACTGAAGATCAATACCATTATCGTCACAAGCATCGGAGAACTACTGGGATTTCTAAAAGGAGCGATCGTAAACTTTGTAGTACGAAATATCAAGCGCATGGTGCCCAGGTTTCATCTGGAAAATGCAGTCTCATTCAAAGAAGCGGTGCGTACTGGAAAACGATTTACCCTTAAATCATTTCCAGATGATCAGGATAGGGTCATCGTGCATCAATATACCGGGGGAACGACAGGAGTATCAAAAGGTGCGATGCTTACGAACAGGAATCTGATCGCGAATATGTTGCAGATCCAGGCGGTATTGTGTGCATCAAATTTCAAGGAAGGAGAAGAGGTCGCCCTTAGCCCTCTTCCGATGTATCACATTTTTGCTTTTGCCGTCTCACTTGCGATGACGAGTATGGGTGCACTTACAGTGCTTGTTGTCAATGCACGCGATCTGCCATCCGTCATGAAAGAATTTGGGAAACACAAGATTTCTTTGATGACAGGGGTCAATACGCTATTTAATGCCCTTCTGCATCACAAAGATTTCGGCAAAGCGGATTTCGGCGGTCTCAAAATCACTGTAGGGGGTGGAATGGCTGTGCAAACTCCTGTTGCAGTCTGGTGGCAGGAGATCACAAAATGTTCTTTGACGCAAGGTTATGGTCTGACAGAAACATCACCTGTGGCATCTATCAATCCTGTAAATGGCAGTGGTAAACTTGGAAGTATCGGAATGCCTGTACCGAATACGGATATGCGTATCATTGACGAACAACAACATGTCCTTGGAGTGAATGAAGTCGGTGAAATACAAATCAAAGGTCCACAGGTGATGAAAGGTTATTATAATAAGACTGCGGAAACCGATAATGTCATCAAGGATGGCTGGTTTAGTTCAGGTGATATTGGAAAGATGGATACAGATGGGTATTTCTATATCGTTGACCGCAAAAAAGACATGATCCTTGTATCTGGCTTCAATGTCTATCCGAATGAGATAGAAGAGTATGTGGTGTCCCATCCAAAAGTAAAAGAGGCGGCTGCCGTTGGTGTCACGGATGAACATAGCGGTGAAGTCGTAAAACTCTTTGTGGTAAAAAAAGATAAATCACTCACGGATAAAGAATTGATTGCATTCTGTCGTGAAGGACTCACGGGATACAAGATTCCAAAGCATGTGGAGTTTCGTGATGATCTGCCTAAGACGAATGTTGGGAAGATATTGAGGAGGGCGTTGAGGGATGAGAAGTGATTGTCGATTCTCAATTCTTGATTCTCGATTGATGATGAGTGATGGGTGATGGGTGATTCAAAGAAAGTTACGAGTTGTGGGTAGAAAGCCTTGAAGTATTTAGTATGGCTGGCAAATTGGTTTTCACAGAGAGTACCCAGTTCACTCAAATCAACGTTGGCGACCTGGCAGATGGCATGTACATCGCTAAAATGCACACAATCACCGGACAGCAGATCACAAAGAAATTTGTAAAGCAATAACTCGACAACATGAAGTCGTGATGAACAAAGATGGAACTCACATAAATACAGAGTAACCATATGACCCAAGCACCGGGGATTGGATGAATAATCCAATCCCTGCGCTCTTTTCATGAGACCCCATTGTCATTCTTTCCCAAAAAACTGCACTAGCGGTCTCCATGTTCTTGCACTCCATGCCCGTTCGTTGTGCGGCGCTCCCTGATCGAGATACCAGATATATTCCTGTTCTTTTGCATCAAGGGTCTTCATCATTTCATCGATACCCGGCTGAAGCTGAGCTTCAAGGTCGAGAGTACCATTGTCGATGTAGAGTTCAATGTCTTTTCTTTGGGATTCAGCCAATACCTCTTTGATATAGTCTACTTTGATATTACCGACTTCAATCTTAAATGCCGGTGACATGCATGCTGCCTGACTAAACACATCTGGATATTCCCACGCAAGAATGAATGAAATCAAACCTCCCATCGATGCACCCATCACTGCAGTGTGTTCGGCAGAAGGGTTTGTCCGGTACACGCTATCAATCCATGGCTTTAATTGACAGCACATGAAGTCCTGATATCTTTCACCGAGATCTGGATCATCAGAATATTCCTTCCCACGCACATCTGAACTACAGTATACAGCAACACAAATGAATTCTTCTATCTCACCTCTCTGTATGAGACTATCTGCAATCTCATCGACACGCCAGTCATGCCCAAGCGTAGAGGTATAGGGATCAAACACATTTTGTCCATCATGCATATACAACACCGGATACTTTTTGTGACTATCAGTGGCATATGATGGAGGCAACCAAACAATCACTTTACGCGATGAAAGTCCTTTTACGGGAAAAGCATCATGCACGCGATAGTCACCTGTGATAGTCGGAGGACCCTGATACACGCTGTCGCGCCAAAGTGGAATGCTATAATTCATCGATGTATCTCCAGTGACTGTGAACTGATAGTTTGACGGTACTCTTCTATCAGCAGTCAATCCTTCGTTTTCCCAACTCCCTTTCGTGAATTTATATTCAAGTTGCGTACCGGCAGGAAATGAAAAACTTCCGGACCATTTGCCATTTTCTTTTGTCAATGGAATTTCAGCTGCATTCCAATTTCCAAGCGAGGGTTGATTGCCAGCGATGAATATCTGTTCATTGCTATCGAGAGCAGAAAGACTTTCGACTTCAATTTTAATTACGGAATTACCGGGCTGGCATGAAGAGAGGCTAAGGCTGAGGCTGCCGACTACGCATAGCTTCGTCGGCCGAAGAAGGCGAAGGAAGAATGCAAAACACAAATTCAAACTCAAACTCAAGTGCAACAAGGAAATAACATTCCGACATCCCTGCCTGACCGTCAGGCAGGCGACTTCCGACCCTTCGACTTGCTCAGGGTAACAAATCCGAAATCTCATCACGTCGTTTTTTCAACGAAACTCTTCACCCAATCGTAACTCACAGACTTTGGCCTTTCCAATGGAAATCCAAGGGCGCGCGACCAGCATAATGACGCCAGTACACCAAGGGCGCGAGACACCCCGAAGAGTACAGTATAATATTGATATTGATTGAGACCGTAATGCACGAGGATGGAACCACTATGTGCGTCGACATTCGGCCATGGGTTTTTGACTTTACCCAGGCCTTGCAGAATCGGAGGAATCAATTCATACAGCTTCCAGACAATTTGGACGATCGGATTATCCGCGAGATGTAATTCAGCAAAACTCTTCTGGGCCATGAATCGCGGATCAGGTTTCCTCAGTACGGCGTGCCCATAACCAGGGATCACCTGACCGGCTTTGAGTGTATCCTGAATGTATTGCCTGATCTGATCATCTGAAGGATGGTCAGTACCAACTTTATCAATCATTTCAAATATCCATTTGATCACTTCCTGATTTGCAAGACCATGAAGCGGACCTGCGAGTGCATTCAATCCCGCCGCAAAAGAAAGGTAAGCATCACTCAAAGTAGATCCCACAAGATGCACTGTGTGCGCAGAAGCATTACCTCCTTCATGATCGGCATGAATCGTCATGTACAGACGCATGAGTGATTTGAAGTCGGCATTGTCTGAGACTCCGAGCATATGTGCAAAATTTCCAGCCCAATCAAGGGACAGATCAGCAGCAATTTGTTTTCCATCGAAGTAGGTATGGCGATAGATATATGCAGCGACTTTTGGCAGACAGGCGATGAGATTCATAGAGTCTTCATACATCACACTCCAGTATTCATCCTTGCTCATACCCTCCGCATACTGTTTTGCAAACAAGCTTTCGGTCTGCAGACTCATGACACCTATTGTAAGCTGCGTCATAGGATGTGTGTCTTTAGACAAACTGTCAAGTACTTTCCAGGTATGGTCAGGGATGTTGCAGCGCCGTTCCCACTCATCGCTTAGCCAATCCACATCGGCTTGAGTTGGAATTTCCCCAATCAACATCAACCAAAACAACCCTTCTGGCAAGGGCTCTGTGTCACCCGGACGCTTGGGCAACTTCTCTCTGAGCTCAGGGATCGAGAATCCTCTGAACCGGATACCTTCCTCAGAGTCGAGCTCTGAGGTTTCCCAAAGCATGCTTTTGACGTCTCGCATGCCACCGAGCATTTGCTCCAATGACACTTCATCCACGATGCGAGCACCATGTTCTTTTGCTGTCGCACGCAAGGCTGTCCTGAGTTCCAGAGATTTGCGATGAAACGCTTCCTTTAATCTGTCCATTTGTTTCTGATTGCTTGATATGTCCATAAAATCACCCACTCATTCTGCCAGACCGGGATTTACATACTGGAAAATAGGGTAAGTGGTCGGGACTGCTAAATACAACGAATTCCTGTAATCAATACGATTTGGCGGGGAATTTGTTTTGATCAAGACAAGTTAAATGCAACGAATTTTTGCAGCACCCTCTACTTCAATTGATCAATTGCTTCTTTGATTCGCGAAGAGGTCGGATCAAGTTCCTGAGCACGATCCAAATATACTCGCGCCTTCATTTCATCACCGACTCGTTGTGCTGTAACGCCGGCATAATAATAGCCGATCACAGAGATATTATCCATGCTGATCAATCGATCAAAACAAAGCGAGGCTTCCGCCAAACTATCCATTTCCAGATACAACACTCCTCTATTGAGCCACGCATCTGTGTACGTTGAGTCTATCTCATGAATATGTTTGTATATCTCAATTGCTTCCGGTACCTGGTTGTGGTTTTGCAGGTAAAACGCCTTCGAATGCCAACCCTGTGCATATCGGGGATCGATTGCAATAGCATTTTCAAAACATTGAAGAGCAGCCGGATCGCCTTGGATGTCGAGGAGATTTCCAAGCATTGTCCAGGCCTCCGCATCTTCGCTGTCAAGTTCAACAATGGTCTGAAAACTCTGTATCGCACGCTCCATGTTACCTTGCTCACGATACATGAGACCAAGTAGAAAAAGCGCATCAGTATTCTGAGGTTGAAGCGTGAGTGCCTGACGAAGTGTGGAAGACATGCGGTCATATTGCTTCACGATCAGTTGGATTTCTGCAAGTTTCAAAAGACTGCGAATGCTATCGGGAAAAAGCATCACAGCCCGTTCCATTGTTCCGATAGCATACTGAGACTTTGCTGACTGGAGATAGATATCAGCTAATAAATAATGATAACTCAGATTAACAGAATCCAGCTTCAGGGCCTGAGCCATATCAATGACGGCATCACCATAATTCGCACTATCACTATGAAGCTTTGCGCGACGTGCATAGTTTTCTGCGTTGTCCGGATCTTTGCGAATTGCATCATTGATTTCCGCAAGCAATCCACCTGACGAAGCTACTTCGCTTGTTTTGGAGTCCTGTTGACTGCAATTCGCGCACAGAAAGAACACGATCACCACGGCCGACCCACGCAAGGTGTTCTGCCACAATGCAAAAAAATAATCCATTAAGCAAAGATATCAGCGTCTGAGAAGTGTATTCATCCCCATGCCCATGAGGTCATCCATTACGCTACCATCACCGTCTTTGTCAAGGAATTTTCCAATGAGGCCAAGCTCACTACGTTTGTTCGATGAAGACTGTACAGTTTGTGAAAGGAGATCACCGACACCACTCACACTCACGCCATCTTTGTTCCTGGCTTTACCAATTGCAGCCATGACCATTGGAGCGAGGGTGATCATCAGTTGTCCGATTTGTGATTTATTAAGACCAGTGAGATTACCGAGGAGATCGTTTGCAGATTCCTGTTTACCACCGAGTACATGTTCCAGGATGCCTGATCCGTTCAATGTTTTAGCGTTTTGTGGCTGTCTGTTGCCGAGCAGAAATCCCATGGCATCTTCAAGAATACTACCATCATGATCTCTGTCTACTGCAGATACTAACGCTTCGACACCACCGGGGCGTTGTGCATTTTTAGACAGCGCAGTCACGAGTGTTGAGATCACACCATTTGTGGCGGCTTGTGTTTGCTCGCGCGTTCCACCGATCTGATTGCTGAGCTGATCGATCATATCGTCAGAGAGTTGGCTCTGTACCAGGTCAAATAAATTCATATTTAAGATGATTTTGTAAGTAATAAATGTTTACGTGGAAATGAGTACTGCAAGGTATGCATTGTTTCTTTCAATGTTTAGCAAAGGGTACTTTCCGCATATTCTGCTGACAATTGCGTTCTTTCGGGGCAAGATGATGAAGTATACGTTCGCATGTTTTATTGGTGTGTTGATTGCCGTGAGTGGTTTATCACAGACTACGATAACATGGGATGAACTGGCGGACGTGATTTTTGAAAGTCAATATGACACTGAGATGGCTATTGAAATTCAAACAGCAAAATTTAGCGATCATCTAAAGACTTTTGACGGTCAGGAGGTCTTCATCACAGGCTACATGATTCCGGTTGATCCACTTGGTACCCGTTATGTGCTTTCACGATTTCCAAATGCCAACTGCTTTTTTTGTGGCAATGCCGGACCAGAGACGATCGTTGAGCTCAGACTCATGCCCAAATTTGTCCGCAGATATGCGACAGATACCTACGCGACATTCAAAGGAAAACTCCAATTGAATACACAAAACCTGACCACTTTTAACTACGTGCTTCTTGACGCAGAGAAGATTTAGGAAGTAGGTTTTCCGTGACCTAGATCCGTCTGTCCTGAAACGGCACATTAAGAAGGAATTTTCTCCAGATGTACAATATGCTGACAGGTTGGCCAGTTTGTCAGAATTGGATCAATTTTTGTACACATGTAGAATTAATCTAATTCGTTACTTTCACTAATTCAATTTTTTGTATGATTAAGTCCATAATCTCGGGGACACTCATCATCATGGTTTCCATTGTTGCATTTGCGCAAGATAAAGAAGCCTACATCCGGCAATACCTTGAGATTGCCATCTCTGAAATGCACCGGACAGGCATTCCGGCCAGCATCAAACTATCTCAGGCTGTACTTGAGTCCTGTTATGGTAAGAGCGAACTGGCCAAAGAGGCACACAATCATTTCGGGATCAAATGTGGAAGGGATTGGGGAGGCACAGGATATCATTTGAAAGATGATGATCATGATGCACATGGTGAATTGGTTCATTCATGCTTTCGGGTATTTACAAGTGCAGAAGAGTCCTATATCGCCCACAGTGATTTTCTCATTGACCCGGCAAAGGCACATCGATATGGAGCACTCTTTTCTCTCGCCCCGGATGACTATAAGGGCTGGGCTGAGGGTCTGAAACGCGGCGGCTATGCGACGAATCCTGAATACGCCAGAATGTTGGTCCGCATTATTGAAGAAGAGAAGCTATACCAATATGATGTGTCACGGATAAATTCAGCACTTGCTACGCGTCTTCGAAAAAACAATTATCCAGACCTGAGACGTGATGAGAATAATGCAACCGTGGACAGACACTCATACATGATCCAATTTCAAAATGATATTCCGTATGTCACTGCATTATCCGGTGATAATGTAAAGAACTTGTCAAAACGTATGGAAATCCCGCCAAGACGCATTATTCGTTACAATGAATTTGTGGACAACCGGCGCACACAATTAGAAGAAGGAGATCGTATCTACCTGCAACCGTTGAAAAGAAAATATCGCGATAGCCAGCGTACGCATATTGTCAAAGCGGGTGAGACTATCAGTATGATCGCGCACTTCTACGGTGTGAAGTCAGATGTGCTACGGAAGAGAAACAATGTCCCGGAAGGTTGTGAGCCGGTAGAAGGTACTCAGATAGTATTACGCGGCAGACAGAACCAAACTATCCGTTGCGCATCTGAGCAAAGTATCATTGCGTCAGTAACTCCGTCCCGAATTCCAGCGGACAAGCCAATACCTGCGACACCTCAGGCGAGTGAGGTCTCAATTCCAGCTCCGAAGATTGAGCGCGACGTTCAGTCAGAAAAAGTTGTCTTACAGTCATCAGCGCCGGAATTGACAAATACTTTTGTTCAGCAGATGATCTCTTATACAGTACAACCCAAAGACACGCTCTACCAGATTGCAACGAAGCATGGGGTGTCTATTGCGGAGTTGAAAAAACTGAATAACCTGGAAACAGATACAATTCATCCCGGGCAGACATTGAAGGTAACTGGGAATAGTAATCGGTAATCGGTGACTAGGTAAGTTTTCAGTTCACAGTCGGTAGTCAATCATCATGTGGTATTTTCGCAGGCAAATGTTTAATAAGACGATGATACGATTTCTGATCTCCGCATGTTGCTTATTGCTGGTCTCTGGTATTGCCAAGGGACAGAGCTACGCGTTTGGGATCAAAGGCGGACCAAGTATGTGTATCCAGAAGTGGAATGGCTTCGGTGGTCGTGAGCCTTTGATACGCTATCATGCGATCGCCTTCATCGAGTCACATAATGATGAAACGAATTCTGCGCTCTTTGCACATGTCGGATATCATATCAGAGGTAGCGCATTGCGGTTTTACGCGTACTATGATCCTATCTCGATGCGGAACATCGGTGCCAGATCTACGGACATGGAATTCAAGAATATTTCCCTGGCTGCCGGAGCAAAGCGACGCTATGACTTCGGAATCGGGAAAGCATACTATATGCTCGGTCTCCGCGGAGAATATACTCTCGATACAAAACTGGACGGTTTTCTGAATGCCTATGAGGGGCTTGAAAACAAGGTATTGTTCGGAGTTTTGTTCGGCGGAGGATATGAGCTTCCGCTTAGCCACTTTATATCAGGGATCTTTGAGATCTCTGTTTCGCCCGACTTCAGCAAGCAAATCTATTTGCCACCACAGGATACAGGCTTCACGGATACCAATGGCAATGAGATCATTCTTCGTGAGCAGAATGTGTCTAATGTGTCGATCGAGGTCTCCGTTGGGTTCCGGTTTTTGAGGGAAATCACGTACTACGACTAGCCGGCGAAGCCGGGGAAACCGGGAAAACAGGAACAGCCGGAACACATTGATTATCAGCGGTATAAAGCACAATCACATTTTAGACGGTCTATTTGTTCTCCGAGCTTATCCGGTTTAATCGGCTTAACCTGCTTCGCCCGACTTTAAATCCAGAACAAGGGCACCAAATCTGTTCTAAAAATTTGACTGTCAGTAGATTGCGCAATTCGCCAAATCTATCGTTCGAATTAGTTAGTCTTCAATCCTGAATAATCATTAATCAATAATCATCAATCAACCATTTTTCCTACCTTCGCCCCTCTTTTTTAAAAACGCGGTTGCATCTATTACAGATTGAGAAGATGTAGCCTAAAAACTGAATATCCATGCGGCAGTATGAAGTCACCTTCATCATAGATCCTGTACTCCCCAATGAGGAAATCACCGGGGCAGCAAAAAACTACCAGGAACACCTTACTCAAGAAGGCTGCGAGATTGTACACGTAGATGCGATTGGTCTGAAGCCTTTGGCATACATCATCCATAAGCGTTCATCCGGAATATATTACACCATTGAATTCAGGACGGAATCCCAGGACACGATCGAAAAGCTGGAACTCGCACTACGACGTGACGAACGGATTATGCGTTTCCTCACGGTGAAACTGGACAAGTATGGCGTGAAGTATAATGAAGATAAACGCAATGGCCTGATCGGCAAAAGCAAAAAAGAAGATCGCAAGCGCTCCGATGACGATAATGAAGAAGATAATCGCAGAGGCGGAGGCGGTTACCAAGGTCGCGCAAAGACATCACCACCTCCACCTCCACCACCACCTCCTGTCGCTAAGGAAATTCCAAAGGTCATTCCTCCGGCTCCGGTAGTTGCCGTTGATGAAGAAGAATAATTTTATTTATTTCTGAATAGTCTGTATAGCCATGGCATCAAAAGACGAAATTAAATTCCTGACCAATCCAAACATTGGTAAACTCCGCAAGAAGTATTGCAGGTTTAAGAAATTTGGTATCAAACACATTGATTACAAAGATCCGGACTTCCTGATCCAGTTTGTCAATGATCAGGGGAAAATCCTGCCGCGCCGTATTACAGGAAACTCGCTGAAATATCAGCGTAAGGTTTCCGAGGCAGTAAAACGTGCACGCCATCTTGCAATGATGCCGTATGTCACTGACCTTTTGAAATAACATATTCACAGGTTAATATCTATCAACATGGAAATCATTCTTTTGCAAGACGTCGATAATGTCGGATCAAAACATGATGTGGTATCTGTAAAAAACGGTCATGGCCGCAATTACCTGATTCCACAGAAGCTTGCAATCATCGCAAATAAAGGAAACCGTGCACGCCTCGATGACATGAAAAAGCAGGAATCTTCACGTGAAGCAAAAATGCTTGGTCACTACGAAGTGCTTGCTGAATCATTGAAAGATATCGTATTGAAGATTGGAGCGAAAGCTGGTACTACTGGAAAAATCTTCGGCAGTGTCACCAATGCACAACTCTCACAGGCGTTGAAGGAGCAATTCAATATCGAGGTCGAACGCAGAAAAATTATCCTTCCTGATGAAGTAAAGACCGTTGGCTCATATACAGCTGTCTTACATCTGCATCCGCAAGTGCATACGAATCTGGCCTTCGAGGTAGTGCAGGAGTAAGAATTCGGTTAACGGTTAACGGTTAACGGTAATCGGTTAATGGCTAACGGCCAATTCCTATCTTTCACCCGGAATGTCTATACTCAGTATTCAACAAGTTTCGAAGAGCTATCGCAATGTCGTCGCAGTTGACGCTGTAAGTTTTGATGTACCCAGAGGAGCATTATTTGGTCTTCTTGGACCGAATGGCGCAGGCAAGACTTCTCTCATCCGCATTATCACTACGATCACTGCTGCAGACTCCGGTGTGATTTACTTCGATGGCGAAAAACTGAATTCTTCTCACCCGGAGAAAATTGGATACATGCCGGAAGAGCGTGGATTGTATCGTAAGATGAAAGTTGGCGAACACCTCATCTATCTTGCGCAGCTCAAAGGAATGTCATCAGCCGATGCAAAGAAGAAACTGCTTGCGATGATGGAGCGATTTGAGATCACTTCCTGGTGGTCGAAGAAAGTCGAAGAGCTCTCCAAGGGCATGCAGCAAAAAATCCAATTCATCTCGACTATTCTCCATGAACCCAAACTGATCATCCTTGATGAACCGTTCAGTGGCCTCGATCCTATCAATACGAATGTGATCAAGGATGAGATCTCAGCGCTCAATCAAAAAGGGATCACTGTGATTTTCTCTACACACCGTATGGAGCAAGTGGAGCAGATCTGTGAATACCTCGTATTGATCAATAAGGGCAAGAATGTGTTGCAGGGAAAAGTCAATGAGATCAAGGATACATTCAAAGAGGGCATCTTCAGAGTTTCAAGCGATGGTGCTATGAATGGAAATCTAAATGGCCTGAATATCCTGTCCCAATCTGCAAATGAACTCATGGTAAAAGCAGACACAGGACATTCACCAAACGACCTGCTGCGTGATCTTCTGAACAGAGGTATCACTATTCGTGGCTTTGAGGAAGTGAAACCGAGTCTCAATGAGATTTTTATCCGAACCGTCAAAAGCCTCGACGATGAATAAGATGTGGATTGTCTTCCGACGGGAATATCTGGTACGTGTACGCAAGCGCACATTTATCATTGCAACCATCCTGGTACCTCTTGCAATTGCAGCACTTGGTGTGGGTTCGGCTATGATCAGTATGATGGGCGCAAAAGCAGAAAAGCGCATTCTGGTGAAAGACGACTCCGGTATTTTGGAAAATGTAAAACACGACAAAGGGAGTTTGCAATTTGCGTTTGCTTCGGACAGTCTGGAGCAATTGAAGGAGACTTACGCGCATGATGGCTATGATCTCTTACTCTATATCCCACCATTTCCTGATTTGAAAGCGCGGTCACATGGTGTGACTTATTATGCCGCAGAGAAACCGAGTATCACGTTTCTTGGGCGGGTAGAATGGGCAGTAGGAGAAGCATTTCGTGAGCACAAGATCGACGCATCACAAATCGATCGCGCTTTATACGACAGCTTTGAGACTGATATCAATCTTGAAAGTACTACAATAGGTGTCGGTGGTGATTCAAGTTCTGGCAAAATGGCTTCGATACTCGGTACTCTCCTCGGAGCAATCATGGGTGTCCTGATGTACATGGTCATCCTGATCTATGGGCAGATGGTGATGCGAAGTGTGATGGAAGAAAAGATCAGCCGGATCGCGGAAGTCATGATATCAAGTGTAAAACCATTCCATCTCATGCTTGGAAAAATCCTCGGAGTTGGTGCAGTGGGCCTTACACAACTTGCGATCTGGATGGTGTTGATTCCAGTAGTGATGACTGTGATCACGTTGTTTATTCCCGGTATGGACGCAAGCGCGATGTCTTCCGCATCGGTTCAACCTGGAATGGAAGCCATGCAGCAGATGGAGGAACAGGGGTTTGATATCAATGCGGTGATCAATGAATTCTTCCATCTCAACTGGCTTGTGATCATTCCGAGTTTTGTCATCTTCTTTTTGGGCGGATATTTTATCTATGCTTCGTTGTTCGCTGCAATAGGGTCTGCGGTAGATGAGGATCTAGGAGAGGCGCAGCAGTTTATGCTTCCGGTGATGCTTCCCGTGATCCTTGCTTTTATCATTGCTATGTCGAGTATTGAAAATCCTAATAGTAGTATCGCTGTCTTTGGTTCTATCTTTCCATTGACTTCGCCTATCGTCATGCCGACGCGATTGCCCTTTGATCCACCGATTTGGCACATCCTCTTGTCATTGTTATTATTAGTATTAACGATGCTGTTTTTTGTCTGGCTATCAGCAAGGATTTATAGGGTCGGTATTCTGATGTATGGAAAGAAGGTGACCTTTCGGGAGCTTGGAAGATGGTTGTTTTATAGATGAATGTAAGTGGCTGTTAAGTTGAAACCCATTTTGCTATTTACTCATTTAGTCATTTACTCATTTCAAAAATCTACCCGATAACTCAATACAGGAATGATTCCCAATTGCTTCGTCTGCCGTATTCCATCGAGAAAAGGATCATACAATGAAAAGAATGCATTCTCCTTACTCATGACATTTTGAATATCAAGTGACCATGTCGTGGTCTTATCGACTTTATCTTTTCTTAAATACAATCTCAGATCAATACGGAAATAATCTTCGAGTTCGACTGCAAAGTTTCCTTCGTCGTTGTAGACCGTGAACCCTTCGGCTCTTGATCGGTCAAGATCAATCACCTGTTCATGCATACCACCTCGCCATTGAATACCACCATTCAACCCAAATATCCGGTCACCATAGTCCTTCGCTTTTGTCCATTCTTTCCCACCTGAGAAAGATGCCCATGGGCCTGTATCATATGCAGTACTGAGTAGCAAGCCGGGAGAGCCCTGATGTGATGCATTAATCCATCCGATACCAGCCCTGGCAAATTTTCCCCGATGTACATCCTGTCGCAACGCTAATGCAAGACTGATTGTACGCCCCTTACCTTCGAGTGAAAACGGACCTTGTCTTGGATATCCCGATTCACTCAATATTGTGTAACCGTTTGTGATATCTGCATCAGTGGGAACATGATTGAGTGCGTAATAATTGATGATACCTGCGAGTTGAGTACTGCTCCTGAGTTGATTTCTGAAGACAAAACTGAATGTATGGGTACGCAATAGATCAAGATCGATCAATGACCCTGTTTGAAAGGTGACATTCGGTGTTGTCATCCCAGAATAACTGTAACCAGTTTCAATTGAAAACTTTTCGGCCGCCTGCCAGTATACGTGTAATGAAGGTTCAGGTACCACTGTTCCATTCGCTTTGTCATCGTTCGCTTCTCTTCCGGAAAGAAGAGAAACCGCTAAACCTCCGCGTACTACAACATCACCTGTCACGACATAAGACACTTGTGTATAGGGTCTGAGCAATGTTGTAATGCCCTCGACAAGAAATGCACCACTTTGTGGATAGTCGCCTGTACCATTCACCCAATGATTGGTGAGTCCAATGCCACCATTTACTGTCAGTCTGTTTGATCGTTGACCCTGCCAGTCGACACGTGTAGAAAATTTCGTCTGTTTAGCCAATTCATTGGAATATGGTGCCAGCAGCCCCTGCAAATCCAGCCTATCCTCAGTGCGGTCTGACTTCGTGTATGAGAGTGCTATCGTTGCTTTAATTACTCCTTTACGCATGGGATACTGAAGGGCAGCCCCGCCGATCACTGTACCGCCATCGTACTCCACTCTCGAGATATCACGGCTATCCATTCTCTCTTCAAGTTCTTTTGGACCATCCAGATCGGTTTTATTAAGCCCAGCGAGTCCAAAGACTTTTATATAACCACCTTGTGTTGACAGCGGAAAGTGAACATTAAAATTCAGATCCTGGAAGTTGATTTCTTCATCTCCGAAATTCACGCCAAGTGCTGATAATAATCCAATCGTCGAATAGCGATAATTCAAGAGATACGAAGCCTCGGAGCCATCTTTCAATCTTCCTTCCGTAGCCAGATCGATACCGAGCAAACCAACCTGGACTGTGTGTTCCGGTTTATTCACATTGCCTGGACGGAACTGCATATCCATGACACCCGAGACAGCATCTCCATACTGTGGAGGCAGTGCTCCGGTCACAAGATTTGTCGTCGCCAATACCTGGTTACTGATCATATTGACACCACCACCAGTAGCAGTCGCGCGATCGGATAATGTGCCGGCATTCGCAAGATGATTGGGATTGAGGATAGGGACACCTTCGAGATACCATTGCATAAGAGACGGGCTCAGGCCATTGATGACCAACCCATTTGCCTGGTCGTTTGCAGCATACACTCCGGGAAACAATGTTGCTGTACGAGCCGGATCAAAAAATGTCGCTGGAAACCTGCGCGTCTCTTCTTCACTTGTCGTAAAAAACCGATTGTTTACACTGCGTACTGACGGAGCCAAAATGTTTACTTCCGTCAACTCACGAATGCGTGCAGTCAATGGTATGTCAAGGATAAGATCCTTTGTACTACTCAATTGCAACGCCTGAAGATGTACAAGCTCATAACTCAGGTGGCTCACGATAATATCAAACCTTCCTCCACGCGCTGGCTGATAGCTAAAGCTCCCGTTCGCATCGGTTTCCAATTGCACTGTACCCTCGTCACCGGTGATGAACACATTCACTTTCTCGATAGGCAGATGTGTTGCATTTTCATAAACGAATCCCCTGATCACCTGCCCGCTGAGTTCTGTATAGAATAAGAGAAGAATGATAGCAAACAACGAAGCATACATCGCTGCTCTCCTTGAGGACTCACCCCCCTGCCCGACTTCGTCATTCCCGTCCGAATGGACCTTCGTCCGGGCGGACAGGCGGGCTTCCCCTCTCTTTGAACGAAGATTCCTCACCATGCCGAAAGTTGTCCAAAGAGAGGGGAGCGCGTTAGGTAAACGATTCGTATCGTGTTCGCTTTGCTTTATAGAAGGTTTGATCATGAATAAATCTGAACGAAAAAGAAGGACGAGACATAAATTCCACATACAGCAACCCTGCTTATTCATTTTTCAAGTCCAAGTATTTTTCTCAATGCATTCTGATCAGGACTACTTCCAGCGAAGTCATCGAAGGCGCGCTCTGTGACCCTGATGATAAGTTCGTCGACGAATATCGCGCTTTCTGCCGCTCCTTGTTCACCATCCTTGATACAACATTCCCATTCTACGACTGCCCAACCATCATAATCGTACTGCGCAAGCTTACTGAAGATGCCGACAAAATCTACCTGACCATCTCCAGGTGATCTGAAACGTCCCGCACGATCGATCCAATCCGCATAGCCTCCATAAACGCCGCATTTACCTGTTGGATTTAGTTCAGCATCCTTTACGTGAAATGCCTTGATTCGCTCATGATAAAAATCAATGAATTGTAAATAGTCCAGATGCTGAAGGACAAAGTGACTGGGATCGTAGTTGATCGCTACACGCGGATGATTTTTTGTCACTTCAAGGAAACGCTCAAAAGTAATCCCATCATGCAGGTCTTCATTCGGATGCAACTCATAACACACATTCACTCCGCACGCTTCGAAAACATCAAGTATCGGCATCCATCGTTGTGCAAGTTCTTTGAAGCCTTCTTCGACAAGACCTTTTGGTCGCTGCGGCCAAGGGTAGACAAACGGCCATACCAATGCTCCTGAAAATGTCACATGCTGATCGATCCCCAGATTCCGGCTCGCTTGGGCCGCAAACGTTAGTTGATCGACAGCCCATGCAGTACGTGCTCGGGGATTGCCATGGACTTCTTGTGGTGCAAAGCTATCGAAGAGCGAATCGTATACCGGATGCACAGCGACGAGTTGTCCCTGGAGATGAGATGCGAGTTCTGTAATCTGCAGACCATATGATGCAACTTTGCCTTTGAGCTCATCGCAATATGTTTTACTCTTAGCAGCCTTCGCAAGATCGATCAGACGTGCATCCCATGTTGGAATCTGTATGCCGATATAACCATGTCCGGAGGCCCAGTTACATAATCCATCCAGTGAATTATATGGTGCTTCGTCGCGGGCAAACTGTGCAAGAAAAATGGCCGGGCCTCGCATTGTCTTCATGTGTTCTTGTTTGTCGTCAAGATACAGAATGTGAGAATGTGAGAGGGTGAGAGAGTGAGAAGAAGACAAATCGAAGCGTAGCGAAGATCCTGAGCGCAGTCGAAGGACTCAAGTGCAAGTGCAAACTCAAAATGTGTTCTCATATGCCAAGAACCCTGCCTGCCGATCAGGCTGGCCCGAGCGTTGTAACTTGGGAGACTTTAAAACAGACAATTATTATGAAACTCTCGATTTTGTAACATCAAAATCAGTAAGCATGCGTCGATTAAAGAATATTCATCCTGGCGAAATCCTGAAGGAGGAGTTTCTTGTGCCGATGAACATTTCGGCATACAAACTTTCCAAGGATACTTTCATTCCTCAGACGAGGATCAGTGAAATTTTGAAAGGTAACAGGAGGGTCACCGCAGATACCGCACTCCGACTGGGAAACTACTTAGGTACTACACCAAAATTCTGGTTGGGTCTGCAGGATGACTTTGACATCGAAGAAAGTACCAGAAATATCAAGAAAGATCTTGGCTCAATTAAAGCTAATAGCCAAAACGTGGCGTAGAGCCGAAGCTTGCAGGCTTACTACCCACCAGGCTATGTTTAACCCAAGATTAGCTTGTTCAATTAGCTGTTTCAAAGCAGTGAAAAATTCGAAAATTACTGATTGGAAACAGTGAAATATCTCTGCATTACTCACCCGAAACTGATTTCATTGTCAATGAAAAACATTTAGTGGAAGTCGGTGGACCCAATAAGCCTTCATCAAAGAACAAAGTCATCTTCATCGCGCGTGATGGTATTGACCATGGTGCAGGTAAGATGATTCCATTGTGGTTGTTTGGGTTTTTGTATTGAAGGCGTTGCATGTTGGAACTCCCCGCGAGGGTTTTGAGATTTGTGGTATGGTTAGGATGCAAAGGGTGAAGGTAGTTGGGATGGAATTTGGCATCTTCCTCAAAATGCTTCTGGGTTTGATAGAATTCTTAAAAATGACCCTTGTAAAGTTCAGCTTCATAACGACAGACTGAATTCAGGCTACCATTAAGAGTAAAGAGCTTCGGTGAAGTTTCGAATTCAAAAACCCTATACAGATGAAATCTCTTCTCTTGTTCAATTGAAAAGTTCATCTCATTCCTGGTAAAATAGAACGGAGATTGCTTGGATAGCTTTGTGGTCTTTACCTCAATGAATTTATCTGATCCATCTCTATTCTTTGAGAGGATATCAAAGCCGAGGCCATCTCCTTGAGACTGAGAAATCCATTCGACTTGGTCAGCTAGGCTTTCCTTTCCAATTTTGATCAATTGGCGCTTCTCGAATTCACGCGCAAAACGCTCTCCAGAGATTCCTAACTTCGAATTATTCTGTTCCTTCAATAGATAATTCGTTTTTACACCGCGTCGGATATAGTCTACTCTTTCATCTTTAGCTGTTGACTCAATCTTCGGAGCTTCTACCAAAACAGAATCTAAGTCAATGTTCTGAAGGTTCGTATTGACTTCTCTTTCTGAGAACTGTTTGAACTGCTGATCCAATGAATAATTGTCTACTAGGTTATCGAGAATTTTATCCTCAAGAGCCCTTTGGTAGTTATATCGAGGTTTATATCCTCGAATAAACGGCTGGCCTAGTTTTGCTAAGACTGCACTGATGTTCTGGTGCTTGAATTCGACAGAACCTTCTGAACGATTGTTGAGCAACGGCATCAACGCGCGTCGATGTTCAGTTTTGTTATAGGTATTGTCAGCAAGCTCTTTGCTCAACATAGCAAAGTAGTCGCTCAGGATCAAATCAATTTCTATGTCAGTCCAATCTTCTGCCATGTTTGGATTGTTCTGCGAAACCAAATCCTTCAAATTTACATATCCATCCGGATCAGTGATTAACTTCCTATTCCAAAACCTTTTCAAACCATTCACAAAATTGGGCCACCACGTTGTAACTTACGCAGAAGATAACCAGACAATACTATGAGACTACTCCTATTCTCGATAGCAGTCATACTGCATTCCCTCCCACTCCATAGCCAGACTAAAGCACTCGTCGGTGGCACCCTCATTGATGGATTCGGCGGCACACCAATTCAAAACAGCGTCATCATTGTGGAAGGTGAACGCATCATCACAGTGGGTCGGCAAGGAGAAGTCGCAATTCCTGTAAATGCAACGATCATCTCCACAGAAGGAATGAGTGTGATGCCCGGGCTATGGGATATGCATGTACATCTGATGATCAATGGTCATGCAAACTATACGCATTGGGATACGGCATATATAGACATCTTCGAGAGCGTGATCATGCCTTCTTCTGCACATCAATTGCTGATGGCAGGGGTGACCAGTGCGCGCGATCTAGGAGCTCCACTGGAAGCGAGTATCAATGTGCGCGACCGGATCAATCGCGGTGAAATACCCGGACCGACCATGTATATGTCAGGACCATTTATTCAACATGAACCCTATCCGGGCACAGAACTCTTTCGATGGGGTGTGACCGGTCCCACGCAGGCGCGAGCGAAAGTGAAGATGCTTGCTGATGCGGGAGTGGACTGTATCAAGTTGATCGATCAGGATCAGATGACGATGGAAGAAGTCCACGCCATAGTGGACGAAGCGCATAAGCATAACCTCACGGTGGTCGCACACGCACACAGACCTGAGGAAATCCGTCGTGGACTTCTTGCGGGTGTGGATTGCTTCGAACACACAGGATTGGCTTCTGCACCTGAATATCCGGATGATGTCATTGCAATGATCAAAGAACGCACGGCACAAATGAGTCTCGGTCCGCTTTTCTGGACTCCGACTGTCGAAGGTCTTTACAACTATGAATACACGCGTGACAATCCTGAAAAACTCGATAGCGATAAATGGCATCTTGGCCTGCCGGATTCTATCATCCAGGATATCAAAGCCTCTTTTGCATATCCGGGACGTCTGCCGTATTTCCAACTCACACCCATCCGTAAACCAACGCTGGAGAAGAAGATCAAACAACTCCGTGACGCTGGTGTGGTCCTGCTTATTGGCACTGATAGTGGCATCCCAATGAAGTTTCACATTCAGAGCACCTGGAATGAACTCGATGTGTGGGTGAATGAATTTGGCATGGACCCGATCTACGCGATTAAGGCGGCGACATACTGGCCTTCTCTTCTCATGGGCGTAGACAAAGATTTTGGCACAGTGAGTGAAGGGAAGTATGCTGACATCATTGCTGTTGAGGGTGATGTGCTACGTTATATTGATTTGCTCCAGGATGTGGATTTTGTGATGAAGAAAGGGAGCGTGGTGAAGGGAAAGCCTTGATAGTCAGGTACGAGTATATTCACAACATACTCCGCAGAATTTATCAGGAGTATATTCACAACATACTTCGGAGGTGCGAGTATATTCACAACATACTCTGGAGGTGCGAGTATATTCACAACATACTTAGTACTCTTGCTCCGCGCACCGTTGCCGGAGCCAGCTAGCGCCTTAACCTTCGGCCCGACGCTATAGGCTAAGGCCGACGGCGTCAGCCACGGAGCACGGTGGCGCAGGCGAGTCGGATAAATTTCACAAGTCCTCATTTACCCTGTCCCTACTGGCCAATAATCATTGACAATGATCACCAATCCGGATGACTATTCTTATCCAAAACAATCACTCCAGACTCCTCCAGACTGTGTACATTGCGGCCGCTTTTTAAGGACATATCGGTTAAGAAAATATTGCATTATTGATGGGCCCGGCATCTCTTATCGTGCTGATAATCACCGCAGTAGCCTTCTCTGGAATCGCTATTCTGATCTCTAAGTTGATCCTAAAAGCAACGAAGAACAAGCAAAAAGGTGAAGCTTACGAATGTGGTATACCTACCACAGGTCCCAGCTGGATCCAGTTTAACGTGGGCTATTACCTGTTTGCACTCGTCTTCCTGATTTTTGACGTAGAACTGATCTTCTTATACCCCTGGGCAGTAGTGGTAAAACAAGTGGGATGGATTGCATTATTTGAAATCGTCATTTTCCTCTTTATCCTGTTCATGGGCTTTCTTTACGCACATAAAAAAGGAGCATTGAAGTGGGTGTAATCGTATTAGGCTGAGGCTCCCTCGACTTCGCTCGGGATGTCAAAGCTGACGAAGAAATTAAATCATGGCAGAAATAACAGAACCCGAAATCCCGACAGAACAATTTCCCGGTCAGGTACATCAGACACCTGGCGGAGGAATTCTTGTAAGCACGCTGGACGATGTGATTAATTGGGCAAGAAGTAATTCGCTCTGGCCATTAGTCTTTGGTACCAGTTGCTGCGCAATTGAGATGATGAGCACTGCATCTGCGAAGTACGATTGGAGCAGATTTGGTTTTGAAGTCGCACGAGCTACACCAAGGCAGGCAGATGTCATCATCATCGCCGGGACGATTGTGAATAAAATGGCTCCTGTATTGAAAAGACTCTACGACCAGATGGCGGATCCGAAATATGTCATCGCCATGGGTGCATGTGCAACGAGTGGCGGTCCGTTTTTTTATAATACCTATTCCGTTGTCAAGGGCGCTGATCATGTCATTCCTGTGGATGTCTATATCGCCGGGTGCCCACCAAGACCCGAAGCCTTGATCCATGCGCTGATCACTTTACAGGAGAAAATCAAAAGCGGATATACGCGAGAACAAATCAAACAGGAAAGTAAAATTGAATATTCAATTGGATCATGATCACACTGCAATACCTATTCTTGACTACTATATAAAAATGACAAACGAAGAGCTACGGGAAAACATCAGTGTATTCTTGCCATCTGCCACATTTGAAGAGGGGACTGAGTGGATCAATGTAAATATTTCTTCTGTTGACTGGTTACCCTTTGCGACTCACGTGAAAAATTCTCTGGAGCTGACTTTCGACTATATGTTTTGCCTCACATGTGTGGATTGGAAGACTCATCTGTCTATGGTATATCACCTCACTTCGACAGCGCATCGCATTCCTTTAGTGGTAAAATCAAAACTCGATCGGAATAGTGCGGAAATCGAAAGTGTCGCACATCTCTGGCGTACCGCGGATTTTCTTGAAAGAGAAGTGTACGAACTTTTTGGCGTGAATTTCCTCAATCATCCGGATCTGCGCCTGTTGATACTCCCTGATGGTTGGGAAGGCCGGAATCCTCTGCGCAAAGATTACCAAGACGCTATTAACCTAATAAAGCTTTGATGTACCAGGAAGAAATAGGAAAACAAAGAAGAGTGGTAAAACGGGTAAAACCGGTAAAACAGGTGAATCCGGTCTGCATTTGGTTTTCCTCAGCCTTAGCCTCAGCCTCAGCCTGCTTTTAACTATGTATCGCGAAACTGAAATCATCAAATCACCTGGTACTGATCTCGATTCTGAGGGAGATCTGGTCATCAATATCGGCCCTCAACATCCTGCGACGCATGGCGTCCTGCATCTGGTAATCACCATGAATGGTGAAACAATTAAAAAAGTAGAACCACATCTCGGTTATATCCATCGCTCGATAGAAAAAATGTGTGAGAGCCTCAGTTACCGTCAATTCATTTATGTGACAAGCCGGATGGATTATCTCTCATCCCATATCAATAATCATGGCTGCGCGCTCTGTGTTGAGAAAGGCTTACAAGTTGAGATTCCTCCACGTGCAAAAGTCATCCGCGTTCTGATGGATGAGCTCACCAGGCTTGCATCACATCAATTGTGGTGGGGTGCAATGGGAATGGACGTAGGCGCACTCACACCGTTCTTTCATGCTTTCCGTGAACGCGAGATGATCAATGACATCATGGAAGAGACCTGTGGAGCCAGACTCACGATGAACTATATGGTACCTGGAGGTGTCATGGCTGATCTGCATCCGAATTTTCAAAGCGCTGTCAAAAAATTCATTGCGCATTTCAAGACCAAAATTGACGAATACGATGAGTTGGTCACTGACAATATGATCTTTCAGAATAGAACTCAGGGAGTCGGTGTCATTTCAAAAGAAGATGTGATTTCGTATGGGATGACCGGTCCGTCAGCAAGAGGCAGTGGTGTACAATGCGATATCCGGAAGTTATATCCCTATGAGATTTATCAATCCCTGCAATTCGATGAAATTCTTGAAACAGGTGGTGATTGCTTTTCACGGTATATGGTGCGCATGAAAGAAATGCGTCAATCACTGTCCATCATAGAACAACTGATTGACAACATTCCTGAAGGGGATTTCCAGGCAAAAACCAAAGCTGTGCTCAAACTGCCGAAAGGTGAATTTTATTCAAGAGTGGAAACTGCACGTGGAGAATTCGGCGTATACATTGTCAGTGAAGGCGGACTGACACCATATCGGATCAAATTCCGCTCACCTGGCTTCTCAAATCTCTCAGCGCTGGATCATATGGCCAGAGGCAGTAAGCTTGGGGATCTGGTAGCAATCATGGGCACTTTGGATTTGGTAATTCCAGACATTGATAGATGACCGGGAAAAGAAGGAGAAATAGGTAAAGCCGGGAAAACCGGGCTGAAGTCCGCTAAGTAATAATATAACTGCATGATGATGTAGGGGCGGACCTAGGTGTCCGCCACGGTTAATAAGAAGTCCGCGAAGGACGTGAAGAATATAAAAGAGGTTGTAAGGGCGGACGTAGTATCCGCCACGGTTAATAAGAAAATTGAAAATAGAGAATCGAAAATCAAGAATTTACAAGTGCCGAGTCTAGAACATATCGCTGATTCAATTCACACCTGGTTGTATGTCACATGCAGCCCGGCGCTGGCGTTGATCATTGAGTTTGCGCTCGTGGCATTATGCGTGATTGGATTGTTTTCGATGTTAGGACTTGTATTGATTTTGATGGAACGCAAAGTCTCAGCCTGGATGCAGGTTAGACTTGGTCCGAACCGCGTAGGTCCTGGGGGGATGTTTCAGACTGTTGCAGATACGATGAAGCTCATTTTCAAAGAAGGCATGACTCCTGATGGTGCAGATAAATTCCTTTTCAATCTTGCACCATTCATCGTGATGATTGTGGCGATGGTGGTACTCGCGCCATTGATGTTTGCACGAAACTTCCAGATCTGGGATATTAATATCGGTGTACTCTTCGTGGCAGCGGTTTCTTCTATATCGGTTATTGGAATTCTGATGGCAGGCTGGGCGAGTAATAATAAGTACTCACTTCTCGGAGCAATGCGGAGTGGCGCTCAGATTGTGAGCTATGAGCTATCAGCAGGACTGGCGATCCTCAGCATAGTGGTATTGAGTGGAAGCCTGCAAATCTCTGAGATCATCGAGGCACAACAAACCGGCTGGTGGATATTCAAAGGACACATTCCGGTGTTTATTTCGTTTGTCATCTTTCTCATTGCAGTGACTGCAGAAACGAACCGCGCACCGTTTGATCTTGCTGAAGCCGAATCCGAGCTCACCGCTGGTTTTCACACTGAGTATTCAGGGATGAAGTTTGCGCTCTTCTTCCTTGCGGAATATGTGAATGTATTTATTGTCTGTGCGATTGGCGCGACATTATTCCTGGGAGGATGGATGCCACTGCATATCGGCAACTGGAGTGGGTTCAATACTGTGATGGATTATATTCCTTCTTCTCTCTGGTTTCTGGGAAAGACATTTTTTCTCATTTTCCTCATTATGTGGTTTCGATGGACATTTCCACGATTGCGTATTGATCAGCTGCTGAATCTGGAGTGGAAGTACTTGTTACCTATCAGCATGGTGAATTTATTATTGATCACACTCATGGCAATACTGGGATGGCATTTTTAAGTTTTTATTGAATCGGGAAGTCAATGTTTATTACAAAATATTTCAGTGATATTTTTCGTGGAGTAAAATCCCTGCTCATAGGCATGCGACGTACAGGGTATTATTTTTTGCACCATAAAGAAATCATCACACAACAATATCCTGAGACAAGAGCAGTCTTGCCTGAGAGGTTCCGTGGTGAAGTCGTGATGCTCCATGATGAAAACAACGAGCATGCCTGCACTGGCTGTACCGCCTGCGAACTCGCGTGCCCAAATGGTACGATCAAGATCATCACCAAGTTCGATATCACTCCGGAGGGCAAAAAGAAGAAAGCAATCGACACATTTGTGTATCACCTCGAACTCTGCACGATGTGCAATCTCTGCATTGTAGCATGTCCGACAGATGCGATCAAGATGGCACAGTCATTCGAACACAGTGTTTTTGACAGGAGTCAATTGACTAAGAAATTAAATAAACCGGGTTCGAAGATTAGAGAAGGGGTGGAGTAGAATGTGGAATGAAGAATATTGAATATTGAATGATGAATATTGAATGACGAATGAAGACTGGGGACTGAAGACTGAAGACTGAACTATGAACGCCGAACAAATTATTTTTTATCTCCTTTCAGCGATGATCCTGGGCTTTGGGGTCCTTTCAGTCACGACACGGAAAATATTTCGTTCCGCGATCTGGCTGTTGTTTACGTTGATTGGTATTGCTGGATTGTATTTCTGGCTTGAACTGGAGTTTATCGCGGCAGTTCAAATCATTGTGTATGTGGGTGGCATTGTTGTACTCATTTTGTTTTCTGTGTTTCTGACACAACAATCCGGACTGCAAATGAAAAAGCCTCGACAAGGTAGATCAGTGAGTGCAATACTTGCAGTGGTTATTGGATTCGGACTTACTTATCTCCTCATTGCACAACATGGTTTTATTTCATCTACACAGCCTTTCGTATGGTCTATGGAAATGATAGGCCGGCAAATGATGGGGACAAAACAAGGAGGATATGCGCTCCCATTTGAGGTTGTCAGCATGTTACTTCTGGCCGCGATGATAGGCGCTATCGTCATTGCTATCAAACCAAAAGCGATTGAGAAATGAACAGTATCCCCATTGAACAGATTTTATTTGTAAGCACGGCATTATTCTTTATCGGAATGTATGGCATGTTTACCCGTCGCAATATGATCACGATGCTGATGGCCATTGAGCTGATCCTGAACAGCGTGAATATCAACTTTCTTGCTTTCAATAAATACCTCTATCCGGGCAAACTGGATGGCATGTTCTTTACCATTTTTATTATCGCAATTGCCGCCGCAGAAGCTGCTGTTGCCATTGCTATTATCATAAATCTCTACCGCAGTCATCAATCTATTGATGTAGAAACCGCGGAAGAAATGAAACACTAATGTCTGACACCTGAAGCCTCATGGGACACCTCAATACGATCAGCCTTATCCTTTTACTCCCTCTTGCCGGATTTCTTCTGCTTGGGCTATTCGGTAGAAAGTACATCCGCCAATATGCAGGACTTGTTGGCACTCTCCTGATGGCGGGATCTACTGTGTTGTCAGTGATCTTAGCATATGAATACTTTTTTCTCCAGGGTGAAGTGGACAATGTCTATCAGACGCTGATTCCTTTCAAGTATACCTGGCTGGCCTTCACAGAAAACCTTGCCATAGACATCGGCGCGCTGATCGACCCGATTTCGGTGATGATGCTTGTTGTTGTCAGTTTTGTCTCGCTGATGGTGCATGTCTTTAGTCTCGGATATATGAAAGGAGAAGAACGTTTCAGCACCTACTATGAATTTCTATGTCTGTTTACATTCTCGATGCTTGGTCTTGTACTTTCTAGCAATATCTTCCAGATGTACATTTTCTGGGAGCTTGTTGGCGTATCCTCATATCTCCTCATCGGATTCTATTTTGACAAGCCTTCCGCAGTAGCGGCATCCAAAAAGGCATTCATCGTCACACGATTCGCAGACCTGGGCTTCTTAATCGGTATTCTGATTCTCGGCTTTTATGCGGATACCTTTGATATCGCGACACTCATTCAACGACTCACTGATCTTCAGTCTGCGCAGTTTCTTAGTATCACGACTGCTTCATTCATTGGTGCATCCATGTTGACATGGGCGCTGGCGCTGATATTCATCGGGGGTGCTGGAAAATCTGCAATGTTCCCATTTCATATCTGGCTTCCTGACGCCATGGAGGGACCAACTCCCGTCTCTGCGTTGATACATGCCGCAACGATGGTGGTTGCTGGGGTTTACCTGGTAGCCCGATTGTTTCCGGTCTTTTCTGTCAATGAAGTATCCCTGCATCTGGTCACAGTCGTTGGAGCGGTTTCGGCTGTCCTGGCTGCGCTCATCGCGTGTACACAAACAGACATCAAACGTGTGTTGGCATATTCTACCATGTCGCAGATTGGATTCATGATGCTCGCGCTGGGTGTATCGGGCTATGGCAATGCAGAGGGTCTGGGATACACTGCCTCCATGTTTCATTTGTTTACACATGCGTTCTTCAAGTCCTTGTTGTTCTTATGTGCTGGTGCGGTGATTCATCTTGTACACAGCAATGAAATGGGTAAAATGGGTGGCTTGAGAAAGGTTATGCCGATTACCCATCTGACTTTTCTGGTAGCATGTCTTGCAATTGCAGGTATTCCGCCATTTGCAGGTTTCTTCAGCAAAGAATCGATTCTTCTTGCAGCATGGCAGCATCACAAAATCATTTATTGGATTGCTTTGATCACTTCGGGAATTACTGCTTTCTATATGTTTCGTCTATACTTTTCCATCTTCTGGAATAAAGCCTCGTCCGCCGCATCAATCTCTCATGATCATCATGTCTCCGAAGGAACGTGGAGCATGAAAATTCCGCTGATCATACTTGGCATATGTACGATTGTCGCAGGGTTTGTGCCTTTTTCCAACTTCGTGAGCAGCGATGGCGTGGGCTTTCATTCTGAATTCCATTTGTCATTTGCTATACTCCCTGTTGTACTATCTCTTACGGGTATCGTTGTAGCGGCGATGTTATTTCTGCGGGGAAATGAAAGGCCTGCAAAATTTGCTGCACAACTTGGAGGACTTTACAAGACAGTTTATCGAAAGTTTTACATCGATGAAATATATCTCTTCATCACAAAGCGTATCATCTTCAATCTGATTGGCAGACCGGCAGCGTGGATAGACAAGTATGTGGTTGATGGTGGTGTTCATGCGAGTGCTACGGTCACCACGAAAGCCGCAGAGTTGATCAAAGGTGCTCAATCTGGAAATGTGCAGAATTATGCGATGTACTTCTTCGGTGGAATCGTGGTATTGACAATTGCTTTTCTCTATCTCTGGAAATAATCTGTCGAATGAATGCGGGCGGGAATAATCTCTACCCTTTTGCAATAAAAATGAAATGAATCTAACATTACTCATCATCATCCCACTGCTCACAGCACTTGCGCTGATACCTTTGAAAAGTCAGCAGCAGGTGAGGCTTGTGGCATTGTTTGGTGCTGTCGCGCAATTGTTACTCGGCTTTGGCTTGTTATATCTGTTTTATGCAGAGAGATCAGCGGGCAATCAGGCGCTCATGGTTTTCGAAGATGTACACACCTGGTATGCTCCTCTCAATATTCAATATCATGTTGGTGTCGATGGTATCAGTATCGCTATGATCCTGCTCACTGCCTTCGTTGTACTGGCAGGGATTTTAGTCTCGTGGAATACCGAATCGATCAAAGTCGCAGCGTTCACAGGGCTTGCTGGCGCGAAAGCATTTTTCTTCCTTCTCTTATTTCTCAGCGTCGGGGCTTATGGCTTTTTTATCTCACTGGATCTTTTTACACTCTTCTTTTTCCTGGAGGTAGCGGTGATTCCAAAGTTCCTCTTGATCGGAATCTGGGGCAGTGGCAAAAAAGAGACGAGTGCAATGAAGCTGGTGCTCATGCTGATGGGTGGCTCAGCATTGGTGTTTGTTGGACTGATGGGAATTTACTACCACACAAACACGTATGACATCATGCAGATCTCCGCGATGCAGATTCCTGTGGATGTACAAAAACTGTTTTTTCCATTTGCATTCATTGGCTTCGGCGTTTTTACTGCGCTATTTCCTTTTCACACATGGGTACCTGATGGACACTCCTCTGCACCAACGGCGGCATCGATGTTTCTCGCAGGGATATCCATGAAACTTGGCGGCTATGGCTGTCTGCGCGTCTGCACATTTCTTATGCCTGAAGGAGCAGAATTTTATTCTATGATCATCATTGTACTCGCGTGTATTGCAATTCTCTACGGTGCGTTTGCGACGATGATGCAGACCGATCTGAAATATATCAATGCATACTCATCGATCAGTCACTGCGGATTTGTCCTCCTGGGAATCGGAATGCTGACCGAAACAGCCATCACGGGTGCGGTGATGCAAATGGTCTCGCATGGATTGATGACTGCACTCTTCTTCGCCGGTATCGGAATGATCTATGAGCGAACACATACAAGACAACTTGCGGAACTCAGTGGCCTCTTGAAGGTGATGCCATTCATTGCTACTGTGTTTGTGATTGCAGGACTATGTTCACTGGGGCTTCCGGGCTTTAGTGGATTTGCTGCAGAGATGACAGTATTTGTTGGTGCCTGGCAACATCCGGAGGCATTCTATCGGATTGCGACAATCATTGCCTGTGCTTCCATCGTTGTCACTGCCGTCTACATCTTAAGGGCTGTCGGCAAGGCGATCATGGGCCCAATAGAGAATGTAAATTTCAAATTGTTGCGGGATGCACAGTGGAATGAAAAGGTTGCTGCGATTCTTCTCACTGTGGGAATCCTTGCCATCGGGCTCGCACCTTTCTGGCTTGTAGAGTTGATACAACCCGGAGCTGAAGTGATTATGAATAAAGTGTTAGGCGCTGTGATTGAATAAGATGAAAAGGTTTAAGAACAACTAGACAATGAGTGATTTTCTCCTCCTGATGAAACACGAACTGGTGATCACGCTGATCATCTTCGTTTTGCTGTTTCTGAAATTGGGTAATACTGAGTGGAAGAATACCTCGCTCATCAATCTGGCGAACGTTCTGTTGACTATCAATTTTATTGCAGGATTTTTTCTCAATCAGGAGGGATCGTTATTTGGCGACATGTTCTTCAACAACGAACTGCTGGCGCTTGAAAAGAACATTCTCAATTTTGGTACGCTGATCATTTCATTACAGTCGTGGCATTGGCTGAAGACACACCGGCATGTCACGGAATTCTACATTCTGATTCTCTCGACATTGCTCGGCATGCAGTTCATGCTTTCATCTGGCAATCTGCTCATGTTTTACCTGGGGCTTGAACTTTCCACAATCCCACTGGCAGCATTGGCAAATTTTGACCTTGAGAAACGACGATCTTCTGAAGCTGCTTTCAAAATGATCATGTCTTCGGCTTTTGCATCCGGACTTTTGTTGTTTGGTATTTCACTGATTTATGGCACCACAGGGACGCTGAGTCTGGCTGAACTTCCGACGCTACTCAATGGAGCACCGTTGCAGTTGTTTGCACTCATCTTGTTGATTTCAGGATTCGGCTTCAAGATCTCGGCGGTACCCTTTCATTTATGGACTGCCGATGTCTATGAAGGTGCACCGATTGCAGTGACATCTTACTTGTCCGTGATTTCCAAAGCTGCAGTCTTGTTTGTCATGTCTTCAGTGCTGTATCGGTATTTTCAGCCACTCTCGATTGATTGGTACAATATCCTTGTTGTCCTGTCTGTGTGTACGCTCATTGTGGGAAATCTATTTGCACTCAGGCAGCGAAACATGAAACGCTTTTTGGCCTTTTCGTCGATTGCACAAGTCGGATTTGTGCTCATCGGTATGACAGGCCAATCCACTATCGCAAACGCTTCGGTCATTTACTTTCTGTTGGTTTATCTCTTTTCAAATCTTGCTGCCTTTGGTGTTGTTTCTCTTGTGAGCGCGGTTGCCGGAAAGGAAAACATGGATGACTATCGCGGATTCAGCAGGACCAATCCGGTATTGGCATGGGTAATGGCTATCGCGTTGTTCTCACTCGCCGGCATTCCACCAACAGCAGGTTTTTTTGGAAAATACTTTCTACTCATCGCCGGTGCATCGCAGGACAATTATCTCCTGATCACCATCGCAGCTTTGAACATGGTGGTTGCATTGTATTACTATCTCAAAGTGATCATGGCAATGTTTATTCATCCGAATGATACTCCGATCGAAAACATCTCAATCGGCATTCCACCAAAAATTGCATTGATCATTTGTGTTGGTGGTATACTAATCACGGGATTGGCGAGTGGCGTGTATCAATACATTTACTCATTGGTGAACTAGTGAACCTGTAGTATTATTTCGAAGAAAAGTGAGATTGGTACAATAAAAGAAATAGAACACGGAGTGACGCGGATGCGACGGATGGACGCGGATAAGAAATTCTCAAATAAGAAACATCAAAATGGCAATCAATAAGAATCATGAATTTGAAGAGCTCGATGGGATTAAGTGTGCTATTGTAGAGCGGAAAGCGTCTGCAGAGCGGGTGGCATTTCTGAAATCGCTATTGACATTCAATCGATTCACAGTTGTTGTGGCTTCGACGCCTGCACCGAAAGCACTTTCCACCCCGAAGGAAGAAGAAGGTTCAATTGCTGTCCCAGCCCCGCTTGCGGAAACATATACCATCGGTGTGACTGATGTAGCTTTCAATCCTACCAACGCCATCTTTGGCAGACTGCTTCATACTCGTGATGGCCATGTCGTGACGCTTGCTTACTGGCAACAAAAGGAGAAGTCATCACATGACGAGGTCCCGTATTACGAAGAAGTCATTCCTGAAAAATAGAACACGGATTTGCACGGATGCGACGGATGGATGCGGATAAGAATGGAACACTTAGAAAAAAGTAGAAGAAATAGAACGCGGACTTGCACTGATGCGACAGATGAATGCGGATAAGAATGGAACACTTAGAAAAAAGTAGAAGAAATAGAACGCGGATTTGCACTGATGCGACGGATGGATGCGGATTGCGTAATGATAAAATCAATTAATATTTTTCTTCAAAGATTTCTTCATGCACTTCATGCACTTCGTGGTAAATTCTTCATCTTATTTTCCCGATGTTTAATTCTCACTTCTTGATTGAAATCCTGATTCCTCATCGAGAATCGAAAATCGAGAATTGATAATTGCCCTCTACTTCTTGATTTCAAAGATGAACGTCAAGCGCCCACATTGCTCGCGCGGAGCGGAAGGGTCTTCATCAAAGACATATTGCTTGGCACATTCTTCAGCTTTTGCGACGATGGATTTATCCCGGATGGAAGAATTTGGTAAATCATATTGAGCGAAGACAACCTTTCCAAGTTGATCGACGCAGAGATTGATAACGACTTTCCCTTCCTGTATTGCGATCCTGGCTACGTTTGCACGCTTAATTACTTTACGATGGAAGAGACCGTCTCCAGCAAAGTCACCCCATTGTAAACCCTTGCCTTCTTGCCCAACGCCTGTATCCTTACCTGCATTTCCTTTTCCGGTGCCGCTACCTCCGGGAAATGAACCATCTCCAAAGGGATCATATCCACCGTCTTCGCCTTGTCCATCAGGAGCACTTCCACCAGTACCACTACCACTTGTACCGCTCTTTCCTGATCCGGTACCCTGACCTGTTCCAAAATCAAATGACGCAGGAGCGCCTTTGTCAGCGGACTCATTATCAGAGACATGCCATGTCACTTTCTGCTGGAGGGCTGCTACTGGCTTTGCCTTGAAAGCTTCTACCCTATCGACTTCATGCCTTTCCGCGATCTCAACAGGTTGCTCAAAAAATTTATCTGCTTTGGGAGAATTTGTCTTTGTAGTCGGGAGCACGACCTCAGGTGTAGCTGCTGTCATCGTGATACTTCGCGCTGGCACCGGCATCATTGAGGTAGGCTGAATGCTTGATACAGCGGATACTGCTACCTGTTCTCGCGGAGTCTGTACCTGTGAAGATGCTTCAGACTCAGCGCTGGCTGCAGAGGCTGCTTCACTGCCGGATTGCTTAGATGCGTTGTCTTCAAATGTCCGTTCAAATTGAATGGCAATCGCATGAGATAGACTATCATGCTCCGCATTCTGCACGATAAAAGGCAGAAATGCAAGCAAGAGCAACAAGAGATGCAGGATGATGGAAATGGTCCATCCCCTCCTTCTGTCTCCGCTCTGTAGTTGGTGACTTACGTACATACCGTAGATTCTGACCCGTCAATTTTGATGCCATATAACTGAAAGAAGGGTAAAGATATTGCGTATTCTAAGTGGTTGCTAAGTAGCTCTTAAGTTGCTCAGAATGACTGCCCTTCTGCCTTTCTGCCCCGCCCCCGCTTTAGGCGGATTCGGGCAAGCATTTTTTTCATTCATTCTTTCTCTCATACATATCATTCAGCGTGAGATAGTGCAATGCCACGAACAATCTGATACGCACGTCATTCATGTTGAGAAGATGATAGTTGAAGAGTAATGTTTCAATCATGACGGTAGATATCTTACGTTCTTCCGTGAAGGAACGTTTATATGCTTCGAGCAGCTCATAATCTCTCCTGAGCGCAGTCAAAAAACTCATGTACTTACCATTGAAATTTAAAGTCAGGCGTTGTGTGGTATCACCTGTCACCTGATTGACCGCTGTGCCAGACATCCAGATTTCTTTGAATGCTGCATCACTGAGGCGTGTGTACATTTCTTTTTGCAAATGAAAAGGAACAGGAATATAAATGATACCTGTGCCCTGAGCTGAACTCACATTCTTGAAGAATGCCTGATAGCAATCAAGGACACTATCCGACTGAACCTGAGTTAAATCACATATCTGCTGTTCAAAAAAATCCAGAATGCTAGTCAGATCATTGATCTCCTCTTCTGTGAAAATGGTTTTGATGTCTGGATCAGCAGCGAGCTGAGGTTTGCTTTGCTTCTCATTACATGATTGCAGGGACCAGGCATAGATCATCGTGCAGAAGAGCAGCAAGAATCTGATACCAGATGAACGTCCAAATATGAAGCTGCTTAAGGTTGTTTTCATGCGCGCAAATTACTGGAATTTACATCTCCTCGCACGTCTCACAACGATGGTCATGTTAAGATTGTCTCAACCCATCAGGCGTGTTGCTTTCGGTGTGTATCACAAATTGCACAAATCCATCTTTTGTCATTCCGAGCGAACCCAGTGAGTCGAGGAATGCGAACGACCTCTTATATCCCTTCCCGCGAGTTTTTGTAGACGTGTCATCACAAACTCGCGGGAGATATTCGGTATCATAACCCACATTCCTCGACTCTTCGATTACACTCCTCTCTCGGAATGACAAAAATCAAAGTTCTCTGTGCATTTTGTGATACACACTGCTTTCGTGAAGTAAATCGACATTGATTAAATAGGCTATCTTCATTCCGCAGTTGCCCAGCTTTAACTCACGCCTTGATTAACATGATTTGGGAATATGGCCTTCTCTGGAAGGGCCTACTGCTGTTAGACCAATTACAATTAACCTTTTAAATGACCTTTTATGAAATTTTCTTTAACCCTTACCCCCCTTGTTTTCTGCCTATTCGGCTTTGGGCTGAACAACAATTTGCTGACTTCAAGTGCCTTTTCTTTTGGATTTGAAGCATCGACTTCGGAAGCAACCACAAATACCGCTTCCACGACAACAGTTTTACTATGTAATGTTCCAACGGAGCCCTACACAACAAACGTTACTGAAACTGCAGCCACATTCAACTGGACTGCTGTCTCCGGCGCACAGAACTACTCGGTTCAAACACGACTTCCTAATGGAGCATGGAGCTATGTATCGGGAAGTCCCTTTGCAAATACCTGGGTAACAGTCAATGGCCTGAGTCCCGGTACGACATATGAATGGCGAGTTCGTGCAAACTGCACCTATGGGGATCAGAGTTATTGGACCTCGCCCGTGAGTTTCACAACAAGCGGCTCGTCATCCTGTAATGCTCCAAGCTCTTTATACACCTTAAACATTACTCAGACATCCGCAACCTGGGATTGGTCATCTGTCAGTGGTGCCTATAGCTATTCCGTCCAATGGCGATATGCCGGCGGAACATGGTACGACCTTCCCGGCGGACCGTGGACAGCAACCGTACTTAATGTTGGAGGGCTCCAGTCTTCAACCGACTATGAATGGAGAGTGAGAAGCAATTGTTCATACGGGACATCTAGCCCTTGGTCGAACAGTGCAAGTTTTACGACACTTGCTTCTTCCTGCTACACACCTGAAAATCCTTATACAACAAACATTACAGGAACAACTGCCACTTTCAATTGGTCATTAGTTTCTGGAGCAGAGAGTTATTCTGTTCAAACCCGATTGCCAAACGGCACATGGGCTTATGTACCTGGCAGTCCGTTCACGAATACATCGGTTACAATCGGTGGGTTCAATCCCAATACGACATATGAATGGCGTGTGAGAGCTAAATGCGGTTATGGAAATTATAGCAATTGGACATACCCCATCACATTCACCACAAGTGACTCATACACATGTGAGGCTCCGGACTATTTGTACACAGCAAACATCACACAAACATCAGCGACACTTGACTGGTCATCGGTAAGTGGCGCTGAGAGTTACTCCCTCCAATACCGGCTCTCTGGCGGAACCTGGTATGATGTTTCTGGCGGCCCATGGACGAATTCATGGTATACGCTCACAGGATTACAACCAGGAACTGCATACGAATGGCGTGTACGGAGTCACTGCTCATATGGTTCGTATAGCCCCTGGTCATACAGTGCAAGCTTCAGTACTTTGGGATCCTCGTGCTATACGCCAGGATATCCCTTCACTACAAACATTACGGCATCCACTGCCACCTTCAACTGGTCATCAGTCTCAGGAGCACAGAACTATTCTGTTCAGCAGCGTTTGCCAAACGGAACATGGTATGACGTCCCAGGTAGTCCAGTCGCAAATACATGGGTAACTGTATATGGTCTGAATGCCAATACGACATATGAATGGCGCGTAAAAG
>JANNQA010000082.1:0-28761 GCA_031400515.1 Bacteroidota bacterium
ATATTTAATACGAATTTCTCAGACCCGACTTTCGTCAATTGCATCATTTGGAACAATAAGGCTGGTTCATCTACGACCTCCACATCTGCATCTGTCTTTAATGAATCGAGTTCAGTCGCTACATTCTCTTATAGCCTGATCGCAAACAGCGGTGGCAGCGGCGGTGGATGGCAGCCTGCGATTGGTACCGACTTAGGAAATAATCTGGCCTCCAATCCTCTCTTTGTCCTGGATGTCGATCCTGCAACTGCGCCGACCACTCTCGGCAATCTGAGACTGACAGCCGGATCTCCTGCAAAAGACAACGGCAATAATGCGGCAAATACAGAACCTCTCGATCTCGATGGTAATGCCCGTATCATTGTTCAGATTGACAGAGGCCCTTATGAATTTATTCCTCCTCCGCCTCCACCGACGATCTCCTGTGAGCTTTATACCGGCACCGTCATGTATGTAAAACCAAATGCAACCGGAAACAACAACGGGACAAGCTGGACGAATGCATATACTCAGCTTCAGAATGCACTGGAAGTCGCTTGCACATGTGAGGACATAAATCAAATATGGGTTGCTGCCGGAACCTACTATCCTGACCAGGGTGCGTGGCAAACGGATAACGATCTGCTAAGCACTTTTGAGCTCTGTAATGGGCTTGCTATCTACGGAGGATTTGCAGGAAATGAAATGACCCTTGCCGCCCGCAACTGGGTAACCAACATCACGACCCTGCACGGAGATATCGATGGGAATGCCACACTGACAAATAATGCCTATCATATTGTCACAGGTTCAGGTACCGACAATACAGCAATCCTCGATGGGTTTACCATCACTTCTGGCAATGCGAACAATGCGGGCGTCTTTCCACATAAACATGGTGCGGGTATCCTCAATGTCTCAGGATCTCCGACGATCACGAATTGTATCATCTCAAATAATTCGGCAAATGACGGAGCAGGGATGTACAATGGAGCATCATCCAGTCCTGTCATCACGAATTGTACGTTCACGACAAACACGGGAACTGTTGTTGTAGGTGGGATGATAAATACTGGCAATTCACATCCCATCGTGACGGGTTGTCACTTTATCAGCAATGTCGGATCGATCGAATTAGGTGCAATAGCAAATACAGTATCGAATCCGGTATTTGTGAACTGTACATTCAAAGGCAACAACAGTGCGGCGGGCGCTGCTGGTGTATGCTTTAACTATTCATCTTCGCCTACGTTTCTCAATTGTCTGTTCTCCGGCAATCGCGCGGGAGGAAGTGGAGGTGCTTTCTTCAATACTGGAGCTTCTAACCCAGAGTTCGTCAACTGTACCTTTTCTGGTAATAGAGCGATTGTAAACGGAGGCGGGTTGGTGAATGCCGGCGACTCGCATCCAACACTTGTGAACTGCATTATCTGGAACAATCTTGCCGGAGCGTCGACGACATCCACATCAGCATCAGTATATAATGAGACTGGTGGCACCGCTACATTCTCCTATAGTTGTATCGCAAACAGCGGCGGGAGCAGCAACTGGAATAGTTCAATTGGTATCAATGCAGGAAATAACATTGCAACGAATCCGCTGTTTATAGAGGCGGTCAATCCTGCAAATGCGCCTACTATCGTGGGCAATCTGCGACTGACAACGTCATCACCATGCAAAGACACGGGAAATACGGGTGCAAACTTTACAGAACCATTTGACCTTGATGGGAATCCACGCAGAGCGGGTTGTATCGACATGGGTCCATATGAGTTTGTGCAGTCAGCGCCACCATGCCCCGGATTTCAGCTGACCGGTATCGAAATGGTACAGGAATGTCTGATAGCAGGAGAGGATTCACTCTATTATTATCCGACATGGGGGGAAAATGTGGAGCTCACGGGAATGCTTCAAAATGGGATGACGGTCACGATTCCTGTGAACGCCGCCACGTGGATGTCAAGTCATCCTGCACGGGCTACTGTCGTCAATGGAAGAATAGAAGCGCTTTCACCCGGAGCGGTGACGATCAGTGCTTCCAAAGATGGTGTGACCGGAACACTCGGTATTCGAGTCATCGCCCCTGCTTTACCTACGGTGTTTCAGGTGGTTCCGGTATCGCTTTCAGAGCCCGATGATTTATGTGCGGTAAAAGATATCCCTGTGCTGATCATCCGATATATTCCGACGGCAGACGGTATCAATCTCGACGTATCACATGCGCCAGATTTCTATGCGTTGAATCCAGTGACAGTCACAACGATGGAAAATACACTCTGGAACTATGATGAAAGGGTCCGCTTTGCGCTGGAGGAGGGCTCCCGGTTCAGGGATTATGGCACGCATACAACAGGCTCTTATATGGGATATCGCGTTGTGGATATCATCAGTGTGTATGAACCGACACCACGAGGTAAGGTCCGCTACTATGATGCGAATGGCCTTCCCTGTTTTGAGATCGATTACCATGCCGTAGCCGAGCGCTTTGATCTCGAGGACTACATCAATGTGCATGGTGTCAAAGAAGTCTGGATGTGGCAATATGGAATGGATTCAGGCTATCCATCCTATGATCCGCAAATACACAAGCCCTGCAAATTCAGATTTGCATGGGAATCGAACATGGCCAGTCCGTCCACAGGAGATGTCTCAAACAGCAATCAGGATCCTGACGACTTGCCAATATTCGATAACACATACATTCTCTATGGACAGAATATCCGAAGGTCACAAGCCGAGGCAATTCATAATCATGGACATCAGATCGAGCGAATGCTTCCTCATGTGAATTTTGTTCAAGACGGGAACACCGATCTGTTCTGGAAGAAATTTGTAGGACAGAATAGCAATGGGGATTTTATCACTGGACGTTGCGGATGGACACATATGCCGCCAAACACAACTGGCAACTATGATTACCTGAACCCCACACTTGTCGCGAGCGACATCAAGGCTTGGACACCTGCAGGCGGACCAACGACAATGGTGAATGTAAATACCTGGGGCAATGCGAATTATATCTGGCCTGGGGCGGCTGACTTCCCGCAGCGTATTGAATCGCAATGGTATATCTATTGGATGCAAAGTATGCCTGGTAATGGCAATACGATTCCGGATGGTGTAAACTATATGACCAACTGGTGGGATGTCATTGCAGATTGGGATTGGGCAATAGACAACACAATTGGATTACGTGCTCCAACACCAACAGGGCTCAAGAAAAAGAATGAAGTTGTCTCGACGATTGATAATACTTATGGTTCTCTGCGCTCTGTCTATAGTTGTGCGCAAAGCAATGATGTGATCAAATTCAGCCCGTATGTATCTGGTTTGTCTCACACCTTATCAAGTACGCTCAGCTTCAATAAAAACATCACGATTGACGGAGGTGCCGGTACCCCAGTGACATTAAATGCTTCAGGCGCGTCCTTTGCCTTTAATGTCGAGGCTGGCAAGACTGTGAGTCTGAAAAACCTGAATGTGCTTTGTGGGACGAGCTCTATTCAAAAAGGACTTCGCAATTTTGGAATCACATCGCTTTACAATACAACATGGGATCTCAATAGCATAGGGCTAGCCATCAGAAACCAAGGTACGCTGACCGTCACCGGGAATAATAGTGTTGTGGATTGATTGCAAAATGAAATCATGTCGGATTCCCAGATAGCTTTTAGCCAAATAACCAGCAGCAGGAGATAGCAGCCAGAAGCTAATAGCCTTTCAAATGACCGGAATATTGGGTGATCTGAGTAAGTTCTCCCCAAACCCTTCACACCCAACACTCACGATCCAATATATTTCCCAGCAAACACTTTCGCCTGTGAGAATAGCGGCCAATGTCGATAGAAAACAATTGAGATAAACGGCTACTGCGTATAGAGATACAACCATTTAGTATACGGTCGCTTTCACGAAGTAAATAGCATAAAGGAAACAGGGAAAGCCGGTGAAACAGGGAAAACCGGAAAAGCAAACCTCAGTCCACAGTCTTCAGTCCACAGTCTTCAATTCACAGAACCAGTCTGCACGTTCAAAGTGAACTGCCAACAGCCAATAGCATCAATTTTTCAACTCGCTAGGTGAGGAGTAGGAAAAGAGAAAGCCGAGAAAGTAGAGGAAACTGAGGAAGCGAATAAAACCTACAGTTCAGCCCTTGTCGAAACGAACAGCCCTTCGACGCGCTCAGTGACCGCATTTGTAGAAATCACTTCTTGTTATTCTCCACGACTCTTTAGCTGCTCACATGAAAGACAAAAACTATGTCGCCCTTGGCATTTCCCTTGGTGCCGGATTAGGAACAGCACTTGGTGCAGCATTTGGAAATATTGCAATCGGCCTTGCGATCGGTATTGCAATGGGCGTTGCAATTGGGACTGGTTTATCTGCGCAGCAGAAACAGGAGAAGCTAGATATTACATAACGGCTTGACAAAACCGGTGAAGCCGGTAAAGCAGGGAAACCGGTTAAAATGAGCTTATAGAGTCAGCTAAAAGCTAAAAACCAAAAGCCAGAAGCCAACGGCCATAAGCCTCCTGAACAACTCTCCCTTACTATTGATCTCCAGCACCTGATAGATGTGCTTGATATGCGTACGTACAGTATCCAGTGAGATGCCGAGTTTATCAGCCGTCATCTTATAACTCAAACCACTGATGATACAATCCACGATTTCCTGTTGTCTTGAAGTAAGAGGACCCTCTTCTTTTTTTGGAACAGGCGCAAAGTGTTCGATTACTTTTCTGGCGATACTCGGCGACATATATGATCCGCCACGAGACACAGTCAGTATCGTATCACGAATGGTCACCAGGGAAACCCTTTTGGATAAATACGAACAAGCGCCTGCACAGAGCGCTGCAAAGATTTTTTCACCCTCTTCAAAGGTGGTTAGCATGATAATGTCAATTTCCGGACGGAGCTTTTTAATCGCCGGTATACCCTCGATGCCAGACAATCCCGGGAGCTGGATATCAAGCAAGATGATCGACGGGATGATACGAGGATCGTGCGCCAGGATTTCCAGGAGATTTTCAATCGAATTGGCAGCATAGAGCAGGTGAAATTGCGGATCCGATGCAAGAAATGTCCGCAGACTTTCACGCACAATTGGATCGTCCTCCACAATAGCCAGTGAGATAGGCTTCATCTGGCAAATGTACGGCAGGACAGATAGGCTGGTATCACATCTTGATGTTACGCCAACCTCGGAACGTCCGAGGCACGAGGACTTACGAGCGTTGGTGGTGACGCTCGTAAGTCCTTCGGACGTTCCGAGGTCAAACCTCTCGTTTTTTGAAGTAAAAAGTGCGATTTGTGATGCACCTAACCTTGCGGTTCACGGACACTATCGTCCAAAAACAAGATATTTTGCACGCGTATCACGCTCACCAATGGAATACCAGCAGCAAAAGCTCTCTTACCGGCAGTCTTGTCTTGTCATGCTGTTGCTCATTCCGTTTGTTACGACCGCTCAGTCTCTCCCAAAATCCAAAACCCTCACTGTAGAAGACGGCCTTGGTTTTCGCGATGTAACTGCGATTGTCCAGGATGCCCATGGCCTGATGTGGATCGGCACCCGACAGGGACTCAATCGCTATGACGGTTACCGTGTTATTCGCTTCGGGGATAAACAATTGGTCGATCAGTACCTGCCTTGTGAAAACATTTTCTTCGAAGGATTACAGATCATCAATGACAGTACGCTGTGGATAAATGCCGACAACAGATTGTACCAGCTGAACACCCGGACTTTTGCATATGAAGATATCACGGCATCATCTGGTATCAACGGTGAATTCTGGCTCATGAAAAAGGGGAGAGATGGCAGTGTCTGGATTGTCTGGGATAACCCGGAGAAACAATATCTCTGCAGAAGTGCCGGGAATGAGGATTTCAAAATCATTGCCACAGAGCCTCGTCTTCGCAGGGAGTTCACCAGCCTCGCGATCGATACATTGGGTAATGCATGGTGGAGTACTGTCCACGGTGGCTTGAAGCAATACAGCCCGGACGGTGAACTCTTACATGCCGCAAAACCGGATTCCTTCAAGTGGGAGGGGACAATCATGCACTATACGCCACTTTATGTGGATGGCAGAAACCGCTTGTTTGTATTACCAAAAGGTGGATACCAGGTATGGCTTTATCATCCTGATCAACGAAAGATTGAAATCATCAAAGACAGCCTCCCGAGTGTCGGATACTACATGATGGAGGACCAGTTGGGGAATATGTGGTTCTCCTCGAAAACAGGATTGTTTCGCTGGAGTGTGGATCGTACATGGACCGATTTTACACGCGTGCTGCAAAGCGGACTGCAGTACAGCAACATCCAGGGGCTTTATGAAGATCGTACAAACCTGATCTGGGTTGCTACTGACAATGGATTGATCCTTTTTCCAAATCAGAAGCAGTTATTTGAAACACGCTTTACTATAAAAGGTGTCGGATGGGGCAATGCCATGCGCGCAATTTTTGATGACCGCGACGGCAATTTGTATGCATTTTGCGAAAATGGTACTGTTGGTTTACATCGAACAGATCCCGATCATATTGGATCCGACAAAGTGTTTTTGCGATGGACAGATGAAAAGTTGCATAATCTGCTCGGAGAAGCGCGGCATTTTATTCCCGATCATCCGCAACATTCCGTGTGGACATTAACTGATAGTTTGATGCGAATTGATCTTGCCACCATGGAAGTGCGGGAAAGTATAGAGATGGAAGGCATTTCGTCAAAGTTTTCAAACAATCCGTTTATCCGTCTGCGCGATGGCAGATTCCTGATCGGCAGCACGTTGAAGAGGCTGTCCATCTTCGATGTGAAGACAGGTGAAATGCAAACCCTCATCAAAGAACCTCAAGCGCATTTCGAAGATGTAGACACCAGGTATTTCCTAGAAAGAAAGGACGGAACACTTTGGATCGCAACTGCATCAGATGGTTTGTATCTCATCGGCAGGGATGGGAAGATCATACAACATCTTTCGACAGAAACGACACCGGCCTTGAGCAATGATCATCTGCTCACGCTCTGTGATGAAGGTGACAGCCTGCTTTGGATCGGTACGTTCGGAGGTGGTCTCAATTGTCTGGATATCCATCGACAGACGATCACGTTATTCAATCAGAAAGATGGCTTGACAAATGACAATGTCACCGGTATCCTCATCGATAGAGTGGGCAACATCTGGTCGAGTACATACAATGGTCTTTCCTGTTATGTCAGGAACGAGGGTGTGTTTCAAAACTTCTTTGAAGAAGAAGGATTACCGCACAACGAATTCAACTACTCATCCTCATTCAAGGATCGCACTGGTCGCCTTTGGTTTGGAGGCATGAATGGTGTCATTGGCTTTGACTCTCGGGAAGTCCTTGAGATAAGACCAAATCTGCCGCTCGCATTCACCAGTTTCTCCAGGTACAACCGCATGAAGGATACGCTGAGCACCGAATTGCTTGGTCAGAAGGACATAGAACCTATAAGAATATCGCCTTATGATAGTTACTTCCAGCTCGAATGGATACTGCCCAATTATTTCAGGCCTGATAAAAACCGGTACTACGTCTGGCTTGAGGGTTTAGACAACGACTGGTCATTCATCGGTAATACGCCATCGATAAGATATCACACCTTAGCACCAGGCCAATACACACTGCGTGTCAAAGGCGCTGACAGCAAGGGCAATTGGAGCGCGTCTGAACTCTCGGTTCCTATTGATGTGCGACCGTTTTTCTATACCACATGGTGGTTCATCTCCTTATGTATTCTGTTTGTGGGGACACTGATGTACGCATTTGCGAGATACAGGCTGAATCGTCTACTTGAAATAGAACGCATGCGGACCAGGATTGCCGGTGATCTCCACGATGAACTTGGATCAATGCTCTCGGGTATCGCCATGCAAGCCGAACTATTGGAAATGCACTCGGGAAAAGCAGATTCCACTAAGCTTCACCGATTGAGCGAAATCAGTCGTGGATCTCTTTCAAAAATGCGGGATGTGGTGTGGTCCATTGACAGCCGTCGTGATCAGGTGAAAAACCTGTTGGATCGCATGCGTGAAGGTGCAGAAGAATTGCTGCTACCCAAAGACATCGCATTTAGTTTTGAACTTGGCGTGCTTCCGCTCGAGAAGAAAATCCCGGTTGATGTCCGTCAGCATCTTTTCTTATTCTTCAAAGAAGCCATCACCAATGTCGCAAAGCATGCTAAAGCAACAGCTGTGACAATCCGCTTTGGTCATTTTGACAATCATTTTGAATTGTCGATCATGGATAATGGCACGAGTATAAAACAACATGCAACCAGCACAGGTCTTGGTCTACAGAACATGGAGATGCGGGCTGGGAAACTAGGAGCTACGTTCGAAGTGAACCGGGATGAGGGTTTCAAAGTGAGCATGAAGATGAAAGGAATTTGAAATCGTAATCGGTAATCGGTAGTCAACCTTCGCTTTGCTTCGGATGACGCTGTCGGTGAAGTCGGTAAGTTTTTCAGTTGATAGTTAGACAGTTCACAATCGCGAGGAGCGTACTGCGCACTTCATCACAGCGCACTTACCAACTATACCGATTTGTCCACCATAGCGTAGCGAAGGCGGATTGCCGATTACTATTCTAGACTACCAAGGGCCCGCGCTTAAAACGCCATGCCTCCGGCAGGAAATCTCGTGGGTCTTAAGGACGCCCGCCTGAATGACCTAATCGGGCAGGCCACGAGGTTTACCCACGCCGAGCAATAGTTACCCCGTAACCCGTGCCCTCGTACCCCTTCATTCAGCCTGCTATGGTGCAGACTCAGGCGGATGGTATCAATTGCAATGAAGAACGTCAATACTTTCTGAAGCTGAACGCGCAATCCAATCTTAATGGTGCCGAAGTGCGTGCGGCAGGTGTTGCTCTGAATGGCAATGATCTCGGTCAGGAATTCAACATCGCAGCCAATTCATGTGTGGAAGATCTCATCATCAATGTGACGCAGCAACAAGGATCAACAGAACTCGAGTATCCTGGTCTTGAAATATTCCTGTATTCGCTTTGTGATCCTGATCAGATTTCGTCGAGCGTCTTCGCATCTGTATTCTTCGGTGATCCATCTGGTGTGAAGGATGTGCGAGGTGATGATGCAAATATGACCGTGTATCCAAATCCGACTTCTGGAATACTCATGGTTCAACTCAATGATGCCTCGGTGATCGATGGATATACGCTCAGAGATATCACTGGTGTGGTGGTAAGTCATACTGATTTCAAAATACCGGTCCATGTTGCTGAGTTGAAAATGCACTCAGTTCCTGATGGGGTGTATATTCTGGAGGCGCGTTCGGAAAAACAGTTTTACGCTAAGAAGGTAATAGTGCAATAGAAAGGCTTGCAGGCGTTTTCGTTGCGGCGATGTGAGCAATAGTGAGGCAAGAGGCTTTCTCTATCTTGACGTCATGAAATATTTATGCGATGTCACTTTGGGAATTTCTCCTGGTGTGCAATCATTCCGATTTCTGATTACGACGAAAATCATTCTTGTATTCACTTTGTGTATTGTCTTCTGTTCATGCAAGGATGAGCAAGTGGATCCAGGACTCCAATGTGAGAACCTTGTCCTTGAATTCGGGCCATTTGAATTGAGTGACTCGGGTCGTAATGCATTTCCTTATTCAGATGACATTGAACGTTTGGTGTTCTTGGATGATCTGGGAAACGAGTATACATTTGATCTGGATCACTTTGGCACCTCAATTACAAGCCTGGTTTTCCAGGATAATTGTCCCTATGATACCGCTCAGGAGATCAGTTTTGTACAGAATATGCAAGCTTTGACTTCAATATTCGTATGTGATACATTAGGCCTTACATTGAATCTGCAGTTTGCTGCAACAGCGCGTCTTTCAGACACAATTGTGATAGCAGAAGATGATCTTCTAAATCTGTACATCATCAAAACCGGTGTAGGGTTTTCTCCCGCTTTGAGTTTTCAGTTAGTTCATAAATATGGGAGTACTTATTGGCCACAAGTAATTCCACAGGATACTGTTACGATCAACCAGCGAGCCTTCTCCGAAGTGTATTTTCAACCATTGGGACAAATTGCACTCCAGAAGTGGGTCGCATATTTCAATTACGAGTATGGCATCGTCGGTCTGGCGCACGAGTCAGGTTTTCCAAAGTTATCGTTGGAGCGGATCGAGTAGTCCTTGACGGCCCAAGAAGAGTGAATACTTAATCTTGATTAAGAAGAGTCAATCCTTACTGTCAAATAAAGGGAGTATATAAATCAATGAGAACCAGACGTCTGCGAGGATTGTCAATCCTTAATCTGGATCAAGAAGAGTCAATCCTCAATCTGGATCAAGAAGAGCCAATTCTTAAAAATGGCATTTCAGTTTGATCGCACATCACAATTTCTTCTTGATTCCTGAGAACATCGTCTAATATCTGCAAGTATTAACGCATTGACCCTTCTCCCTATAATTGAGCACGTCAGTATAATTCAGACATTGAATAGATTTCGCTTAAAAAGAGGGAAGTCTTTGCTAACTGTCAATGGCCAACAGGCAAGAGCGTCTTACAATATCTTCTCCAACATCAACACCATATTCTTCTCCATGATGTCGAATTCTCCGTCTGATTTGCAGAGTTATTTTTAGAACTCACCCCCTTCCCCTCTCTTTTATAGAAGAAGCTACATTTATAAGACTTCCTGCAAAGAGAGGGGAGTCCATTTTATTATTGTATGGATAATTTTGAAACTCATCATAGACTCAAAAACCAGAAGCCGGCTCCCCCTCCCTTGCGATAATTTCATCTTGAGGACGATATTCATTCAAAGGGAGGGGGCTGGGGCGTGAGTCACAATATCTTCTCCAACATCAACACCATATTCTTCTCCATGGTATCGAATTCTCCGTCTGATTTGCAGAGTTTCTTTAGCTGCCCGATGATCTCTTTCTTCTGAGCAGCATCAGGATAGTAATTCGCTTTGTAAGACTGGATTACAGTAATCCGCTCGAAGTCCGAGAGACGTCCGTATTCTTGCTGGATAGTGAACAATTGTGCTTCTGAAATGATTTTGAGAATCATCTCACGTTCCTCATCAATAAATTCCATATCGGCATGTGCCACATGGAGGAAGAGGAAGGCCATGAACTCCTCGCGGGTCCAGTATGGGTGTTTTGAAATATCGTGTGACATAGAGGTTTAATGTTTAACGTTTAGCGTTTAAAGTTTGAAGAGAGGTATTTTTTGGCTCTAACCATTAAACAATAAACATTAAACGATTCAAAGTTCTAACTAATGACTTACTCACTTAATAACGTTTAACTCTTTGCCCACTTTCGTAAACGCTTCAATAGCTCTATCAATATGTTCTGGCTCATGCCCTGCAGAAATCTGAACACGAATGCGCGCTTTGCCTTTTGGTACGACAGGATAATAGAATCCAATTACATAGATCCCTTCCTGCAACATCCGCGCTGCCATATCCTGGGACAACTTCGCATCATACAGCATGATAGGTACGATAGGATGATCACCTTTCACAATATCAAAGCCAGCATCTTCCATCCCTTTTCTAAATCGCTTTGTGTTGACTTCAAGTTTATCACGCAATGTTGTAGATGCCGAAAGCAGATCGATCACTGCGATCGTTGCACCAGCGATAGTCGGAGCGAGTGTATTTGAGAAGAGATAGGGACGAGAGCGTTGTCTCAACATGTCTACAATCTCTTTGTGAGAAGCTGTAAATCCTCCTGAGGCGCCACCTAATGCCTTGCCAAATGTGCCGGTGATAATATCAACACGTCCCATGACATTCCGGTACTCAATTGTGCCTCGGCCGGTCTTGCCCATGAAGCCAGTTGCATGACATTCGTCGACCATCACGAGTGCATTATACTTGTCAGCGAGGTCGCAAATTTTGTCGAGTTGTGCAATCGTGCCGTCCATGGAGAAGACACCATCTGTAGCGATCATGCGTCTGCGTGCACCTTTTGCTTCTTTGAGCTTTTCCTCCAGATCCTGCATGTTATTGTTCAGATATCGATAGCGTTGTGCTTTGCAAAGCCGGATTCCGTCAATGATAGAAGCATGATTGAGTTCGTCGGAGATGATGGCATCTTCTTCAGTCAATAGAGGTTCAAAGAGGCCTCCATTCGCATCGAACGCTGCCGCATACAATATTGTGTCTTCTGTTCCTAAGAACTCCGATACACGCTGCTCGACAGTCTTGTGGATGTCCTGTGTACCACAAATGAAACGCACCGAAGACATGCCAAATCCGTGAGAATCAATTGCCTGTTTTGCCGCATCGATGACTTTCGGATGTGACGAGAGCCCGAGATAGTTATTCGCACAAAAATTCAATACCTCTCCTGCCTGTTGAGTCCTGATCAAAGCGCCCTGCGGAGTAGTGATGATGCGTTCTTGTTTAAAGAGGCCCGCGTCGTGTATAGCCTGGAGTTCTTCTTTTAATTGTGCTTTGACTGAGGTGTACATCTTTGTATTTGAAGTGTGCGCGTGAAGATAAGAGAATGGTGCGGGGTACGAGATGCGAGTTACGTGTTTCGGGGCTGCACACCTTGAATTCTGCATCTTTCCCGTAACTCGTAAACTGACCTTCGCACACAACGGACGACTTTGTTCGAAGTTTGCAGGTCCTCGTACCCCGTATCTCGTACCCCGTACCGCCCCGCATACCCTTATTTCTATCTTTGGCACCCTAATCACACACAATGTCAGAAGGCAGAATTCTAGTAACAGGGGCAAGCGGACAAATCGGTACAGAACTCGTCCATGCTCTGGCAGCTAAATACGGTCCAGAGCGCATTGTTGCATCGGACATCAAAGAACAGAAATTTGACGAGGTCATTTTCGTGATGCTCGATATTCTTAACATTCAGCGAATTGATGAAATCATCGAAGACTATCACATCACGCAGATCTACCACCTTGCAGCAATCCTTTCTGCAAGTGGTGAGTGGAACCCGCGTAAGACGTGGAATGTCAATTTGAATTCGCTTCTCGAGATTTTTGATTTGAGTGTGTCGCGTGGCATTCAGAAAATCTTCTTTCCCAGTTCAATTGCCATTTTTGGCGGACCAACACCAAAGAAGTTTACGCCACAACATAGCCCTGCTATCCCATCTACTGTTTATGGTATGAGCAAGTTGACCGGAGAGCTTTGGTGTAATTATTATTTCCATCGATATGGTTTGGATGTACGTTCTATTCGCTATCCAGGTATCATCAGTCATGGTGCGAAGCCGGGCGGCGGGACAACAGACTATGCAGTGGAAATTTTCTATGAAGCTCTGAAAGTAAAACATTACACATGTTTTCTTCGCGCAAACACACGCCTGCCGATGATCTACATGGAGGATGCAATTCGCGGCACACTGGATATGATGGAAGCTCCGGCAGATAAGCTTTCAATCAGAACATCCTATAATCTCTCCGGAATGGATTTTACTCCTGCTGAACTTGCTGCTGAGATCCAGAAATATATTCCTGATTTTTCCATCGAATACAAGCCAGATCACAGACAAGCAATTGCTGACTCATGGACTGAAAGTATCGATGATTCTGCTGCAAGGAATGACTGGAACTGGATGCCTGAGTATAATCTTGAGAGTATGGTTGCGGATATGATAAGGGAGTTGGGGAAGAAAGTTTAATGTTTAGTGTTTAGTGTTTAGTGTTTAATGTTTAGGGTTTAATGTTTAGGGTTTAGGATCTATCACTCATCATCCCTGCCTGTCGGTAGGCAAGGCATCACCCATTACTTAGTTCTGATACTCGCTCTTGCGATATCGATGAATCGCGGCGATATGTTCTGGTGTCGTTCCGCAACATCCACCGATGATCAATGCACCACGATCAAGCCATTGTTTAGCTGAGGTCAGATATTCATTTACTCCGCCTTCTTCATTCTTCCAGCCAAGTTCATCATCGGGATGGCCGAAGCCATTGGCGTAAACGCCAATCATACCATGAAATAAGTTATGGAGAAGCAGAAGTGTCCTTGTGATTTCATCGGTAGACCTGCAGTTCAGCATGAGCGCGAGTGGGTTTGTATCAATGACATCGGAAATCACCGATTCCATTGGTGTCCCATCGAGTAATCTTCCATCCTGTGCTGTGAACGATATCATGAATGGAAATTCTTTCCGGTACAGGTAATCACTAATGAAGTGAATCTCGCTGCGATTGATCATTGTTTCCGCAAGGATGAAATCAACTCCGGTGCTGATCAATAAATCAATCTGTTCTGTATAAGCTTTGCGAATCGCATCGTCACCAGGTACCAGTTCCGGACTGTAACAATCTTCGAGTGGAGCAAGTGATCCTGCGAGAAGTACTTTTTTGCCGGATTGTAAAATAGATTCACGTGCAATTTCTACTGCGAGTCGGGTGAGATGCGATGCCAGTTCTGCTTTGTGGACTTTGGCAAATGTATAGCTGGTTGTACGAAAAGTATTTGTAGTGATGATATCTGCACCCGCTGCGATATAATCATCATGAATTTGTTTTACTAAGACCGGCGCTTCCAGATTTGCCATTGCAGACCAAAGTGGGAGAGCGGTGCGAAAACCCCGCCGTTCAAGTTCAGTACCCATCGCGCCATCCAGAATGATGAATGGTTTTGATGATAACTGGTTATATAGGGCTGTGCGATTCAAAACTTATCACTGGATAACTCAGAATTTAGGGCTATTCCAACAAAGAACGCTTTGCTCTTATTATTCTTCATGATTTTCGTGCTCTTCGTGGTGAGTGATATTTAGCTCAGACTTAATCAGGCAAATTTCGAAACTCCTTCTTGCGCTTACCAAGCATTCTGACGATGCAATGCAAATTCAATTCAGTATTCTTTTTGATTTTGCTATAGAATGTGGGTTTCGCTGGCGGCGGTGGCTCGCTATTCAGATCCCGGTAGAACGCTGTTTTGGCGCCAAGCCCTTCCAGAGTCTCGTTGTGTCTCAGTAAGCCTGTGCGTGCATTGTCATCAAGCGTATTTGCGAATTGTTCTGTTAATAGAAAATATTCTCTCGACGGAATAGAGTTCTTTAACCAGCGATGAGTGAGGATCACATTTTCACCAGAGATCTTCTGTAAGCCACCAACTTTTGTAAATGCCGCTTCACCGACATGCGCAATAATCTTCAGTTTGAGTTTATCGATGTTGTTGCAGGCTTCACAGGCGCACAAACTGCATTCTGAGATGTGATCTGACTCTGTCCCGTTGAATGCGTCATGCATTTTTTGCATTTGGGTGTAAATCCATTCTGGATTCGATTCAGCAGAGCCGACAGGGGCATACATCGTGACCGCATCTCCAAGAAGCTCATGAACCTGTAGTGGATGTTTAGCTTCGGACATCACAGCCTCCAGTAGATTTCCAACAATCCTCTCTGCATGAAGCAGGCTTTGCTTGTGCAACGTCACAAACTTTGTATATCCGCTGATATCAGCAATGACGAAATATAATTGCTGGATTTCCATTGTGTCGCGGGCTAGATGAGCTCAGGTACAGGGTTTCGCTGCCGCTTGATCCATTGTTTCGGCGTGGTCTGATAACGCAGTTTGAATGCGCTGATGAAGTGACTCGGATTTTGGAATCCAACGGCAAAGGCAATGTCCCGGATCAGGTATTTGCCACTTTCGAGCATGGCAAGCGATTTCTCGAATTTATAGTCCTGATAATATTGTGCTGCCGGTTTTCCATACAGGTATTCAAATCCTTCTTTGAGTACTGCCTTTGGAAGATTCGTTTCCCGTGCGAGGGTGACAATGTCGGGCATATCATGAAGGTCAGCAACTAAAATTTCATGAGCCCTTCTGAGTTTTTGTTCAGTATCAAAATCGATATGAAAAGGGCATTGCGCGACATGCTGACCATACAATGTCTCAAGGAGTGTAGAAAACGCAGACAGGAATGCACCTCGTCGTGACATGGCTGCAAATCGGGATTCGATACCTTGGACAAAAATTTTGTCGATGTCCTGTAAATGTCTTGGTGAAAGTGTGATGATCTGTGTGAGCTTTGAATAATCGACATTACTGCTTTCCTTTGACTTCGTCGCATCAAAGTCAACAGAAAGCAATTGGTGAAGGGCTGTCAGTGAAATTCCAAAACCCATGACATGCGCTTTGGTAGCTCCACGGAGCTGCAGTTGCCATGGTTCTTTTGTGTAAAAAAAGACAGAACTACTGCCGGATACAAGTCCGCGCCATTCATCATGCATCGGGGCACGTACATCTACAGCGCCTTTACGTGCGATCAACCAGAGAAGTTCGGTAGATGATATGTCAACGCCGAGTGCATTTCCATCATCAAGTGATGCGCGGAAAGCCCTTACGCCATTATCTACCTGCAGACATTCTGCGCTCGACGGTTTTTGAGTCAGATGCATGAAATTAATTTTGAAAACACACTTCTCATCACTTCGTATCTCAATTCTGGTTTCTTATGCCAACGTGATGTTTCAAAGTAAATCAGTTTTCCACTTTTCAACAGGGTGCAATGTATCTTTTCTTTGACACATCAGAATTTGAACATGTGCTCTGATGTCTGACCTGATTTAATTTCGATAGAGACTGTTTGTGTTTTTACATCCAGCTTCAGGGCTTTCAATGTGACTTCATAGAATCCCGGAGTGAGAATTATGGTTTTTGGATTACTCGAAGCACTTGTATATGTTCGTCCACTTGCCACGGATTCGTGTACTTGCTTTGGTACAACATTGATCGTACAGTCCCAGAGATTACCACCGTGAGTTGCTCCTACTTTAAGAATGCCATGTGGGATTTCACACTTCAAATCAATTCGCTCACCTGCTACAATATCTACATCGCGAAACACCTGGTCATATCCCGGCCCATTTACTGTGATTGATTTTGCGGTCACCGTGTAGCGACCCGGATCCAATTCTATGATCCTTGGATTAGACTGAGGGCTTTCGTACGATCTCCCTCCTGCAGTGTTCAATCCCGAAGTCTGCGATTGGATGTTGATAACCGCGTCATGCAGTTTGCCATTTGAAGTGACAAGGATGGCCAACGTTCCGGAAGAAAAATCCACACTGTGTTCGGTAATCGCATCCTCTGTGATTGTCACTCCCTTCAGAGTCACAGGTTGCACGCCACGCAGACCAATGGGATCAATCTGGATATCATATGTGCCGGGAGGTAAATGAAAGATGCGTGGATTTGAGACTTTCTCTGCATAAGTTCTCTGGCCTGCAATATACGCTCGTGTGTCACTGCGAAAAATATTCACGGATGCCTCGATAAGGGCCCCTGCCTTGGTCGTACCGACGGAAAGTGAAGCACCGATGTTTTCAACGGTAAGTTCAGTGACTTGATTTAATACGCTATCCAATTCTTCACTATTGGCGGCATCGAGATAGAGTCCATTGCCTGCGCTGGCTGCACATTCGAGTTTTGATTTATCCGACTCGCCGAGATCGAATCCGACGATATGCATCACAAAGTCAACGCCCGCAGTTTTCGCATCTGCGACTACCATGCAGAGATCACCTTTGCAAGTCTCTAGTCCATCAGTGATGAGAATGATCGTAGCGGAGACACCAGATTCCTTCAATGTTTCAATCACCATGCGTGCTGATTGTGCCAGGGGGGTCATGCCTGTAGGATTCAATTTTTGCAATGCACTGGAAAGAGCAGCGCGTTCATTTGCACCAGGCCTTATCAACCATTCTATATCGTTGCAATCACTTTTCTGACGATGACCATAGGCGACCAGTCCAATGTCTCTTGAAGGACTAATCCCGCTAATGAGATCGCCCAACACATCACGTGCAATGGTCATCTTGTGTTCGGTTCCAATCTTACCCGACATCGAGCCACTCGCGTCCAGAATAAAAACGATAGGAGGTGGATTTTCAATCGCAAGTTGAGGTTGTAGTTTGTTTGAGAAATGACCGGCAATGAAAAAGAGTGCCGTGAATAGAAATTGCATGTCGAAGAATTTTGTGTTTCGCTGTTAAATATAGTGAGGTCTTGAAATTCTGTGATGGACACTATCGCGTTCAGGTGTACTTTTACCGTATGCGACAGATTACAGATCACATCATCATGATCAGACCGAAGCATTTCGGCTACAATTCCGAAACAGCTGGAAACAACACTTTTCAAAATGACGATCAATCTCTGACATCAGAGCAGATTGCTGCAAAAGCATTGAAAGAGTTTGATGCATTTGTCCTTCTCCTGCAAGAGAATGGGATTCATATCGATGTGATTGAGGACACGGACAAACCGGTTAAGCCAGATGCCATATTCCCAAACAACTGGTTTTCAACACATGGAGATGGTGCATTTATTACATATCCCATGCGCAGTAAGGTGAGACGACTTGAGCGCCGTGAGGATATCATTGAAGAGATCTCACGTCTCTATGGTGTAGTAAAGCGCTATTCGTTCGAAGTATTCGAAGAGCAGGATCAATTTCTCGAAGGCACAGGTAGTCTTGTTTTGGACCGGGAGCATCGTCTGGCCTATGCATGTATCAGTCCGCGTACTGATGTGGAGTTGTTGGATAAGTTCTGCATCCTGAGAGGTTACACCGCGCGCACATTTCACGCAATGTATGATGATGTCGCTGTGTATCATACCAATGTCGTCATGTCACTGGCTACTACGTATGTTGTGATCTGTTTGGAATGTATTCCTGATGAAAAGGAGCGTGAGATGTTGCAGAATTCATTCAAGCATTCGAACAAAGAGATCATTGAAATTTCAACCAAACAAATGGCCGCCTTTGCCGGAAATATGATTCAATTGCAATCCCGGTTTGGAGATGCCATCTGCGTGATGTCGGAGCAAGCATACAAGTCCCTGAACAAAGATCAGATCGCGGCTATTGAAAAACATAATCGTATCCTATCCAGTCCCGTTTATACGATTGAAAAATATGGCGGCGGTAGTGCGCGGTGTATGATTGCAGAGAATTTTCTAACGAAGAGTTGAAAATTCCATGTTCCATGTTCAAAGTTGAAATCCAAGAAACATTGAACATTGAACTTGAAACATCAACCAGCGAAAGGCAAACGGCGAAAAGCGAACAGCGTTTCTTACACCGCTCCGATTTTCGAACCCGCAGCCAGGGTCACCCCTTTGCGCATGACAACGATACCGTCTTTGATGCAATGAGTCTCCTGCTCGGTGTCTTCAAGATCTGTACTGCCTTTGATCACCACATCATTACCGATGCAGACGTTACGATCGAGGATGGCATTTTCGATATGACAGTTTTCTCCGATACCCATCGGGATGCGTTTGCTATCCAGAATCTCGCTAATGTCCTGATAGTAATCCTGGCCCATGACATAAGTATTCGAGATTTCTGTGTTCCGACCGATGCGCGATCTGATACCAATCACAGAACGATAGATGCTTTTTGCATGAATAATACACCCTTCAGCGATCAATGCACGTTCACATGAGGTACCAAAGATTTTAGAAGGAGACAACATCCGGGCCCGGGTGTAAATGGTACGTTCGTTGTCAAACAAGTTGAATTCAGGGAGTGGATCTGCCAGATGTAAGACTGCATTAAAGAATGACCTGATCGTCCCAATGTCTGTCCAATACCCATCAAACGGATGGCTGGCAATCTTATACTTCTGCTCAATGCTCAATGGAATAATCTCCTTACCAAAATCATTCATCGTAGGGTTCTCTGTAAGTAACTTGACAAGCAATTCTTTTTTGAAAATATAAATACCCATTGATGCCAGGAATACTTTGCCCTGGCGTTGATACTTATCTTCAACAATCGACTTCCATTGCGGCAGTAATTCCTGATTTGGTTTTTCTGTAAACGCTTCCACAGTCCCATCCGCAGAGACTTTCATGATGCCGAACTCAGAAGCATCCCGTGCTCCACAGGGAATTGTTGCAATGGATATATCTGCCTGAGTATTGAGATGTGTATCCAGAAATTCACCATAGTTCATTTGATACAAATGATCTCCACTGAGGATGAGCAGGGTGTCGTAATCATAATTCTGCAACCTGGGTAGAATCTGTCGCACAGCATCAGCAGTACCCTGGAACCAGTTACGATTGGCAAGAGTCTGTTCGGCAGCAAGTAATTCTACAAAGCCTGTTCCAAAATGATCGAAGTGATAGGTGTTTTTGATATGACTATTCAACGATGCGGAATTGAATTGAGTCAAAACAAAAATCCGGCGGAGATCTGAGTTCAGACAGTTGGAGATGGGAATATCGATGAGCCTGTATTTACCGGCAATAGGTACGGCCGGTTTGCTGCGCATTTCAGTCAATGGATACAAGCGACTACCGGCGCCACCGCCAAGAATCAAACACATCGTTCTGTTTTTCATAGGGCTCTTTTGTATATCAGGATAGTATTGAGTTGTACGCTTCAATATAGCGCTTTCCAGATTGCGTCCATGAAAAATCACGGGCAATATTTCGCTTACGGATTTGTGTAAGGATATCTTTATGCTTGTACATATTTCGTGCCACAGCGAGCATTGGGGTCACGGCGTGGGAAGCAAGTTCATAAAAGACATAGCCATTTCCGGAAGTCTCTGTGAGTGGAGCGACCGTATCCCGAAGCCCGCCAATACCATGTACAATTGGAATGCCACCATACCGCATTGTGTACATCTGATTCAATCCGCATGGCTCAACACGTGAAGGCATCAACAGGAAATCACATGACGCATAGAGTTGATGCGCGAGTTTTTCTGAATACAGAATATGAGAGCGTACACGATCTCCGTAGTAGTGTTCGAGTGCGCGTAGATGACTTTCCGTCTGCGCATCCCCGGAACCTAAAAACACAAATGTGACATCCGGATATTTATGTAAAAATTCACCCGCAATCGACGGCAATAGATCAGCGCCTTTTTCATAGGCAAAGCGACCGATAAAAACATACATTGGAAACTCTGCATTGATACCTACGGCATTACAATAAGCCTCCTTATTCTTCTGTTTGAAAGTATCAATGGATTTCTTTTTCAAATGGAATTCTATCATCGGATCGTTTGTCGGATCCCATACATCATCGTCGATGCCGTTCAGGATGCCGACGGCTTTGGACCACTCAGTCGCATAAAGACTGCTGAGCCCATGACCATCCTGCATCAATTCATAGAGATAGCCTTCTGAAACCGAAGTATACTTCGAACAACACTTAATTGCCGATGCGAGCGCATTGATTGCACCACCCCATTCCAGTAATCCTCCAAGCATGGCGGGGAATGCCGGTAAGAGTTTGGATAAATCCCATGGAAACGCCCCCTGATAAGCTCCATTGTGTATAGTGAAGACAGTTGGAATTTTACTCAATCCACTGAATTCCATACAATGTTTCATCATAAAAGGTATCAGGCCGGTATGATGATCATGGCAATGCACGATATCCGGTCTCATGTCACCATCGCGAAGCCAGGTGAGGAGTGCACGTTGAAACGAAACACAACGACTGATTTCATCCTGGAATCCGTAGATGTCAGGCCTGTCAAATTTTCCGGGAATACTGATGGCATACACTGGAAAGGGAGTATCAGGAGAAGTGCTTTTCTCTACAGTAAACCGGATGTATTCCCAATCCAGGTGAAAAGATCCCTGGAAGACAGGCTTGAGCTCCAGGGCCTGCCAGTCCCTGCTGTAGCGGGGCAATACCACGCTCGCTTCTATGCCAAGTTTGAGAAGATATTTCGGAAGTGCTCCGACGACATCAGCCATGCCGCCTACCTTGGCGTACGGATAACATTCGAACGAGGTGTGAAGTACGTGCATTGGTGCAAAGTGTGTTTCGTCTTGTAATGAGGCAAAATAGGAAGTTGATTCTAAATGCCCCTTTCCTTCTGCGAACGGGGTGCATTTCTGAATGTCACATCACCCGCCCCAAACTGTCATTTAGATGTTCCGATTTCAATGAGCGCCTGGCCACATTTGATACTTCTTCAAACTCATGTATTTTTTGTGCCAGTGCACAAATTATCCCATAAATATGGCATTGCAAAAATCGGCTAGTGTGCTTAGCTTGGGGCAAAATTCAAAATCATGCGCTTCGTTATTACATTCTTTGCTCTGGCAATTTTAATCGCTTCCTGTAACAGAAATTCGGAGCAGGTCTCTGAAACCAAAGTCTCTGATGCGAGTAGCATTTATCTGACACCAGATATCATGTGCGGCACGATTCAGTTCACAGATGGTTGTGGGCCAGCCGTAGACACTCTGATACGATTTGGAATCACCTTGATTCATCACATGACATATGAAGATGCGGAACACACTTTCGATCAGGTAATTGCCAAAGATCCTGATTGTTTCTGGGGTCATTGGGGGAAGGGGATGACGTTTATACATCCGATGTGGCCGGACGAGCCGACTGCAGAACGCATGCAATTGGGGTGGGCTCTTTCACAGCGCGCAATAGCTCTGGCCAAAAATGAAAAGGAGAAGAAATATGGTGAAGCATTGGCTGCCTATTATCAGGATCCAACAGGTAGGTCCAAACCTGAACGCCTTGCCACATTTCACAGTGGCTGGAAAGCCGCGAATGAACAACAGCCGGATGATATTGAAGCGCGACTCTTTTATGGTCTGACAAAACTCTCAACCGCTTCACCTGCCGACAAAACGTATGCAATACAGCTTGAAGTCGGCGCTCTCGCAGAAAAGGTATTGGAGACGATACCTGACCATCCTGGTGGATTTCATTATGCCATTCATGCCTACGATATTCCATCACTTGCGCCAAGAGCACTCAGAGTTGCAGAGAGCTATGGCAAGATCGCACCAGAGATTCCTCATGCGTTGCATATGCCATCGCATATTTTTACAAGGCTGGGATACTGGCAGGAGTCTATTGATTGGAACAACAGGTCTGCTGAGGCAGCACATAAACTGATCGTGGATGGTAAAATTTCTATGCATCTTTTTCATGCGCTTGACTATGTGGTGTATGCGTATTTGCAACAGGCAGAAGATGTGAAAGCCGAGGGGGTTCTCAAACACATAGATACACTGTCAGGTCAAATTCTGGAAAACCCCGCCACGATGTATGCATTAGCAGCGATGCCGGCACGTATGGCCCTTGAGAGGCAGCGTTGGGCTGATGCGGCGCAATTGAAGGTGATGTATGCCGATCGGGTGCCTTGGGAAAAATTTCCTGCATATGAAGCGATCGTACATTTTGCACGTGGAATTGGTGCAGCACGGAGTGGCAAGCAAGAAATTGTTCAGGATGCCATAAACAGGCAAGACACTCTACTTGCTAAAATGGGAGATTCGAAGGCGTTGGCCTATTGGGCTGAGCAGATCCGCATTCAAAAAATGGCCGTATTGGCGTGGCAGGCTTACGGACAGGGTAACACGAACGACGCATTGAATCTGATGCGTATGGCTGCGGAAAAAGAAGCCGCTACCGAAAAGCACCCTGTCTCTCCCGGCGAAATTCTTCCTATCACAGAGTTATATGCAGATATGCTCCTTGAAGCGAAAAGACCTGCAGATGCACTCGTGCAGTATGAAAAATCACTTGTCAGAAATCCCAATCGCTTCAATTCACTTTACGGAGCGGGCTATGCCGCAGAGCTTAGTGGTAATGCCCAGGCTGCTCAAAAGTACTATAGTGATCTTTTAAAAGTTGCACACACGCAGGACGCAACGCGCACCAGACTGACGCATGCCAGAGAACAATTGAAAAGTATGTAAGCATCTAAGTGGCTGGTAAGTGGCCTCTAAGTAGCTGGTAAGTGGCCTCTAAGTAGCGCTAAGTGGCTTCTAAGCATGCCCTGAGCGAACGAAGAGAGTCGACCTCGTGCCGCCATAGCTTCGGGCCGACGCCATAGGTTGTGGCCGACGGCGTCAGCGGTGGCGCAAGGGTGGGCTTCTAAGTTGCCGCTAAGTGGCTTGTAAGTGGCTAGGTAAGTGGCCAGGTAAGTGGCTCGTAAGTGGCTTTTAAGTTGCTTTCATTTACTCATTTCATCCTTTACTCATTTTCTCATTGCCAGGTAAGTGGCATTCATTTACTCATTTCATCCTTTACTCATTTTCTCAGTGGCTATCTTTGCGCCAATGAGCAAACATGGCAGAGTCCTGGTAGCAATGAGCGGCGGTATCGACAGTACTGTCACAGCGATGATGCTACATAGCGAAGGCTATGAAGTCATCGGCATTACGATGAAGACCTGGGACTATGCGAATAGTGGTGGCTCGAAGAAAGAAACAGGCTGCTGTAGTCTTGATTCTATCAATGATGCACGTCGTGTAGCAGTGGATATGGGCTTCTCGCATTTCATCGTTGACATACGCGAAGAGTTTGGGGATTATGTGATAGACAACTTTGTGGAGGAATATATCGCCGGACGTACTCCAAACCCCTGCGTCCTCTGCAATACACATATCAAATGGGAAGCGATGGTCCGTCGTGCAGAGGCATTGGATTGTGAGCACATTGCCACTGGTCACTATGCGAAGATCAATCAGAAAGATGACCGATACTACGTTTCAAAATCTGCGGATCTGAATAAAGATCAATCCTATGTCCTTTGGGGATTGAGTCAAAAAGCAATGCACAAAACATTGTTTCCTCTTGGCACTTATACGAAACCACAAGTCAGACAAATGGCTAAGGACTTTGGCTATGATGATCTGTCGAAGAAAGCAGAGAGTTATGAGATTTGTTTTGTCCCGGACAATGACTATCGTGGATTTCTGAAAAGAAAAAGGCCTGAATTGGAATCACAGGTTGCCGGTGGAAAATTTGTGGATACATCAGGAAATATTCTTGGCGAACATGAAGGTTATCCTTTCTATACTATCGGACAGCGTAAAGGACTGAAGATTGCGATGGGCAGACCTGTATATGTCACGGATATCAACCCTGATACGAATACCGTGGTTCTCGGCGATGTCGAAGATCTTGTGCGCAATAGCATGATTGTAGGTAGGGTCAATTGGATGAAATATCCTGTACTTCCCGAAGGATTGGAAGTTGTGACCAAAGTTCGTTATCGTGACATCGGTACGCTGTCAATAATACACGCTTCGGATCATTTAACTGAAATCCAATTTCTTGCCAATGTCAAAGGCATCGCTCCGGGACAAAGTGCGGTCTTCTATGAAGGTGACGATGTCGTTGGCGGGGGAATCATTCAAAGTGGCCATAGTCTATTATGAAATTGAAGTACACATATTTTGTTGTTTGTATCGGTATGATGTTGGTGAGTAGATGTACTGGTGATGATCCCATTGTCATAGATCGTGGTGAGGATTATTTTCCTTTGGAACCAGGTAGATTTCTTGAATACAAAGTAGACTCAATCATCTTCGACGATGCCGTGGCAGGGAATGAGCTCGATACATTTTCAGCATTTATCCGTGAGAGTGTATTGGGTAGGATTGTTGATCTGGAAGGAGATACGATCTATCGCATGCAGAGAGAGCACCGTGTGCTTCAAGCTGATCAGTGGGAGGTCACAGATATCTGGACAGCATACAGCGATGAAAGACAAGCAGAACGTGTTGAAGAAAATCAACGGCTACTAAAAATGGAATTTCCCCTTTATCAGGAAAAAATTTGGAATCCGACAAAATATATTAACCCATTAATCCAGATACCGGTAGGAACAGAAACTATCAATATGTTTTCTATTTGGAATGGTGAAGTCATCTCAATTCATTTGCCGGAGCAGATTGGTGCATTTGCGTTTGACAGTGTCATGACTTGTTCACAGGCTGATGATGACAACGAACTGGAGCGACGTTTTGTACTTGAGAAATATGCCAAAGGAATTGGCCTGGTATTTCGCTCGGATACCATAGTCGATTCCCGCTGTGAGCGTCTTGGAGAATTTACACCATGTCTTGGATTGAACTGGATGCAGAAAGGGGAGAAGGGATATATCATGCAAATGGAGCTGATCAACCACAATTAAATCATGAATTCCCACTGGAGGACAATTCCTGGTTTTGTCCGCATCGGTTCTACAGGAAGGACGAGAGGAATAGACGGTGAGATCAAACTTTACCCCGATGATCAGTATCTCGATGATCTGTTGAATGCTGAATTTTTATTTCTCGAACGTGATGGCAACAAAGTGCCTTTGCGAGTAGAGTCTATCCGTGAAGTACAAGATCTATTAGTCAGATTTAGCGGCCACAACGATCCCACTGCCGCTTCAAAGTGGGCTTCTGCACAAGTATACCTGCCGGTTGACGAATTGACTTCTAGTTCATCCGAAGTAGCGCCGTCTTTACTTGAATATGATCAGCTTATTGGCTTCATCATCTCTGATGTGCAACTGGGGAATATCGGTCGGATTGTAGAGGTACGTGAATTTCCCCAACAGGAGATGGCAGTATTACAGCATCAGGATCGCCAAGTCCTCGTCCCACTCAATCCAGTATTCATTATTGGAATAGATCATGAAAAGCAGACCGTCTTCATGGATTTGCCCGCTGGCCTTCTGGAGATTTGAGATTTGACAACTTTTCGAAAGTTGTCAAATCTTCCACCAATCTTCCTGCACATTACGTCAGATACGGATAATCCTTCTGGACATAGTTATCATCATAGAGTTCCGAAGGATCGGGAAAAGCTGACGCCTCAGCAAATGCAACCGCGTCATCTATCTCATGCGTAATACGCGCTTGTATGGCATCCAGTTCTTCTCGTGTCGCTACTTTCGATTTCAGGATTCGATCTTCAAGAGTCAGGATAGGATCACGTGCTTTATATTCTTCCAGCTCTTCTTTACTACGATAACTTGCCGGATCAGAAACTGAGTGTCCACGATAACGATAAGTCTTAATCTCGAGGAAGTATGGTCCCTTGCCAGAGCGAATGTGATCAGCGGCAGCAAGCAGAGCTTCATTCACCAGTTCTACATCCATGCCATCGACAGCACTATTAGGCATATCATAGCCTAATCCGAGCTTGTGCACATCCGGGATGTTACTTGTCCTGCCTACAGATGTGCCCATGGCATAGCCATTATTCTCGCAGATATAGAGAACCGGTAGTTTCCAGGTCATCGCCATATTGAAAGATTCATGAAGGGAGCCCTGTCTAGCAGCGCCATCACCAAACATGGTCACGCAGATTTTATCACTCTCCCGATACTTCTCAGCAAAGGCAATCCCGGTTCCAATAGGTATCTGGGCACCCACGATGCCATTTCCTCCGAAATAGTGATGCTCAGCGCTGAAGAAGTGCATCGAGCCACCCTTGCCTTTGTTCACTCCGGTGCGCTTGCCAAAGAGTTCAGCCATACAGCCTTTTGTAGCCAGGCCCCTACTGATGGCTATGCCATGCTGTCGGTAGGCTGTCACTACTGGGTCATCCGGGCGAATTGCTGTTGTCATGGCCGCCGCGATAGCTTCCTGCCCGATATAGACATGAAGGAATCCACGGATCTTGTTCTGAGAATACATCATGAGAGTTTTCTCTTCAAATCGTCGGATACGCACCATCGTTTCATACCAGGAGAGGTAGTGCTCTGTAGAGGCAGAGCCATTTTCCTGGGTACCTTTTCTCGTCGTCCGTTTCACTGCAGCTTCAGCCATTGTATCTGAATAATTTTGTTGAATTAACTCAAAGGGAGTGCCAAAGATAGTTATCTGGTTTTTTAGGGGATTGCTGTTCGCCTTTCGCTGTTCGCTATTGGCCGTTAGCTATTAGCATTGTGTCAATGCCTAAATATGGTTGACCGCTTTTCAACCATTTATTCAACATAGTCTGGAAAGTCAATGCCTGAATAGGGTTGACCGTTTGCAAATTTATCAGCCAACCTCGATTTGGTTGACCCTGTGGCTTTGCTACAGCCAATTTAATATGTTTCGTTTCAAAAGTTGTTGGCGTCTGCCTTTGCAAACTGATATGTGGCTTGTCAGTATTGTATAAATGTACAGCGCGGTCAACGGCCTTGACTAGTTGACCCAGGTCCTGAATATCCCAATGTCTGAGGTAGTTATTTTTGATCACCCCATTGATTCTCTCTGCCTTCCCATTTTCATAGGCGAATTCGCACATACTGTTCTGAAATCCATTGTGTTTGGTCAGCGCTAGAAAATCTTGATCATAGTACTGTCCTCCGCCATCAGAATGAAAGATGATCCCCTTGGGCAAATCTGTTCCTCTGATTTGTAGCGCTTTTTTCATTGCCGGCAAGCTTGTCTGCTGTGTAAGTAATCACGAAGACACATGGTGACCCAGTATGCGTCGAGAGAAGCAATCCAGAATAAACGTGATATAGTAGTAGCTGTTATCGATTTCAAAGTATGTGATATCACTGCTCCACGCTTGGTTTATTCCAGTCAGGATTTTGTCCTTCAACAAGTTGTCGAACCTCACCACACCAGAACTATCTGTTGTCCTCCTTTGATTCTTGGTCTTCTGTACCGCAAACCCAGATTCCCTGCACAGCGCTTCAAATCGGTCTCTGCCCATTGAATAAGGGATTGATCTTGTAATACATAGCCCGGCAGCACATGGTAGGATGATCCTCTCTGATCTGCATGATGATCTTCCTGAGATTTAACACTTCTTCATGATGACTCCGCCGCCTGCCCAGATACTGATGAAAGGCTTGCTTGCTGATTCCAACAGCCCGGTACATCGCATTCAGACTCCACCTCCGGGATTCCTGATGTGACCAATACCATGTCATTGTTTCGTGGGTAAGTTTTTTTTTAGATCGATCCCATAGATCTTATCTGCCAACTCGATCATCTTTTCCTTGAACTCAAGCTCTACCTGCTTTTGTCCCAACATCC
>JANNQA010000142.1:0-44363 GCA_031400515.1 Bacteroidota bacterium
CCAGCAACAGTTCGATTTTCCGGGTGTCTACACGTCCCGTGCTAAATGGCTGAAGGCGCAGACGCAACAACAGGCCGTAGCCACGAATATTACCAGGCTTGAATTAATTCGTGATGTCCGACTGTCGTATCTCGAGGCACAGGCTTCACAGGAGATGGAGCAAATTCTCAACGGACAGGATAGTCTTTGGCGCAGTCTTGAGCAAAGTGCTCAACGCTTATATGATGGAGGCCAAAGCACCAAAGCAGCTGTCTTGTTTACATCAAGACCGACAGGTATCGTTGGCAAGTTGCTGTCGCAAGCACAGATGGAATCGGTCAATGCCAGACCATACCTGGCGCTGTAGGCTGGAGTACAGGTGGATGAAGTCACAACCCTGGAGCGACTGCCGCTTATTCAAATTGATACCACGCAGGAATTTTATTTCGATCCATATTTCGCTGAAAGGAATACCGTTGCGGCCCGTGCATTGGCGGTGGAGAGAGCAGAGCGACTCCCTGGCCTGATCGTCGGCTATCTGCGTGTCCCCGAACTCGATACTGACTATCGCAGTCGATTCAATGCCGGGTTGACAATTCCCATCTGGCAGGGACAATATCAAAGCCAGGTGGATGCAGCGAAAATTGCCCAGGATCAAGTGATGACCCAATACACTCTGCAACAACAACAGGGTCGCGCCACGCAACAACAGTTGTATCAAACACTCATCCAAACCAATGATGCGTTAAACTGGTATGAACAAACTGCATTGCCGCAGAGTAATGAGCTCATCACCACATATCAGCGGCTCTTCGAAGGCGGGGAGGTAGACTATACCCTGGCATTGCGGAATATCGCGGATGCAATGGAAATTTATCAGCAATACATTGAAACATTAACCCGTCACAATCGCGCAATCATCTCCCTGGAATTCTTACATGGACGTTAAAACATGAAATCATCAGTCATGAAACATCATTTCTATAAAATCATCGGTCTTCTTCTGTGTTCAACCTTTGGATTGACCCTCTCAGCACAGGACGATCACGGGCATACACATGATGAGCCAGCAGCAACCGAAGCAGGCACCGAAACCAATATGTTCATCGTGTATGCTGAAAGCCAGAAGTATGAACTCACATTGAAACATGGAGAAATCGAACCTGGTAAAGTCTCTGAGCTCACATTATATATCGCAGACTATGCCACAAATCGTCCTTTGGAAGGTATCGCACTCAGCGTGACCGTTCAGGAAGATCCCAATGTGTCCCTTACCACAGATCCTCATGAACCGGGTGTATATCATATCGATGGTTCCTTCCCTAAAGCCCAGAGCTACTCTCTCGCGATACAACTGAATTCTGAAACGCAGGGCGCGGATTTGTTGCTGTTGAAGCCCGTTGAAGTCGGAAAAAAACTTCCAGTTGCAATCGATGCTGCTGAAGCAGATGTGCATGAACCACATGGTTTTTCGCAATGGCTGATCTATGGATTGATTTTTTTCGGAGGTCTGATCGTGGGTTCAATTCTCTTAAGGCGCAAACCAAAGGCACTGGCAGTGCTGATTATTGGATTGAGCATACCGGTGTCATTTAATGAGGTGCAAGCACATGAAGGTCACGATGACGAAGAAGATGCAACGGCTGGAAACAGTGTATTCATTCCAAAAGAGACGCAGTTTTTATTTGATCTCCTTACACAACAAGTGAGACAAGGAAATTTTCAACCGGCTCTTGAAATCTATGGAACAGTTGTGCCATCCCCCGGTGGACTTGTACAGGTGATTACACCGCAACAAGCTCAGATCATTTCATTGAGTGTCACTCCCGGACAAAAGGTTCAGGCTGGTCAGACCATCGCTGTGCTGAAGCCTACATCGAATCAGGCCGAGCAGGTTGGCATCGCTGCAGAAACGGGCCGACTCAAAGTCGATATTGATGCAGCGCAATCAGAACTCGCGGCAGCGCAGAAAGAATATCAAAGACTGCAGGCTATCGCTGATATCGCAGCAAAAAAAGATGTGCAGGCAGCCCAGGCAAGGCTCAACGCCGCAGAGGCAAATCTGAACGCACTGCGAAGTGTACAAGGCGGGTCCGTGGCAGTTGCTAAAAACAATATTGTCCTGAAGTCGCCGATCAGCGGCACTGTCGGACAATTCACGCTTTCGCCAGGAACAGAAGTCCCGTCAGGTTCGACATTATTTTCCGTCACGAATCTGAGCAAAGTGTTTATCGAAGCGCAGGTCTATGATCGTGATGCGGAAATTGTCAATCACGCAGAAAAGTATACCGCGACATGCAGCAATGCAGATCATGGCACGGCAGATGTGCGCATGGTGGGAATCGCTTTGGAAGTCAATCAGACAAATCAATCCCAGAAAGTATTGTTCGAACTCCAGAATCCGGAACAGGAATTTAAGATCGGTGAGTTTGTCACCGTCAGAGCATTTCAACGCAACATGGACAAAATCATTTTCGTACCAAACAGCGCGTTGTCAGAGATTAATGGAAAACCGGTGGTATTTATCAAAGACGCTCCTGAGACGTACACGGTGAGGTATATCGCATTGGGCCAGGACAATGGAACGCACACGACGGTGAGCAAAGGCCTTGCGGAATCAGAACGCTTTGTGACCTCGGCAACCTACCAGGTGAAGATGATGATGTTGAATCAGTGACTTCTTTTTCTCTCTCATGAGTTAGCTACCATCGGTAATCGCATGAGTTCTTTACTGTCTTCGTAAATAAAAAATGCTACTATGGAACATCACCCGGAACACACCAAAACCCAACCTGGCAATTCTTACACCTGTCCTATGCATCCGGAAATTGTGCAGGATAAACCAGGCAATTGTCCTAAATGTGGAATGCACTTAGTGCCTGTAAAAATCGCAGGAATAAATCCTGAGCATACTCAAAAGCCAGCCAAAGCCAACTCTGATGTGGAGCACACTGGACACGATCAAGATAAAATAGTAAAAGCTGATATCACTGCAGGCAACCAGAGTTCTAAAAAATACACCTGCCCCATGCATCCGCAGATAGTACAGGATGGACCGGGTAAATGTCCTCTATGTGGCATGACCTTGGTTCCACTTATTAAAACCAGCTCCAAAGACGGGCATGAATCTCATTCCTCAGGCATTGAGGATTTCAAAAAGCGGTTTTATATCGTATTAATATTGACCATTCCCATTATGTTATTATCAGAAATGATACAGCAGTGGTTGAATATCAATATCAGCTTTCCGGGTTCAAAATATGTTTTGCTCGCGTTGTCATCCATTGTTTTCTATTATGGTGGCTGGCCTTTTCTGAAAGGATTGGTGGGTGAATTGCAGATGAAGAATCCGGGTATGATGACCTTGATTGGTTTTGCCATTTCTGTGGCTTATGTATATAGTGTAGCCACAGTGTTTGGCTTAAAAGGAATGGATTTCTTTTGGGAATTGACTACTCTGATTCTCATTATGCTATTAGGACACTATATAGAAATGAGATCTGTTGCAGGCGCATCACGAGAATTGGAGCTATTAGTACAATTAATGCCTGACGATGCACACCTGGTAGATGGTGAAAAAGTCATGGATGTAAAAACCGAGACCCTGAAAGAGAATGATATCATTCTGATAAAGCCTGGCGAAAAAGTCGCAGCCGATGGTGTGATTGTAGATGGTGAAAGTTATTTGAATGAATCTATGCTGACAGGCGAATCAAAACCGGTGGAGAAAAAAAAAGGAGGTACAGTAATAGCAGGGGCCATAAATGGTAACGGAGCCATTAAAGTTTCTGTATCGCATGGAGCAAAAGACTCTTATTTGGCCCAGGTCATCAAACTTGTAGAAAATGCCCAAAAATCGAAATCTAAAACCCAGCTAGTTGCAGATATAGCGGCAAGATGGCTTACACTTATTGCAATTGTAGCAGGTATCTCCACCTTCCTGATCTGGTATATTTCTGGTAAAGATTTAGCCTTCTCTGTTGAAAGGATGGTTACTGTGATTGTCATTTGTTGCCCTCATGCGCTGGGTTTAGCAGTGCCCTTGGTGGTAGCCAAATCCACAGCATTGTCTGCAAAGAATGGTTTGCTGATTAAAAACAGAACGGCATTTGAAAATTCAAGAAAAATCACAACACTCGTATTTGATAAAACGGGAACATTGACCGTTGGCAAATTTGAAGTATCCAGGATTGTGACAAGCACACAGGATCTTTCAGAAAATGACTTACTAACATATGCAGCGGCCCTCGAGCAAAACTCTGAACATCCCATCGCCACTGGTATTCTTCAAAAGGCTAAGGACCTATCCATCTCTATTCCCCCCGTGCAAGGCTTTAATGCGATCACAGGCAAAGGTGTCGAAGCGAATCTTGAAGGCAAGGATATTAAAGTGGTAAGTCCTGGTTACCTCACAGAAAATAAGATTTCATTCCCTGAAAATTTCAATACAGATGCCACTGAAACAACTGTATTTGTATTGGTGAATAATAACCTGGCTGGATACATCGCATTGTCTGACTCCATTCGCCCTGAATCGGCTGAAGCTATTAAAACTTTGCAGAGCATCAACATCAAATCAGTGTTATTGACCGGGGACAATCAGCAGGTTGCTGCATCGGTTGCAAATACGCTCGGTATGAGTAGTTTTTTTGCAGAAGTTTTGCCGCACCAGAAACTTGAAAAGATAAAAGAGCTTCAGTCAAAAGGTGAATACGTCGCGATGACAGGTGACGGTGTGAATGATGCGCCGGCTTTGGCACAGGCTGATATTGGAATTGCTGTTGGCAGTGGAAGTGATATCGCCGCTGAAACTGCCGGCATTGTACTGGTGAACAGTAATCCAATGGATGTCGTAAAACTTGTTTTGTTCGGGAAGGCTACTTATCGAAAAATGATTCAAAACCTGGTCTGGGCAACAGGGTACAACGTTGTTGCACTACCTCTGGCAGCAGGCGTGTTATATAAAATGGGAATTTTACTCAGTCCCGCGGCTGGTGCTGTGCTGATGAGCATCAGTACAGTAGTTGTGGCTATTAATGCAAGTATGCTTAAGGTCAAAGACAAATCCCGTCCGCTCAAATAAGGGAGGGGAGAATTCATTGATACCATGGCTCTCAAGATCTTTATGCGGCTATTCTATCAATGTGCATGCCTCTGCTTTGCCCCGCTTTTGAGGATGAATTCACTACTGATTAAATAAGCGCCTTCTGTAACTAAAATATCTCCCGGTTTCAGTCCGGCCACGATTTCAATCCAGTATTTGTTCTCCGCCCCTGTTTCTATCATGCGTTGTTCAAACATATCCTCACCGGTCTTGACCCATGCGGTTTTCATCTGTTCAAGGAGTATCGCTGACTTTGGAACGGCCAAAACTGACTGTGTCGCTTTTTGAGGATTCACAGAAACCATCATACCCGGAATGAGCTTGCCTTTTGCATTGTCCACGCGTAACCGCAGTAGTTGCACTCTGCGACCTGCTTCGATGACCGGATTGTTGTACACGAGTGTACCCTTATAGACTTCATCGGGGAGGTTTTCAGAATAGATGTGGAATGATGTACTATTTGTGGCTTTTGCAGGTTCGTTTGCATACAGTTGCGCCTCTACCCATACATGATTTAATGCCGTGATTTTAATGAGCGGGATGCCTTCATCCACATACATACCTTCAGTAATTGATACTTCACTGACATAGCCCGATTCATTTGAATAAAATGTAATCAAAGGACTTGCACCACTTTTTTCCAATGCCAAAATTTGTTTTTCACTCAATCCCCACAACAACAATTTATTTTTTGCAGCACTCAGCATTTCGGTTGCGAGCACAGACTGACTGCCTGCTGCATTGAAGTTTTCATACAAAGTCAAATACTCTTTTTCATCAGCAAGTAACTGCTCGCTGTAAATACTATACAATGGACTGGCCTTGCGCAGGTAAACACCCGTTGTGTTGACAAAGAGCCTGTCAATTCTTCCCTTTGCCCTGCTGCTGATCGTTTTGACCTGTTGCTCGTCGATGACGACTGTTCCGAGAATGGATGAGGTTGGAGCGAGAATCCGGAGTTTCACAGTATCCGTCTTTATTCCCGCCAATTGTTGTCTACGTTTGTCTATGGGAATGGAGTTGCCCTGCTGTCCGGCAATATTGCTTTGATTTTTCTCGACTTTGATCAATGACATATTGCATACAGGGCATGAGCCCGGGGAGTTGCTCACAACACTTGGGTGCATCGGGCAGGTATAGTAGCTGTCAGAGACGGCGTCATGATCGCCATGCTCATTCCGACAACCGGCGAGAAACAAAACCGAACCTAATATGACCGAAATAACGATGAGTCTCATCTTAGTTGTCAGTTAAGAATGTTTCACTATCTACCATCAACCCGGCTTCTTTTGCGATTTCTTCCTCGGGTTCAAGGCCGTGGATGATGGATGTCATACCATTGCTTCCATCCCGTGCAATCACTTTTCGCAATTTAAAAATGCCAGCACCTTGTTTGGTTGTTCCAGTTTTTACCCAGACATACGCATTCATCCCGGTTCTGTACACAGCAGAGTTGGGAACCTGCAAGTCACTATTGCCACCTAGCCTAATGCGTGAAGTGATGAGTGCATTGATCTTGAAGGCGTTTTCTCTGTTGGGCAATACGATTCTGGCTCTCGCAAAACGTTGATTCTTTTCCTCAAATATTTGCTCGAGGATGGAGATCTTCGCGGTCACTTTCTTCGAAGTATCGTTTTCGGGAATGATTTCTGCGATTTGATCTTCCCGAATCTGACTGAGGTATGCATTAGGAATGGAAACCAACGCCCATACCTGCTGTAAATCATTTATGCTGAAAAGGACTTGCCCTTCATTGACATACACGCCTTCACGGATCTGGGAGGCCGACGACCCGTATGTCGTTTCGCTTGCGACATCTTGTTGCATCTGCATGCTGTTCGCCGCCGACGCAACTTCTGAAGATTTGTTTCCATTCAACGTCTGCGTAGTAAAAAATACATAACCATTGGATGGGCTGAATACAGACACAGTGGAAGCAATGGTTCCGCTTGTCTCCAATTGTTTGATTTGACTGTCAGTGATCCCGAGCAGGCGCAGTTTTTCCTTTGATCTTTCCGCCAAAGCATGATCTGCTTCTGATCTGAGAAGAAAAAGATGTTCTTCCTGGATGGTACGCAGAGCGGGACTGTACAAATCCATGATTTTTGCGCCTTGCCGGACATACTGCAGACTGAACTTCACATACAGCTTTTCGATACGACCACCAAACCGGGCGGAAACAGATTGATTCCGGGTTTGATCCACATCAATAAATCCCTGGGCTTGTAACGCATTTTCGGTGCTGCCAATTTGAAGAGTTATTGTTCCTTGCCTGGACAACACCTGTTTATTTGGGGAGATGATTTGTACCAGCGGGTCATTCACAATTGGTACAAGGTTCATATTGCATTGCGGGCATTGACCGGGTTGACTGCTCATGACGTGCGGATGCATCGGGCAAGTGTAAAGCGTATCGGCATGATGCGACGCAGCCTGATTATCAGGTGAACTTTGCCCTAGGGTATCATTGAAAATGGGTACAAGGTTCATATTGCATTGCGGACACTGGCCGGGACGGTTGCTGATCACATCATGGTGCATTGGACACGTATACATTGTGTCAGTATGTTGTTCATGCCCGGCAGTATGCGCGTCACTCTCGTTTTTACAAGCACAAGACATTGCGATCAGGAAAATCACGACAATGCACACGAGACTATCTGATTTCCCTTTCATATTCATACTCGGCTTCTGATTTCAGAATATTGAACAACATATCGTACATCTCCGTTTTTTTCATCAGGAGCATTTCCCATGCATCGAGCAGCACAAAGAAGTCGCCCGTGTTTTGCCTGTAAGCAAGAAGGTTTGCCTCGAGATTATTTTCATACGCCGGAATGATCTCCTTTCTGTAATTCTCGTACTGCGTAGTTTCATACTTCAGCATGCTGTGTTTTTCGGATAGCATCCGTTTTGCCATGAGTTCCATTGTCAGCCTTTCCTGCTCCATTGCCTCAATCTGAAAGCCGATGGACTTTGTTTCGGATGAATACATTTTGGACGACCAGGGTACAATGGGTATCGTCACCATACCCATCAAGGACCACTGATCCGGCATGCCAAACATTTGCTCGCGTTCTGCCCGTACGCCGAAATCGGGCCGGTTGCCAATGCTCATGGCCTCCTGTTCCAGTCTCATGGATTGAATGGAGTTAGTGAGCCCATTGATATCGCTTCGTGAGACGATGCGACTGGTATCGACGAGGGTGTTTGCATAATCACGTGCAACAATCAGCGTATCAATTGCGAATGGCGTATACACAGCGCTGACCATCAGGATATTCAAGCCGATGTTGCTTTCAGCGATCTGGCTGTTCAGCATCAATGTCATGTTGTTGAGTTCTGCAATGCGCGCCCGTGCTTTGTAGATGGTTTGGAGTTGAGATTGATTGTTACTGAATTTGGCTTCAGCAGTGGTGAGTACCAACCTGAGCAGTGCTTCGGATTCCTCAACGATTCGGAGTTTCTTGTCATTCACATACCTGCTGTAATACAGGATCTTTGCCTCGCGCCGCAAGATGTTCAGTGTCCACGCACTATTGCTTTTTTCAATTTCAGTCAATGAACTGATGTATCGTTTTCTTGCTTTCAGCTTACCTGGGTTGGGTATCATTTGCTCGAGTGAAAAGGAAATTCCTGCCTGGTTCATTGGGTCATCCCTATCATCCAGGGTAGAAAAGTCGTATGGAAAGCGCATCAGCCCCGCGCTAAACGTAGGCGGCATCCAGGCAGTAGCACCTTCAGCTTTTGATTCCAGTGACTGAATGTTGTATTGATACTGAAGAATGGAAGGGTAATTTGTTTCAACCTCCTGCAGGAGTTTCTCCAATGAAATATGCAAGGTGTCCTGAGACCGGATATCAGCCAGAAAGAAAAATAACGCTATAAGGACAGTTAATTTTTTCATGTCTTTAATCTTTTATTTCCAGGTATATCACTTTGCCATGCTTCTTCAATTCATGTTCTTTCACCATCTGGTATACCACAGGAAGGACAATTAATACAAAGAGGGTTGAGGTGATCAGGCCAAATACAAATGGAATCGTAATAGGCTTCATGACATCGCTACCTACGCCAGTTGCAAGGAGGATAGGCAACAGGCCAATCATATCAGCCATGACCGTCATCAGTTTAGGCCGGACACGCATGACCGCTCCTGAAAATACGGCATCCTGAATTTCTTCCTGAGAAATTGCCGCCGTCTGTTTCCGCAATACCGCTTCCCGTATGGCTTCATTCATGTATACGATCATCAGCACTCCTGTTTCAACAGCAATGCCAAAGAGGGCGATGAACCCTACCGCCACGGCAACCGAAAAGTTCACATCAAAAAAATACAGGGAATACGCGCCACCGACCAGGGCTATAGGAATGCTGGAAAGCACTATAATCATTTCCGTTGCTGCCTGAAACGTGAAATACAACACCAGGGCAATGATGAGAAGTGTAATGGGGATGATGATTTTCAATCGTTTCTCCGCCCGCACTTTACTTTCATACTGGCCACTCCATTGGATGTAATACCCCTGTGGGAGATTCGTGAAATCCTTTTCGATCTTTTCTTTTGCCTCACTCACTACACTGCCCATGTCCCTGCCTCTGATATTGAATAAAACCGTTCCACGGAGCATGGCATTTTCAGAATTGATCATTGGCGGCCCTTCGGAGATTTCGATATCAGCAACCAACGACAGTGGAATGACACCATAGTCCGTTGTCTGCACCGGAGTACGCTTGATTTCTTCTATATCGCTTCTGAAATCCTGCGCAAGACGCATGGATACGTTGAAACGTTGACGACCTTCTACCGTACTGGTCAATGGCATTCCACCCAATGCCATTTCGATGATCATATTCACTTCTTCTATAGAAAGATTGTATCGGGCAATCTCTTCACGCTTGATTCTAATATCCAGGTATTTTCCACCGATAAGCTGCTCCACATAGAGATCTGCAAGCCCTTCAATACCCCGCAGGGACTGTTCAACCTGCCGTGCGATAGTGTAAATCGTATCCAATTCCTGTCCGTAAATCTTGACGCCAATGTCTGTTCGCACGCCCGTAGAAAGCATGTTGATCCGGTTGATGATGGGCTGGGTCCATCCAGTGGTCACGCCGGGTATCTGTACTTTTTCATTGAGCTCTGTGATGAGTGCCTCTGTGGTCATGCCATCCCGCCACTGGGATTTTGGTTTCAGGATGATGATGCTCTCGATCATGCTCATGGGCGCATTGTCTGTAGCAGTATATGCTCTGCCGGCTTTACCCAGGACATTTTCTACTTCGGGCACGCCACTGATGATTTTGTCCTGCACTTGCAGAATGCGCTTTGCTTCATTGTTGGAAACATCAGGAAGGGTGACAGGCATGAACAACAAAGAACCTTCATCCAATGGCGGCATAAACTCCGAGCCCAGGCTCAACACAAAAGGAATACTGCCCAACAGGATAAGTATTGATATCACAATCACTGTTTTTTTCCAGCGCTGGCAGATGCGTAATACGGGACTGTAAATCCAAATGAAGAAGTGCGCAACGGGATTTCTGCTTTCGGGGATGAGCTTGCCTTTCATAAATGTGCGCAGCAGCATCGGTACAACGAACAATGCCACGATCGCGGACCCGATCATTGTAAATGTCTTCGTCAATACCAGAGGAGAGAAGAGCTTGTTTTCCTGTCCTTCCAGAAAGAGAATCGGCGCAAAGGAGATTAACGTCACCAGGATGGAGAAAAATACCGCGCGCCCCACGGTGCGTGATGAGCGCTCGATGATACTTATGCGTTGCTCTTCGCTTAATTCGTTGGTATGACCTATTCTTGAGCGATCCATCATGCATTTGTGTTTACGACGGTTTTGACAAGACTCTTGTATGCATTTTCCGTCATCACGATTCCTGCATCTACCAGATCGCCTATCGCCAGGGCAATACCACCTAATGACATGATGTTAAGTGAGATACCAAACAGGTTGATCAGCATGAAACCAATGAGTACCGACAGAGGAATAGTAATGATGGCCACTACGGCACTGCGGAGATGGAACAGGAAAATCAGGACCACCAGCGATACGACTAAGATTTCTTCCCAGAGTGCTTCTTTGAGTGTTGCGATCGCCGCTTCGATCAGGTTGCTGCGGTCGTAGGCGACTTTAATTTTCACACCCGGAGGCAAGCCCTTTTCCACATCACCTAGTTTCTTTTTCACGTTATCAATGACTTCCTTGGCGTTTTCACCATAGCGGGCTACAACCACACCGCCAACCACCTCACCTTCACCGTTTTCATCCACGATTCCCAGTCGTATATCGCTGCTCATCTGCACATCGGCGATATCTTTCATTTGGATTGGAATGGATTTGTAAGAGCCAACAGAGATGTTCTCGATGTCTTCGATCTCTTTGATATACCCCAATCCCCTGATCATATAACCCATGCGATTCATTTCATAGATACTTCCGCCCACATCGCGATTATTGGCTTTGAGCGCATTCGCCACATCCATCGCCGTAATGTTGTAGTAAATGAGCTTGTTGGGATTGATGCTGACCTGGTATTGCTTCTGAAAGCCGCCGAAAGACGCCACTTCGCTCACACCTTCCACATTCTGCAGGGCAAACTTGACATACCAGTCCTGCGCCGCCCGCAGTTCACCCAGATCATAGCCATCACCTTGAAGTGTATACCAAAAGACATGGCCCACACCTGTTCCATCAGGTCCCAACGTTGGAGTCACACCTTGTGGTAAAAAGCGCTGTGCATAGTTCAGGCGTTCCAATACGCGGGTACGAGCCCAATAAATTTCTGAATTATCATTGAAAATGACAAAAATGAAACTCATGCCAAACATGGAGGCGCCGCGAATAGCTTTGATGTTGGGGATGCCCTGCAGGTTGGAAACCAAAGGATAGGTAACCTGGTCTTCCATAATTTGAGGGTTGCGTCCCATCCATTCAGTATATACAATGACCTGGTTTTCCGAGAGATCAGGAATCGCGTCAACGGGTGTATGGAACACCGACCACACCCCGCCTGCGATGATCAGTAAGATGCCGATCCAGACAAAAAAGCGATTGTGGGTCGACCATGAAATAATTTTTTCTATCATGTTTTACAATGACATTTAGAGAGTTGTACTGCAATTGTACTTTACGTATTCAAACTATAAAACGTATTTGCTCCTTCAGATTCACGCTCCAGTATTCCACGTCTCCTGAGGATGCCGATATGTTTGATACTATCGGCTGACGCATGCCGAGAGACTCATAGATTCGTTTGTACGGTCATCCTTTTACCATCGACTCTGCAAGATCATGTTCATGATCGCAATGTGTTCCGGATAACCAATGGATTTCAGGCCTCAGCCAGGGTCTGTAATGTATCCTTGTTCATCGATGATACTTTCTAAAGGTATGTAAATATCTGCATAGTAAAATGGCATCTATTATGGTACAGGCTGATTTGTGATCTCAACATCGTATCAAATGAAGATGCTGAATCGCTGCTAATTGTTATTTATCAACCCATCAGATGATAGATATCATGAAGTAACTCCCTCGATTCACCTTCTTTTGCAACCTACCTTCTGTGTCCACGGAAGTAGATTCTTAAGATAAAAAAATCGAACTCAACATGAAAAAGATCATTCCAGGTTTATGTGTATTGGGATTTATGATGCTTTACATTTCCTGTGAAAAGGAAAGCAATACGATACCTTCCGCGCAACAGGAAGAGTTGATCATCCAAATCGCTTCCTCGTCAGATATCACTCAATTGGATGCCGCTGATCTGCCTGCCGAGATCGCTCAGTATGTCAGTCAACACCATGCCCCATTTGAGATTGAAGGAGCGTTTCTAGCCCAGCATCTGGGCCACGAAGTAACACTTGAAAATGGGCTTTGCCTTTTCTTTGACATGCATGGCAACCATCTCAACCATGACGGGATTCATGATGACTCAGGCAATCACCATGGTTGGGGTGTATCGGGTAGTCATTGCCTGATTGGAGATACTCTTGAGCTTACCGCACTACCCCAAAATGCGATGGACTACATTGCTGCTTCTTATGCAGGGAGTATGGTCACCTTAGTCGTGATCAAGCCTAATGGGAAGTTTGGCGTGGAATTGAATGATGGTCAGGCTCTGATTTTCAACCATGCCGGTGATTTTATTCATCTCTGCAATACTCCGGTCGGAGGTGGCGGACATGGGCACGGACACGTTATGTTCATTGGGATGGGTTTGCATTGCGACTCCGTCGGTACCAATGGACAAGGAGATCATCACGGCCAGTGGCATCAAAATCAAGGCGGAATGAATGGTCATCATGGGAACATGAGTAACCCGTCAGTACCAGGCCAACCTTGCTGGGGCGGTGCCTGGATTTCCACACAGAATCTCCCGGAAGCCATAATCGCTTACCTGAGCGCTCATCATCCGGATGCAACGATTTACCATGCGATCCAAACATACAGTGGCAATTATTTCGTACGTATGTCTGATTGCTCTCGCCTGGTTTTCGATGAAAATGGAAATGTGCTTTTCGATAGTGGAAATTGATAATCGGGTAATCACGCTACTCCTGAGCCTCAGGTATGCAATGACAGGTAAAAGATGGTCAAGGCCATTGTGACTTTTCACACTGGCCATTTTTTTATGAGGTTCAGGCCTGGCTGGAAATAAAACGGCAATGTGGCAAGAGTGGATTGGCTTAAAAGTATGCTCACATAGCGGGATTTATTGTTTGGCACTCCATCCAAAGGTTCCACCGCAAAGCCATCTTGCATGATATCCCATTGCATTTAACACTTTTGCCCCTTCGGACGATCGTCCGCCGCCTTTTCCACAAACTGTGACATACTGCGTATCTCTGTCAAGTTGAGCCAGATGGTCTTTCAACACTGCTAACTCAATGTTGACAGCATTGGGAACGTGTTGTTGTTCGTATTCCTCCTTGCTTCTGACATCAATGATTTGAATTCTTTCGTTATGGAGAAGTGCATTTTCTATTTCGTCCTTGTCAATGCATTCTTTGGGAGTCTTTAAATTTTCAGGCATTCGGAATTTTATAATGAGTGAGGAAATTATTGTCAAACCACCGACAAGTAAAATAGCGTACTCAACCCCGAACAGGTCTGCTGTAATTCCAGATATGATCGCACCAAATGCGTAACCCAAATCTCTCCAGAGTCTAAAGGTGCCAATACTTTCTGCGCGTTGTCTCGGATTCGTTGCCTGAGCAATCGTTGATAAAAATGTCGGGTAAACCAATGCTGTCCCCAAGCCCAGAATCGTAGAAATTGTCGCAAGTATTAAAAAGCTGCTGCTTATCGGTATGAAAAGAATTGCGATACCCTGTAAGAGCATACCCCAAAAAAGCATCGCTTTCTTAGAGTATAGATCCGACATTCTTCCGGTAAAAAGCTGACCAATACCCCATACTGTCGGATAGATGGCTGTGATAATCCCAATATTTTCAGTGTCGTACTTCAGTGATAGGAGCACAATTGGCAATAAGCCCCAAATCATTCCGTCATTCAGGTTATTTATCAATCCTGCCTGTGTTACAGAACTTAATGTTTTATTTTTAAATGTTGTTTCAATGAACACATTCTGCAATTTCTCAGTAGTGTCGGTCACACTTTCCTTATGCGCAAATACTCTTGTGTCTTTTACCCATACAAATGTCACGATGAAACCAACAATTGAAATCACCACGCCGATGTAAAAAGGATAAGGCGTAATTCCATAAGTGCTTGCCACATGTCCTGTAAGAAATGCAACAAGTCCGACTGCCAAATAACCTGAAAATTCATTTAGTCCCATTGCAAGCCCTCGGTTTTTCTCACCAACCAGGTCAATTTTCATGACAACTGTACTGCTCCAGGTTAAACCCTGACTGACACCTAAAAGCACATTTGCAAAAATTACCCAGTTCCAACTCATGGCTGTCATTAAGATAAATGGAATCGGAATCGCTATGAGCCAACCAAAAAGTAACAGGTTTTTCCTTCCATACTTATTGGCCAGTCGTCCCGTAAAATAATTTGTAAATGCTTTTGATATGCCAAATGCGGTAATAAATGAGAGTATGGCGGTTTTTGAAGCAACACCAAATTCAACGTCTGCAAATTCTGGAAAAATGGTGCGCTCCATTCCAATCATTCCTCCCACAAATGCGTTTACAATTACTAAAATTGTAAACTGCTTCCAGTTCTCTTTCAGCCCGAGTTTTATTTCCTCCATTTGATTACTTCTCTGATGAGATTCAAACTGTCAATACTCCCGAAATGCTCACCTTTTTCAAAGTCGCCCTCTTGTTGAGCCATTGTATTGGTAAGATGTGCAAAGCAGATAATGTTTTTTTTCCTGGCTTGAGCAAAAGCATATAACGCCGATGCTTCCATTTCTACACAAGTAATTTGAGCCGCTTTCATTGAATTTATTACCGCTTCTGTTTCCCTGTATGGCGCATCTGTTGTCCAACTTTTGGCACTAAACCAAATTGGGCTTTCTGACCTCGCTAAACTGGCACTAAGTTCATCTGAAAGCAAAGAAGGACTATCTGCTGGCAAGTAGTGATAACTTGTCCCTTCATCCCGAATAGCTTCAGTAATAAGAGCAAAACGCTTTGGCTCATCAGGTTCATTAATAATTCCTGCTGAGGTGATACTTATCAAAAATTCACAACCCGACACGAACAATTGTTCTGCAACCAATACGGCATAAGAAGCACCTACACAACAAGGAATTATTCCAATTTCAATATCGCCTAGTTCAAAACTGTAAAGTGAGGAATGGTAACAAGCCCAACAGTGATTTTTCCTGGCGATGTTCTGATCAATTAAATAATCAGTTAAATCTCCATCAGGGTCTAAAACACAAATTTCCGGAACACGACATTCAGGGATATTTCTTTGTCGCCTTGCTTCACGCAAAAGATTTTCAGGTAAAAAAACAGAAGCTGCACGATAGTCCTTGTTTTGCAGAATTGCTGCATTTCGAAGATCATTCATACTCAAAAAAACTAAAATGTCAATACTTTATCACTGTCCACAACCCAGTTGGTCAATTCGGCCATTGTGCTCATTTCTGCTCCCTCAATTAACTGTGCATTTTTCAGTCCTCTTGCTTCTGCACAACTACCACAGATTCTCACTTTAGCGCCTTTGTTAAGTGAGAGTTTCAACATTCTTTCAATGTTATAGTAGCCGTTGGGTGTGGTCTGGCTTGCAAGAGCACAACTTGCAGCGTCTGCCATCAGAATTATTTTCACTTCAACTGCTTCATGATCTTTGCCCAATTGGTTGGCAAGCCTTAACGCATTGAATGCTTTTTCCGTTCCATAAGGAGCGTCGTTGATTACGATTAATACTTTCATTATGTGTTTGCTTTTACGTTTAAACTTTACTGGATCTTATCACTACAAAACTTCCCTGTCCGTAGCCTACTTTCAACACCGAATTTAACACTCAGCGGTGTTGCAAAACGACCTGTGCCAACTCCGATTTCAATTCCTACTTTATTCCTTGGAATAGCTTTTTGCAAAGCCAATAGTTCGGATTGATAAAGATTATCATGTTCATTGAACCAATTGTCATACTCGAAAGTATTTTGGTCAAAAACAGATGTCATTGTATCGTCAATTTTACTTTTCGCTCAAAATAACTGCCCATCAACCCTTCATGCGCATTATTTTTCATTGTCTCACCTGAAGTAAGCATCACCTGTAAAATGATTTCAGCATTTTTTGCATTACTCAATGGCTGAATGGTCATTGGCAAACTGGTTATGTCTGAATTTTCATAGCCTGGAAGGTCATCGCCAACGATCCGGCAAGACATCGGAAGATTTACATCCCAGTTGGGAGCAAATTTGGAGAGAGAATTGGTGCCGATCGTTGTTGGATCAATATAGATCCATGCATTCTTTGTTGGAGCAGGAACAGAGTTGGTTTTCTTGCTCCCAATCACTGTGAGCACGGTTTTTTGTTCCCATCTTTTTACCTCGAGTAAAAATGTTCCATCCGGCTGCATGAGAGATCTTTTTGTGTCTTTGTCAAGAATATCAATGATTGTATTGACATCATCTTGCCATGGACCGTTATTGGCGTGACAACTCAAACAATTAGGTGAATTAGTCAAAATCCCTACTCCGGGCGGATAGGCATAAGCGGTGCTGATACCGAAAGACACAGATGTTTTGCCTTCCCCAAATTCAGGATGATAAGATGATTGCTCCTCCGTAATTATGTCTATACAAATAATGCCAAGAGCAATAGCGGACAATACCATAATTTTTTTCATCATTTGCTTATTTTTTTATCAGGATTTCAATTGATTGTTCCAGTGCTTTTCCATGTAGATTTTTCGCTATAATCACTCCTCTTTCATCAATCAATACATTAAAAGGCAAGGCTTGTATGTCATATGTTTCAGCTATCGGAGACCCCCAGAATTTCAGATCACTGACCTGTATCCAGTCTATTTTCATTTTCCGTATACTCTTCTCCCAGGAGGCCTTCTTCGTGTCTAAAGACACTCCGTATATCTCAAAATCCTGTGCCTTCGTAAATTCGGATTCGCCGTACTTCTTATATAAACGTGCCAGTAGCGGCTGTTCATTGATGCATGGCCCACACCATGTTGCCCAAAAGTCAATGAGTACAAGCTTTCCTCTTAAGGACGATAATGAAATGAAATTTCCATCAGGAGCAGGCAGGCTTATCTCTGGAGCTATATTCCCTATTTCAAGGCCTTGTGACTGGGCTAAAGTTTCAGGAATACCGCTATGAAATAAAATAGCAACAATAACCAAGAAACGGATTGACAAAATCATCTGGTGCTTATTCATTTATTGGATAACCATGATCAATCCAGTCCACTTTTAAGTTCTTCGGCAGATTCAAAAGTTTATGATTTGTAAACTTCATTTCATTGAGCAAGTTGAATGCCGGACGTATGTTAGGACACTTATCAAATGGGCAACACCCACAATAGATCACAATCCTTGCATCTAAAGGCAACTTATCCACTTGTTTTTTCAGTCTATCAAGGTTAGCTTTTTCCTTTCCTTCTCCGATGTCAATAGAATTTTTTATAAGCCCTGTTGGACCTATACTAAAAATATACGTGGTTGGTTTGCTGCTTTCATTAATGATCTTCGCCAATTCTGGAGGCGACATCAGTTGGCTTTCTGTCCAGGGTTCTATCCTTTGCCGTTGCGCAAAACTTTGAAATGGTAGTACCATTATGGTTATTGAAATAACCGAAATGAAAGCGATTTTTGTCCTGCTCATTGCTTTTACTTTTAAAAATATTTGAAGAACCAGTACTTTTCAAACCAAACCTTTGTCCAGTGCCAGAAGTATCCGGGCCTTTTCATTTTTACAATGGGTAATGGTGAGCCGTAAAAATTACCGCCTGCATAACCTGCTCTGCCACCTCCTAATTCAAGAAAGCATTGTCCGTCTCCGTTAAAAGTCTTGTCGGGCTTTTTGTCATTCATCTTTTGCACAATATTATGAACAACTGCTTCCGCCTGATAGTGTGCAAAAACTCCAGCCTTCGGTAGTGGCTTACCCATTTCAAGTGGAATGAAAGTAATGTCGCCGATCGCATACACATTTGGAAAATGTGTTTCCATCGTATTTCGGTCTACTTCTATCCAACCCGATCTTCCGACCAAATCGGTTTCTTTAATTACCGATGGACATTGATGCTTTGGCGTGTATGCAAGCAAAGCAAATTCAGCAACTTTACCATTGCTAAAGATCAAGGTGTTTTCAGTGGTTGATGTCAGTTGATATTCGGGAAAATATTTTATGCCTTTCATTTCCACCATTTGCCTTACAGCTCCCGATAATTCTTTCCCTGCAACAGCCATTGGTCCCGGCTCGGGTGTGTAAAGAGAAATTTCAGTCTTTCTGCCTAATCCCTTTTTGCGGATAACATTTTCTATAAGCATTGCTGCCTCATAAGGCGCAGCAGGACACTTGAAAGGAAGTGAAGGAATCAAAACCGCTATTTTTCCACCTTTAAAGCTTTGAAGTTTCTCACTAAAGTTTGTTGCTCCTTCAAGTGTATAAAAATCGTGTCCAAAATTATGAAGGTTGTGCTCTGTAACTTGCTCTACTCCAAGCGAAACGACCATATAGTCACCCTCGTATTCTCTACCATTAACTGTGACGGAAATTTGTTCTGGATTGACCTTTTCAATTTTTCCCAACACGATTTCAATACCTTTTCCTACAATGTTTATCGTATTCCTGTAAATCTGTTTCGGTTTTCTTTTTCCAATCATTAGCCAAAGCAGGGAAGGAGCAAAAACATGTTTTTCTTCTTTTTCAAAGAGAAGAATTCTGACTGGTTGAATTTTTCCGTTATAGCCAATTTCTTTGCTTAATTTTTTTTGCGGCAACTATTCCACCGGTCCCTGCTCCTAATACTAATATGGTCTTATCCATTTCTGTTATCGTTAGATATTCTCCAAAATGATTTGATGCTTCTTGAGATTATCTATGAGGACCTCACGCATCAATCTGCACGCCTGTGCCACTTTTCTTGATGAAAGTGAATAGTAGTTACATTGTCCGTCTCTCCTTACTTTAAGGATGCCCTTTTTTGTCATTAAAGAAAGATGCTGAGAGAGGTTTGATTTCAGTCCGCCTGTTTCTTCAAGAATATCTGAAAAGCAGAGTTCTTTGTCCTGTAAGATGTCTATTACCTCAATACGCAATGGGTTTCCGAGCGCTTTACACACTTCTGCGTGTAGTTCAAATATTTTCTTATCCGTCATTGTTTAACTGTTTAAGATTTCACAAATATATAAACTCTTAAACAAGTAGTCTAGTCATATGTTCTACTTCAACTAACCCCCGTTTCAGAGGACAGCGCCTCGATTTACCCAAATAATCTACCAGAAGCCACCGTCTCTTATCTGAGCGCTCATCATCCGGATGCAACGGTTTACCATGCGATCCAAACATCCGCTGGCAATTATTTCGTGCGTATGTCTGATTGCTCTCGCCTGGTTTTCGATGAAAATGAAAATGTTCTTTTTGATAGTGGAGTGTGATAAAAAAGGAAACTAATACCCGCCAAAGAATTGATTGATTGACCGAGTTAAGTATCCATAGAAGACAAGTAATGCATGGAGTTCCATGACATAAGAGAATGATGTAACTCTTTTCTGGGATTGTGCAACGTATTTCGTGACGAATGACCCACCTTTGCCGATGGAAATTCAATTCATCATTTGATTCATCACTGAATTCGTACTCAAAATTTTGCAAGTTGCATCACGGCATGTTCAGAATATGAAAGTAGAGTAAGCGCAGCTGCCCGTGCAATTGAATGCGAAAAACATACACATAGTGCACATTGCAAAATAATGCGCAAAAGCATGCCACAAAATTTACCCTTCAGTGCACCTATTAAAAACAAAATGTGCAATTATATTATGAAAAATCAATTTTTAATTACAGCTATTTTAATTGTCGGTTCAAGCTTTCTGCAGTCATGCGGCAATTCAAATCATAATACGGACAAAACCGAAATGGAATCAACAACACCAGATATGACCAAAAAAGATGCAAAGGCTTCAGATAAGATGCAAATGGATCATAAGATGATGAAATCAATGAATCATTCAATGGACAAAATGCATGATATGAAGATGACAGGTGATTTTGATCTTGACTTTGCGAATATGATGATCGTACACCACCAGGCAGCAATTGATATGAGCGAAGAGGAAATTGCTAAAGGCACAGTTGCGCAGATTAAAACAATGGCGGGAAACATTATCACCGCTCAAAAAGACGAGATAGCGCAATTGAAGTTGTTTACAGACAATTACAAAATGCCGGAAGCAAAACCGAACCTGAATGAAATGCACAATCAACTGAGCGAAGCGATGAAAGCGATGATGGTTAAAATGAACAACATGCAAATGTCAGGTAATGCAGATAAAGACTATGTAATGATGATGATCCCCCACCATGAAAGCGCAGTAACAATGGCTAAGGATGAATTAACACATGGTAAACATCAAGGATTGAAGAAAATGGCGCAGAAGATGATTGACGATCAAACCAGGGAGATCGGTGAACTTAAGGCCTGGACTTCCAAACAACAGTAATTGCCCTGGCCACTTCCGGTTCCCGCACACAGTGTTCCTGAAATCTTTGTGTCAAAGCATGTATTTGAACTCAGCACCCGTGTGCTGCAAGGCCTCTTCCAGTTTCAGCAATCTATCTACAGGTTCATAACCCTGGGGTCTTAGTTTTATTCCAAAACGGCAATTGTTTACAACTAGTGGTTGGATCTGACAAATGCACCATTTTGATTGCGGGAAAGATGACTAAAAGTCTGCTTTGACACCGATTTTTATTGACCTTGGCATCCCCGGTCTTAATCCTGCTGGACGGCGCGCAACGATATAAGCCTCATTCGTAAGATTGGTGACACTCGTGAACAGCGCGATGTTCTCATGGAGTTTGTAATTGGCGCTGATATCAAACACGAGCTGCGCATCCGTTTTCTCTGCAGGGTGAACTTCACCTTGCCCAGGCAGTGTACGCATCACACTCAAATACCTTGCACTTAGATAAGCACCGAATGCCAAATGCTCCACACCAACCATTGTAGAAAGCTGATGATGTGCGAGATATGGCAATTCATCTTGTCTTGCTACTTCTCCCCATCCCTCAAAGTCACTATCAAAGTCATTCAGGAAAACAGCGTCGGTATACGTATATGCAATACTGAGTGGTAAAAGATAACCACCCGTATTGGCAGCGAGGAGATTATATGTTATCTGCACTTCGAGACCTTTCGCATGCACCTCGCCTCCATTGAACAGATCGCCTGTGCCTCCACCTCCTGCAGCAGCCAGATCGCTCCCCAAGAGATTGACGTAGTCATTGAAAAAACCGATGATTTGTCCGGAAAGCCCGCCTGCAGCATACCGGGCACCGATCTCATAGTTCATACTCTTTTCTGGGACTGTCTCATCCTGCGCTCCCGGAGGAGCAAAGCCTTTATGCACTCCAACAAATAGGCGTAGAGCATCATCAATCTGGTAGTCTACACCAATTCCCGGGATCAGCACATCGACAGTGTTGCTGCGTTCGGTCAATTGACTCCCTGTCCGTCCGGGATCATTTTTGCCATAGTCCATGGCCATCATTGTGATATGCTCATACCGTACTCCCGGAAGCATGGTCAGATTACCCTTTCGAAGCTTGTATTGGATATATGCAGCGAATGCACGTGCAGATTCTATCGTATTGCTCTCCGTCCCGGGGATACCTGATACAGTTTGTTTCATCAGACCTGCATCCATTGAATAATAGTCCGACCATTGAAAGCGGTCCGCCAGGTCCTGATGATAGCGCAGACCTGCTTCAAGATCATGCTGTATGTCACCCGAACCAAAATCAATGCGAAAAACAGTCTGTATCCCTTTGCTTTCATAAGATCGATTATTGGCTTTGACTTCCAGCGCATCACTGAAGGTGCTGGAACTGCCGGTAAGAATATTGTAGGCATCATCAAATTCATCCGGATTGTCAAGTAAAGCGGCAATGGCAACCTTGTTTCCCAGTTGATTCTTCACCTTGTCGAGTTTGTACCAGTTCCGTGAAAAATCAGATCGATAGACAGTAGTGGTGATGTTACCTATCCGCGGAAGTTGAATGGCGTGCGTAAGAGAAAACTGCCTGTGCGCAGTCTTCATGAGATCCTTCTGTGAAGCCGCATACCTGCGATAGGGTGTTTGATTGAAGTCCACTTGCGTAAGTCCAAGGTAGGTTTCATCCGATCTTTCACTTGCCTGTCCGACTTTAAAAGTGAGGGACTGGTAGATACGGGCATCCAGATTTGAATTGATGCGGAATTTGAAGAGGTAATCTTTTTTGTCAAATCCCGTATCGCCACCAGTATCGAGATCCTTGAAACCCTTTGATCCGTATTGGAAGGTTTCAGCAACATATCCGATGTTGCGATGCGCATTACCCACGACAGCATGGATATTACGTCCTCCAAAACTGCTTCCCATCAGATTCACAATACCCCTGAAATCTGAAGGAATGCGAGAAGAGATAAAGTTGATGGCCCCACCGGTTGTATAAGGACCATACTTGATCTGGCTGCTGCCCTTGAGGATCTCCACCGCGTGCATACGACCAACGGTAGGGAAGTGATATGCCGCCGGTGCTGAATAAGGAGCAGGCGCCATCAGGATACCGTCTTCCATGATGGTGATTTTGGAACTGCGTTCGACACCGCTTCCTCGCAAGCCGATATTAGGTCGCAGCCCGAAACCATCTTCTTCCTGGATATTAATCCCGGGAACAGACCTCAATGTTCGATTGATATCAGTATAGTTAAACCGTTGCAGCTCTTTCGGTGAGATATAATACGCAGAGCCGGGAATTTCTTTGTGTCCAAGTACACCACCTGTCATCACGGTCACCTCTGAAAGAGTCGTAATCGCTTCGATCATCGTAAAATCAGCTTTCAGCGTCTCCCCGAATCCAATGCTGATTTCGCTTTTCAAAGTAAAATAACCAATGTTGGAAACAACAAGCGTGTATTGCCCTGAGGGGATATCTTTAATTAAATACTGGCCCTGACTATTGGTTGCACTGCCAAAGCCGGTATCTTTCAGATAAACAGAAGCACCTGACAGGCCTGCAATACTGTTTAGTTGTGTAATCGTTCCTTCAAGATTACCATTTTGTGCAAAGACTGCAACAGGTAGGAACAGGATGCAAATGACCGCGGCGACACTCTTCATAGAGAAATGCAATATTCAAAATTTCAACAATGTGAGCAGCAAATGAACATAGTTAATCCCGTCCTGCCAATACCTAAATGTGGGTACATCCAATACAATTGGTCTACCTAATAAAGCCAGATCCTGCCCGAAAATGCAAGAGAGATTCTATTCTATTGAAACAGAGTACCGCTTGGCGCTGGGTCACATACTTTGGTCACAGAAGCATTGATTTTGTGCTTACCAATCAGGCCGGCAAGATCTACACGGCTGAAGTGTTTTCTGTCGGAACCACGTTTGAAAATGAAAGTAAACCGATTGCCGTGCATTGTATTGTAAAAGGAGACAAGGCGGGCCTGATCGAAGGGATGAGTGTCACAGCAAATGTAAGTGTGGCTGACGCAAAAGTGCCAGCCTTACCAGATGGTGCAATTGTAAATCATGATGGGGTGGATTTTGTCTTTGTGAAATCAGATATGCAGTCAGAGGGTCATGCAGATCATGAGGGTCATGCAGATCATGAGGGTCACGACCATGAGGAAGTACCCGACGCTACACAAATGAGTGCTGAAGAGTCAGAAATAGAGTTCACGAAGATTCCGATCCGCAAAGGGATGAGTGAAATGGGTTATACTGAAGTGACGCTCCTTGGTGATGTTCCTGCTAATGCACAATTCGTGACCAAAGGAGCATTCTTCCTGCTTTCGAAAATAACGAATGCGGGGGAAGCACATGCGCATTGAGTGGGCAATGTGCCCGCCAAAATTGTTTGGCTGGACGGTTTGTAGAGACGCCATTAACTTACACGCATGATATTCACTCCTGAAGCCATACAACTTATGATTAGCAGCGCTGTGCTGAGTATTCTGCACGCACTTCTGCCGAATCATTGGCTACCTGTCATCGCGATTGCACATCGGGAAAAGTGGAGCTTACGGGAAACAATGCAAACAACGCTTCTTGCAAGCCTTGCCCATGCCGGGAGTACCATTCTCATCGGTGTGGTCATCGCAGTGTTTGCGTTTCAACTAGGAAAGCATGTGGCTTTTTTTACGTCGGTGATTACTCCTGCGATCCTGATTGGGATGGGTCTGCTTTTCATTTGGCAACATTACCACCATCGCCATTTCCATATCAAATCTTCCTCAGCTAAAGGCACATCTAAAACCGCCTTGATCTTGTGGTTTGTCGTCGCCATGTTCTTTTCTCCTTGTCTTGAGATTGAAGCATTTTATCTCGCAGCCGGTGTCATGAGTTGGGATGTGGTTGTGTTGATCTCGCTCATCTACCTCATCGTCAGTGTAACGGGAATGGTGATTTGGGTGGGTTGGGCTTATCGCGGATTGAAGAAACTCAACTGGCATGCACTCGAACACAATGCTGGCATCATCGCAGGGATCATACTCATCATCACCGGTCTCTCATTCCTTATTATCCATTAATAAAGAAATATGGCGACGAAGATAGCTTCCGGAAAGAGACGATTAGATACCACGGCGCAAGCACATTCAGATAGTCACGCACATGAGGAAGGTCAGGTATCATTCAAGATGTATCTGCCGGCAATCATCAGTTTCGTCATGCTCATTGCCGGAATCTTTTGTGAAAATGTGTTTCGGTTCTCCTTTTTCAATGGATGGGTGAGTGTAGTGTGGTATCTCATTGCATATCTCCCTGTTGGTTTTCCTGTCGTAAGAAAAGGTGTTGAGTCCATTGCACGCGGAGCATTATTCACCGAGTTTCTCTTGATGAGCATTGCTACGATCGGGGCATTTGCGATAGGGCAATATCCTGAAGCAGTTGCTGTCATGCTGTTTTATACGATTGGCGAGTTATTTCAGAATGCTGCTGTCACTAAAGCCAAACGAAGCATCAAAGCGCTGTTGGATATACGTCCAGATAAAGCCTCGGTGATAAGAAACAACGAAATTGTCACAGTCGCACCTGAAACCGTGCTGATCGGCGAAACGATTCAAATCATGGCTGGAGAAAAAGTACCGCTTGATGGAGTGATGCTTTCTGCAGGGAGTTCGTTCAACACTTCTGCACTCACTGGTGAAAGCAAACCGGATACCATCCTTACAGGAAATACAGTATTGGCAGGCATGGTGAACATTGACAAAGTGATTCAACTTCGCGTTTCCAGTTTATTCGAGGATAGCGCACTGGCAAAAATTTTGTTTCTCGTTCAAAACGCAGCAAAACGCAAGGCAAAGACTGAGCTATTCATTCGAAGGTTTGCAAGAATCTATACACCTGTCGTTGTCTGTCTCGCAATCGCTATCACTCTTATTCCTTATTTTTTTGTTGACAACTATATCTTCTCCGATTGGTTGTATCGCGCATTGATTTTCCTTGTCATCTCATGTCCGTGTGCGCTGGTGATTTCCATTCCTCTAGGATATTTCGGCGGTATCGGTGCAGCTTCACACAAGGGTATTTTATTCAAGGGCTCTAACTACCTGGACTTAATGGCAAAGGTGAACACCATTGTGATGGATAAGACAGGTACGTTGACAAAAGGCGTATTCAATGTTCAGGGAGTAGAGTCAATTTCTCATGACAAAAAAGAATTTATTGACTTTGTCGCAGCACTCGAGAGACATTCCAATCATCCGGTTGCGAAAGCCATTGTTCGCTACGCTAACCAGAACCCCGCTATCCTGGAAACTGAAAACGTAGAGGAAATCAGTGGATATGGAATGAAGGGAAGTATCGCAGGAAAAGTGATCCTTGCCGGCAATGAAAAATTGATGCGCATGGCAGGTATCCAAATTGGAATTGATCTGTCATCTATAGAAGAAACGATGATCCTGGTAGCGATTGATGGCGTCTTCGCCGGATACATTACAATTGATGATGAAATCAAGGACGATGCATTAGTGGCGGTGAATACTTTTAAGGAGCTTGGCATTAAAAATATCATCATGCTTTCCGGTGACAAAAATGCAGTGGTTCAAAAATTCAGCCGCACACTGGGCATTGAGGCTGCATTCGGAGATTTGTTGCCAGAACAAAAAACAGAGCATCTCGAAAGACTAAAGAAGCAACCTGATAACGTCATTGCATTTGTAGGCGATGGTATCAATGATGCACCTGCACTTGCTCTTGCTGACGTTGGTATTGCTATGGGAGGACTTGGCAGCGATGCCGCTATTGAGACGGCAGATGTGGTGATCCAGACTGACCATCCTTCGAAGATTGCAACTGCAATAAAAATCGGTAAGAGCACGAACCGTATCGTCTGGCAGAACATCTCATTGGCATTTGGTGTTAAGTTCATCGTACTCATCCTCGGAGCGGGTGGCCTGGCTACAATGTGGGAAGCAGTATTTGCGGATGTCGGGGTAGCGCTGTTGTCTATTCTCAATGCCGTAAGATTGCAACGGATGAATTTTTAAGAAGGACACTGGTACGAACAAGAACTACACACCCGTCAAACTCGTTTGACCGGGTTAACTGTAAAATCCCGTTACTTGTTAAACCTGGCACAAACACGAAACACGCCCTGTCAAACTTGTTTGACAGGGTCAACTGTAAAATCCCGTATTTATTTAAACCTGACACAAACAAGTAGTACGCACCCGTCAAACTTGTTTGACCGGGTCAACCGCATAATCCCATGACACTGCATTGGCAGTTGCAAAAATTTTTCACTATAACAACTGGATTACACAAACCAGGTCTGTCTTGCACTTTCCGACAAATAAGTAAACGGAAACTGGTCCCAATCCTGAACCAATCTGGCCTTCACAGGATTCTGCAAAATATATCTCACAATCCGTGGTAGCTCCTGCTTGCTCCTGACATAGTGATCATAACTTTCCCGTTGCCAAAACTTTCCCCTACGATTTAACATGCGATTCGCGTACATGGCCGAAGGGCCTTTGATTTTTTTCATGATGTTGCTCAGTGGCTCAAAATCTAATGTTTCCCATGTTGAAATTGTAAAATCCTCAGAGAGCTGAATGGTGGTATCGATCAATAAATGAACATGATTAGCCATGACGCAATAGGCGATCAAATCGTAAAGATCCCCGTTGAATCGGTGGAGTTCGTTGATGACCAATTGTGCAACTTCTGGTTGTTTGAGGTAGAGAGGTCCTTTGTTGACTTTGTCCAACAGTGCATCGTAACGGCCAAAGAATCGCTTGCGCTCTTCGTAAATGAGATCGTTTTTAAATGGCGAATTCTCTTTGTTGATGATAGCTATCTCTTGTTCAAATGCTTTTTTTAGCTGGAAGAGTCTAACTCTCGGAATAGAATCCTGTAGTCGGAATGTCACGAAAAAAGTGGCACCAATAGGCTGGATGTGGGGTAGCCTTTGACGATAGTGTGTGGTCACCTGACTGACCTTCATGTAGAGTGGTTTTTAGTAGTGAGTATGTAGAGTCCTGCAGGTGGTTAGGCTGCGGGATAAAGATATGATGGTGAGTTTAGGTTGCCAAATAAAGTTTGAGGATTACAAAGCTGACCCTGTCAAACAAGTTTGACGGGTGCGTGTTGCTTGTTCATGTTCATTTCAGAGAGGGCGAATCTTTCCAGATCGACTGATTTACTCGTAGTGATCCACCAGGAAGTTAACCCTAGTCAAACAAAGTTTGACGGGTGCGTGTTACTTGTTCATGTTTTTTTCCTGATTTCAGGCTGTTTTTACAATTTCCCCCAACTTCTTCAACAGCATTTTCGTGGTTCTGATAGTTTTTAGGTAATATAGCATGTGCGGAAAATGTCCGGTTTATGATAAGATTCAGTACCCAAATTGTTTTTGCTTTCATCCTGACTCTGGCTCTGGGACAACTTGAAGCTCAGACATTCCCTGGACAGGGTGGTCTCCTCGTCCCACCCGGCGCTCCTGGAGCGACAGTCGGTATTACAACTTCTGATGCCACAGTGACTGGTATTGGAATTCTGGGTACTGGTTGTACACAGATAGAGAATGTGACGATAGACTTTCAGCATACGTTTGTGGGTGATGTGGCCATTTTTCTCATTGCACCAACGGGCGAAGTCCTGGAATTGAGTTCGGCAAACGGCGGTGGCGGAGACAACTATATTGTCACTGTGTTTTCGGATCTCGCTCCAATATTTATTACCGGTGGAGGACCGCCTTACAATGGCACGTTCAGGCCGGAAGGCAGGCAACAGAGTACTACTCCTCCTTTTCCGAATGCAGCACCTCTTGGCACATTTACTTTTGCAAATACGTTTGATGGAGTCAATGCTGATGGTGACTGGACACTGCTGATCAATGATTTTGTCGCTATTGATGTCGGTGTGTTGAACAGTTGGTCCATTACATTTTCATCAGGAGGAGGTCCTGAACCAGATGTATCTCTCGGTGCTGACATCACCATTTGTCCGGGACAATCCACGACTCTTCTGGCAAATGTCATTCCATCGGCTGATTCATATCTCTGGAATACCGGAGCGACCTCGCAATCCATCTCCGTTTCTCCTGTAGTCAATACAACTTACATGGTCACTGTGACAAACAACGGCTGCATAGATGCTGACACCGTAAATGTCGTCATCAATCCCAACGCAGTAGTTGCTAATGCTGGCCCCGATGTAAACATCTGCAGCGGAAATTCGACGGATCTCCATGCAACCGGTGGTGGTGCCAGTGCAACCTTCGCATGGAGCAATGGACAAATGGGACCCGATATTACAGTCTCTCCCGTTGGCTCACAAACTTATACGGTCACAGTCACTGATGGATCATGCACCGGTACTGATCAGGTCGTCGTCAACGTGACCGCCACACCTGTAGCAAATGCCGGAAACGATATCATGATTTGCGAAAGTGAATTCACCTCTCTCACTGGAAGTGGCGGTACAAACAATAATCAATACACGTGGAGTACAGGGCAAACAGGTCCGACAATTTTTGTCAACCCGGTCTTGACCACAACTTATACACTCACCTTGAATGTCAATGGTTGTATCGATGATGATCAGGTCACAGTCACTGTTGTCCTATCTCCAAATGTGTTCGCTGGTGCAGATCAGGAAATCTGTCTTGGTGAATCTGCAGATCTCAGCGCCTCAGGTTCATCAGGCACATATGAGTGGAGTGATGGTCAGACGGGAACTGATATTACAGTGACTCCTATTGTTTCTACTTTATATACGATCACAGTTACCGACAATGGATGTGAGGGTACCGATGCAGTATTTGTGGAAGTGATAGAAGTCTTTGCAGATGCCGGGCCCGATCAGGCAATCTGTGAAGGAGAATCGATACCACTCACCGCCACCGGAGGCAATGGATTTCTCTGGAGTACCGGTCAGACAAATGCCACGATTACTGTAAGCCCGAATGTGACAACAACCTATTCTGTGACAGTGAGTCAGGGAATTTGTGATGATGTTGTTGATGTGACAATCGATGTAAATCCTGTTCCAGTTGCTGTCGTGAGTCCGGATCTGACTATCTGTGAAGGACAGGCTGCAATACTGACGGCTAGTGGTGGCACGACGTTTTCGTGGAGCAATGGGCAGTCTGGTCCACAGATTTCTGTAACTCCGGTTGTACCAACAACATACATTGTGACAGTATCTGAGAATGGATGTGGATCTACTGCCACAGTCGAGGTCGATGTGAATCCTACACCTGTTGTCGATGCAGGCAGCAATCAATCGATCTGTGAAGGTGAGTCGGCAACATTACTTGCAGAAATAAGTGGAACAGGTTTCTTTCTATGGAGTACCGGAGAGACAAATGATGAGATCACTGTATCGCCTTTAAATACCACCAACTACAGTGTGACCGTCACAGATGTACTTGGTTGCAGTGCTGTGGATGCGGTATTAGTCAATGTAAACCCATTCCCTGTTGCAAGCGCAGGTCCGGATGAAAGTATTTGTGAAGGCGATGTGTTGAATCTGATTGCTACCGGAGGAACTATACCGTCGTCTTATTCGTGGAGTACAGGACAATCCGGCGCATCGATACAAGTAAGTCCAGACAATGATGAGATATACTCCGTGACAATTACCGTAGGTGGATGTGCATCGAGTGATGATGTGAATGTGACTCTATTACCAGCCGTCTTCGCCGATGCGGGATCAGATGAGACCGTGTGTGAAGGAAACTCAGTGACTACATTGATTGCAACAGGAGGCGGAGAATATCTGTGGAGTACTGGTCAGACTTTTTCTTCTATCAATGTCATGCCAGCAGGGACTACCATTTATTCGGTCACTGTGACGAATAGCGATGGATGTTCTGACGTTGACAATGTTTCTGTAATAGTGACACCAGCTCCTGGCGCAGACGCAGGACCGGATGAAGCGATTTGTGAAGGCGAAGAGAGTATTCTCATAGCAACGGGTGGCACACAGTATAGTTGGAGTAACTCAGAAACCACTTCTTCCATCATTGTATCTCCGGAATTCACAACGATATATTCAGTGACAGTCACTTCTGCTGTAGGGTGTACTGATATAGATGCAGTGACGGTTGTTGTAAACAGTCTGCCGGTTGCAGATGCTGGATCGAATGTATTTATTCTGCCTGGTGATAATACCGCACTCAATGCTTCAGGCGGTGGGAGTTACCTCTGGAGTACAGGTGAAACGACAAGTACGATTACCGTGACTCCGGATACAACCACAACTTATAGTGTCACTGTCACACAGAACGGATGTACTGCGATAGATGAAGTCGTCGTATTTGTAAATGAGTTGCCAGCAGTAGATCTTGGACCTGATGTATTGATTTGTGAGGGTGAGTCTGTGATTTTGGACGCAAGTATTAGTGGTCCGTTTGATATCGGTTATCGTTGGAGCAGTGGAGATACGACTGCATCAATTGAAGTCATGCCACCTGTCACTACGCTGTATAGTGTGACGGTATCCGACATGGCCTCAGGATTTACAACGATAGATACGATTCTGGTTGAAGTACTACACTTACCTCTCGGAGATGTCATTATCTCAGGTGATTTGACCTTCTGCGAAGGAAGTATCATCAGTTATTCTGCACTCCCTGTTTTGAATGCTGAAACGTACACGTGGTCTGTACCTACTGGCGCAACGATCATTACTGGTCAAGGCTCAACGGGTATTGATGTGGACTGGGGTTCCCTTCTCTCAGGGAATGTCGTCCTTGTTGTGTCCAATTCATGTGGAGCTCTGCCTGCTTCCAATCAGGATATCCTGGTCGAAACTGTACCTGTCATGAATGGAAACATCACTGGTGAGCTTGCTCCTTGTGATGGGTTCAATACAGCATATGATATCACAAATACATCAGGTGCAGAGTCCTTTCAATGGACATTGACAGGAGGAGCTCTCATTACCGGCGGACAAGGAACGCAAGCAATCACTATTGATTGGAATAACACGTCAGGAGGAGACCTGTGTGTCACTGCTTCCAACGTGTGCGGTATCTCTGTTCCTGTGTGTACAACAATTAACACAATCATGACTCCTGTGGCACAAGCTGGTGCAGACATTGCACTATGCGGACTGACCGCAACACTGCAGGCGAGTGGAGCAGGTACCTGGAATTTACTTTCTGGCCCGGGCAGCACAGCATTCTCCGACAATGCTGATCCAACCGCTGTTCTCTCTGTTGATGCGACAGGACTCTACACATTGAGTTGGACAGTCGACAACGGTGGCTGTGCAGATTCAGATGACATCGTTGTAGAATTTTTTGAAAGTCCCTCGGTCAACTCAATCGTCGAAGATTGCAATGATCTCAATACGGGTTACAGCATTTCATTTGATATCATTGGTGGAAACGGACCTTATCTCGTAAATGGTATTCCTGTTTCAGGAAACACGTTTACATCTTTAGAAATTCCGGCAGCGACTCCGTATAGTTTTACTGTCACTGATGCAAATGGTTGTACTACAGCAGATGTCTCTGGTCTGAATGAATGTAGTTGTGTCACTTCTGCAGGACTGATGGATCAAAACTTACTTCGTGGATGTATTGATGCTTCCATTACTGCACAATACCTCGGTGGCGCCGTACCTGATGTGAATGACACGCTCATGTATGTTCTGCATAATGGCAATTTCCCAAATGGCATCATTCAATGGAGCAGCACGCCTACGTTTCAATTTATCTCAGGAATGACAACAGGTCAGACGTATTTTATTTCTGTCGTCGTTGGCAATGCATCCGGAAATGGTCTGCCGGATATCAACGACCCATGTATTGCTGTTGCAGATGGCACTCCGGCAATTTTTCATGACCTACCTATTGTGGATACCGGAAGTGATCAGGAAATAGGTTGCGATCCGGCCTTAGTGATACTCAATGGCACATCGTCTACACCATCGTCCATCTACGAATGGTCAGTTTTCAACGGAGGGAATATCTCAGGTGCGAACAACACAAGTGAAATCGATGCGATCACACCCGGGGGTTATATTCTCACCGTGATGGATCCACTCGCAGGATGTACCTCTTCCGATTCAGTGATCATTACACAGCATGAGCTTTCTTTGAATGGTCTGCAAATCACAGAAGGCGATCCAAGCTGTCCTGGAGATTGCAATGGAAGTTTTGAATTGGTAGGCGAACCAAGCTGGTTGTACTCAATAGATGGTGTCACATTTATTCCTGTCACGCTCTGGGAGAATTTCTGTTCTGGCGAGTATGCGATTTTCATTCAGGATGATCGCGGATGTATCAGAGACTCTGTACTTCGCTTAGACGAGCCATTTCAGATTTCCGTTGATCTTGGACAAAACAGATCTATCACTATCGGAGAGCGTATTGAAATACAGGCAGATATTGATGGTATAGTCTCCGACATTCATTGGCTACCTGCGGATTGTTCCGGATGTCCATCGATATCAGTGCAACCGGATGAAACTACTACTTACACTGTCGAAATCACTGATACCCATGGTTGTATTGCGACCGATGAGATTACGATTACTGTGATACCCTCATTGAACATCTTCGTTCCAACCGTCTTCAGTCCGAATGGTGATAATATCAACGATCGCCTACTCATCCTTACAAATCCGGCGCACGTGCGTATTCTGAACTTTGAGGTCTTTGACCGGTGGGGCAATCTCGTGTTTGGTGTTCGCGATCCGGATCCTGGAAGCGCGCAAAGTGCGTGGGATGGGACTTACAAGGGTACACCACTCAACCCCGGTGTTTTTGTGTATCACCTGACCGCGCTCTTGTCAAATAATCTGACTGTGCAACAAAAAGGTGATGTGACTTTGGTGCGTTGATTTGTTGGGCAAGAATCTGCCCCTACCTTTCCAGAGATTGAGCTTCAATAAATGCATGCAAGTAGATCGATGTTGGGCTGTATAATCAGTCGTATAGTGTGTTTGACGGATTGCACAGTGGAAAGGTCTTTTGTCATTCCGAGTGAGAGCCTGCCCTGAGCTTGCCGAAGGGAGTATAGCGACGAGTCGAATGACAAATGATCGACTTTTGTGCAATGTGTCATACACCCGAAGCCATTCCCGCTATTGGCATAAATGTATCTTTGAGGCATTCTTATTCTTGTTTTGTGAAATTGCATAAGACCACATAGATCTGGTGAAATAAAGCGCCCATGTACCAATTTTTCGAGCATTTGATTCACGAATTCGAACTGCCACTGACCAATCCGGTGCTCGTGTTTTCGCTTGTCTTATTGATCATCCTGCTTTCACCCATTGTACTCCGGAAGCTGAATATTCCGGGTATTATAGGCTTGATTATTTCCGGAGTGATCATCGGACAACATGGATTACACATCCTCGAGAAAAATTCTGCAGTAGATTTATTTTCTACGATCGGCTTGCTCTACATCATGTTCATCGCTGGTCTGGAACTTGATCTGAATGAATTCAAAGCAAACCGAAACAAAAGTCTGCTCTTTGGACTATTCACCTTCATCCTTCCGATCAGCATTGGTTATCCCGTGTGTTATTATCTGTTGGGATATGATTTCAATGCCAGCCTGCTGACTGCAAGCATGTTTGCAACACATACATTGGTCGCGTATCCTATTGTCAGCAAAATGGGCATTTCAAAAAACCAGGCAGTGGCAGTGACCGTGGGAGGTACAATCCTGACAGATACCGCCGTGCTGATCATTCTTGCGGTCATCATGGGTAATAGCCGTGGCACCCTGAGTCAGGAGTGGTGGCTTACGTTTGGTATATCGCTGGCGATTTTTTCAGCGATCATGTTCCTGATTGTCCCGCGGATTGCCAAGTGGTTTTTTCGAAATCTGGAGAGTGAAAAGCATTCTCATTACATCTTCGTGCTATCGGTGGTGTTCTTCTCAGCATTCCTTGCCCAGGTAGCGGGTGTTGAAGCGATTATCGGTGCGTTCGTTGCTGGACTTGCGTTGAACCGGCTCGTTCCGCATTCATCCGCATTGATGAACCGTATTGAGTTCATTGGGAATTCACTGTTTATTCCATTCTTCCTCATCAGTGTGGGTATGATTGTTGATGTGAGAGTGCTGTTCCAGGGTCCGGTTGCATGGATCATTGCCGGTGTGTTGTCTCTTACAGCTCTTTTTGGTAAATGGATTGCAGCGCTGTTTACCCAATTGATATTTAAATATTCGCGTGCACAACGTCAACTGATATTTGGATTGAGTAGTTCGCATGCAGCCGCAACTCTTGCAGTAATACTTGTGGGTTATAATGCCGGTATTCTGGATGAAAATATTCTGAATGGTACCATCATCCTCATTCTCATCACATGCATTGTGGCATCACTGGTCACGGAGCGGGCAGCAAAAAAAATCGTCCTGAACGATGAAAGTGGCGACACTCTTCCCTCCAATACATACGGATATACAGACGAACATCTGCTCTTGCCAATCACCAATATCGAGGACGTAGAAAAGTTGCTGGAATTTGCACTTCTGATCAAGGATCGTAAATCTCCAAATCCCATATCCATCCTCTCTGTAGTACCAAATGATGAAGAAGCAGAACTGAACATCATTAAATCCAGGAACAAGCTCGAAGAATATGCAAAGCAAGCTTCTGCAGCCGAAACAAAAATCAATGTCATAGCAACGATCGATCACAATACGACAAGTGGCATCGCCAGAATGTCCCGTGAAATCATGGCAGACATTATTATCATCGGATGGCCCCAACGCACAGGCATTCTGGAAAAACTCATTGGCGACAGAGTTGAGAGCATTGTCAATTCTGCTGACAAAAGTCTATTCATCTGTCACCTCACACGTCCTTTGATCACGAATAAACGGATCCTTGTGATCTCTCCACCATTGGCAGAACGGGAGAATGGCTTTGAGCTCTGGTTCCTGAAGATCTGCAAACTGGCTCAGGAATTGAGTGCCCCGATTCATCATTACGGTGATTCCAAAACACATTTGGCAATTGCCCGGCAGATAAAAAAACATCATCTCAGCGCAGTCATCTCATATACAGTGTTTGATGCCTGGGAAGATTTTCTCGTTCTTTCCAGAGACATTCGCCAGGATGATTTGCTTGTATTTACTTCTTCGCGGAAGGGGTCAGTCTCACATCAGGGTGTTCTGGACAACATTCCGATGAAACTCGAGAAGCATTTTGAGCAGAACAGTAAAATTGTCATTTACCCACAACAGTATGGACAGCATTCATCTGATGAAGGCTATGAGGATATCCCTTCGGGTCCGCTTGGAAAAAGTATTGAGACCATTGAGAGAGGTATCGGCAGCATTTTCAAACGAGAAAAAAAGGGATAGACTATCGTCAGAATCTGCACTTCGTCGTATTGCGTGATTTTGAACTCACCCCTTCCCCTCTCTCTTTTCATGATATCATTGCAATTGGCATCGCGAGAGAGAGGGGAGTATACACGTTTTAATTACGCGATAAATAACTACACCACACCTCGCAAAACTGGATTACAGGTAAAATAACCTGAACTAAAAAATATCAATGCAACCTCACAGGGTTCATTGCAATAATTGCAAAAGCTGTAGCCAATAGTGGATCATCCTCCTTGTTTGAGGCTCCCATTGGATTCATAAAGCTTCCATCGTCTCGCTGCTCCGCAACCAATATTGCTGATATCTTCTGACGTTGGACATCATCACCATTCACAAACGCGCAAACCTCGCCACGGACAGCGAGATGATAATATTTCATGACAAGGTGCCATTGCAAAGGATCGTCAAGTGGGATACCTACGGGAAAACTCAGTTCTGAATGTTTGCGAAGCCATGCTGATGCTTGCTCCATACGTGAATCATTGTGTGGAACCACTGCTGCGTGCAATGCAAGCAAGCCATCGCAAGTCGCAGTTGCATAACTATGCCAGGTATCAGGCATATCAGATACCGGTAAAGATTTATTTGTTTCCGGCGTCACAATCGAAGTAAAGAAGCCACCATCCAGATGTGAACGTGGTATTGAATGTTTTGTAGAGTCATCATTTTGTACTCTGGCAAGATATTTTTGTGCATTGCGAAATGCGGAATGATCAGCAGGCAATGTCAATCGCAAAGCTTCCAGGACACGGCGGGTATGCGAGATGTCCACATGACCTGTTGTTCCATATTGCAAACCAACTTCTCCAAATCCCCAACCCCCGTATGCAGGGTTTAATGAATCGATGCCCCGGTGTTCAATGAATTGTTGAACAAGAAGGTAGGTGGTCAGATACGAGATAAGCATTGAATCTTCAGTCTCGCTGCTATGTGAAAGCCCCTTTAATGCATAAGCTGCCGTGTAATTCGGGTAGTCAATGATTTTGGGTAGAGAATCACTGTTGATCTTACTACGGATATTCTTTCGGATGAAATCCTTCGCCCGATGAATTTTTTGTTGTGAAGGTTTATAGACATCTGGCGATACATTCATCAGAGCCACAAAAATGAAAGGGGTTATTGATTCACCGCTGCGAAGGATGCCATGTGTCTCACTATGCCAACCTCCATCAGGAGCTTGTGCTTCCCAGAGATAAGCACAGGCTTTTTTGAGGGAAGTGGTTCGCGGATGTTCATCTGGTTTAGAACACTGAAACGTTGAGACTAATACAAACACTACTAAGGCAGTGCCCAATTTGTAATTCTGTGCTATGAAGTGAATGCATGACATTTTGAGGTAATAATGTAGTCAGTAAAGAGTTTGTTGTTTCAGTTGGGAGAGTAGAAAGTTCAAAATGGGCTAAAGCCCCGGTTTTAAAGTCGCTCTGTTACCCCGCGCTAAAGCAGCGGGGTTAGAGTTTGTTCGCTTGCCCCGCGTTAAAGCAGCGGGGTTAGAGTGTGCTTTCTTACCCCGCGCTAAAGCGGCGGGGTAAGAGTTTGCTCGCTTACCCCGCGCTAAAGCGGCGGGGTAATAGTGCAGTCAGTTATGTCCATTACCCCGCTGCTTTAGGGCGGGGTAATGGACTCAATGAAATTTCTCGGGCTTTAGCCCCTATCCGCAGTCATCGCAAGGACGACTGCCGCCGTACAAAATACAGGGCTTGTGATGCAATGTTGTCCACTCCAGCTACCGTCCTTGTTTTGAACAGAGGAAAGCAAGTTGGTCATTTTTGCATGCCATTGATCCCATTCTTGTAAACCAGTGCCAACCATAGATTCACTGGTCATCATAAAACTGAGAAACTCTTCTCCCCCATTGTTGCCAAAACCGTTCAACACGTCATCATTCTGCATCTGTTGATTCGCAGATCTGTTTACGACAAATGCTTCTGCCAGCACCTGGGATTCTGCTTTTGACACGCCTTTTTTCTCAAGGTGCTTTTCAAGTTCCTCGACTTCCACTTTCTCCAATTCGACAGCTGAGTCTTCACCAATGACATCCCGCACTCTCCGGGCTTCTTCGACGGATGCGCGTTGAGTACTTGAAAGTGCATAAAGGGAGACGCCAGCAGCATCCTTTGCAGTCACTGATCCAGCCGCGACATTCACATTCGTGCGCTGGTAGGCTTTGGCTTTATTCAATTTACCTGCGTTGACAACGTATCCGCCCGCACTCGCCCGTTCAAGAGCATTGGTCGCCATTGCAGACTGTAATACCGGCGCCCAGCCTCCATCAGCAGAACTTCCATCGTCATTCTGGCCTTGCTCCAGTTTTGTTACACAGATCGCCATCGCATTGTCAATACGTTTCACCAATGCATCATCCTTTGGTATCGTCGTTTTGATTTTGGAGAGAAACTGTGATGCCATTGCCACGTCTATGTTCTGGCCAAGTTTATTCTGTGGTTGCGTACCTGTGATCGATGTGATATTACCTCCATTGGGAGCAGTTTCGATCATCGTCAAAAGAACATCCAACGCTTTGCGTACCTGGGATGAGTACTTGCCTGTGTATAATGTATTGCCTGCACGCAATAGAGCCATTGCTGCAAATGCTGTAGTAGCTGGATCGATTTGGACTGCATGAGGATCGCGGACGTGCTGCATACTATGCTGGCCTGCGCCCCACCCTCCATTCGGCATTTGAGCAGCTGCGAGCCAGTCAATCCCATTTTGAACAAACGGTGCAATCGTTTTGGCAGTGAGATCATCACCTCCATCATCAGATAGTTCAACAAGTGGTTTCGGAGTCTGAGACTCCCTGAGAGGAAAGGTAGCAGCAAGCGTAAGAGCTGCAATTCCTCCAATGGCTAGAAGAATGTGTTTTGACATGACAATTCAATGTTTGTGAATAAATGAAATACTGATACAGGATGTGTGATTTGGTAGGATTGCACAACATGCGCCTGCCATTAACATTATTTTAACCGCAATTCGATTTCGGATTTCGGAATCCGGATTGACGCTCGTGGGTCTTGGGAACGCCGCAAGGTCAAGTTCGCGGTAATCCTCGCGGCGTCTTTTGACCCGCGATCGTTAAAGTTTTGACAACCGGTATGTTCCTCCGAAATCCGAGATCCCATATCCGAAATGTTTACTTTGCCACGATGAAAATTCTCATGGTTTGTCTCGGCAACATCTGTCGGTCCCCAATGGCCGAAGGTATCCTGAACGATATGGCCATGAAGGCAAATCTGAACTGGCAGATTGATAGTGCCGGGACCGGCAATTGGCACGTTGGAGAAAGACCCGATTCACGGGCGATCGCAGTATGTGCAAAACGTGGCGTAGATATCCGTGCGCAGAGGGCAAGGCAGGTGCAACGAATAGATCTTGATCATTTTGATCTCATCCTGACGATGGACGAGGACAATCACGCTCATATGCTATCGATGATACGATCAGTAGAACAACAAAAGAAAGTACGTCATATCATGTCCTTCAGTGACACTTCGCACAACAATGTTCCTGATCCATATTTTGACGGGAGCTTTGAAGAAGTATATGATCTGCTCAGTGAGGTATGCGATCGCATCATACTTGAGTTGAAATGAATGGCGCATTATTTCGCGGCACTTCAAATTTCCCGGTTTCACCTGCTTCACCGGCTTAACCGGATTAACCAGCTTTCGGCCTACTCCTTGTAGTGTTCTTTAAAAAAGGGCCGATAGCTTTCGATGGATTTTTGACTTACGATCTCGCGATAGTTGTGTTGTGTCACAGGAAACACTTCGAAATTGGTTCCTGCCGGAACAAATTCATCAGGATTTTTCTTTGTCCCTTCGAAATATTTCACGGCGGCAGCGCCATCTTTAAAAGACCTGACTAGCACAATGACATCATTGCCCTGCGTGTCGAAACGCAGACTAGAGATCTTCAACTTGTCCAGGCTATGATACTTCCGGTTGTAATTTGAAATAGAGACTTTCACATCTTGCGCGTCTGCATCCTTAGTTCCTGTGATTTGAACGAGGACGAAATGCTGGGCATCAAGTGCAACCTTGTAATCTGGTCCACTAGCTGTAGATAGATTCAGACGCGATCCCTGATATTCTCCAAGTAGTAGAAGCATATCACGCGCTTTTGTTTCTTCAGGAGTACCGGGATAACCCCCAATCACACCTTTCAATGCCTCTACATATGCTTCCTTCCCTTCCAGATTTCCAATACACATTGCTTCAAGGATACTATACTTTGCCTGAAGTGGGTGGGCTGTGCCGAACGTTTGTCTTGCTTCATCGATACGCGATTTCGCTTCTTCATATTCACCCTTCTCCACGAGCTTGTACACTTCCTGATAATTACGATCAAGTCGTTGCTCCTCTGAGAGTTGCTTGCTCAGGTAGTCAGGATCAGTCAATACAAGTGCATACTTAGATGAACCATACTCAGTGATGATCCGGTTCTTATAGTATTCAGCCTTTGCATGGTTATTGATGGAGATATAACTCAAATAGAGTTGATAGTATGCATCGAGTGCAAATTTTGTATCCGGATATGTACTGAGTAATTTTTCAAGAATTTCTATGGATTGGTTATAATCTTCGAGCTTATCACGATACAAAGAGCCAAGTTGCAACATCGCATTTTGAATGATCTCATGCGATACAACCTTTTTCTCCTCAGAGTCTGGTACATCGCGGAAGATTTTGGAAATATCATCTTTCGTGATCACATCCACAGCGGAGATCTCCTCTTCGACGGGATCATCAAACGTGCCGCTGGAAGATGCCAATGCAGACACACGCCAATTGTCCGACAATCGGCGATCGCCCCAATTGTTTTCAAACTCGCGTTGCCCACGTTTCAGCTCCTTTTGCTGGTAGGCAAAGAAAGTACTCGGAGTTGCGCTGATTCCTGCAGTCGGACGTGAAGGTGGTGGAGAGCCTGAAGGAGGCATACCTGGCTTCGATCCACCTGGGTTGCCCTTACCTGCCCCACCTTGTGGGAGATTACTATTCTGAGCTGAACTCTGAGCAGCACTTGCAGCTTCCTTGTGTAGCTTCTTCGCAAGATCCATACGGTCTTGCTCACTCATCATACTAATCGCAAGCAGACTATCCTGCATTGTGATATCAGTGAGATATCTCGCAATGTCAGTAAGATTCCTGCTCATACGATCCACCTGCCGGTAGCGCGCATCCGTCTTGGACATGGTCACCAGCGTTGCATCGTACGCCGACTTCGCATTCACATAGTCACCCGTATCAAAGTACAGTTGTGCGAGCAGGAAATTCGTCTCAGTGAGTTGCGTGGAATTATTGTCACCATGCTCTGCTGCCAATTGTAGATTTGCAATTGCTTTCGACACATTGGGTTCTTTGAGTGCAAGTTGAGCGAGCGTGAAGTATATCTGATCCTTGTAATCAGCATTTTTCTCATCCTTCAACATCTTCTCTAACATCGTCGCAACATCCTGTACAGAATGTCCGCCAGCCTCTAATTTTGTGCGGGCCATATTGAGACGTGCATTGAAGGCAAGGACATAGTCGGGATTATTGTCAAGCACACGTTCATAATATTGAGAAGCGAGCTCATAATTCTTCTCCAATTCAGCAATCTGTGCCATGATAAATGCAAGTCTTGCTTTTTCAGATTTTTTATCTGCGAGCTCGACCGCCGATTCCAGGTGTGGAATTGCACCAGCATAGTTTTTACGCTTCAGCGCATAATATGCCGCAACGATTGGCAATTCTTTCTTTACCTCTTCCTGAAGATCAGGATTTGAACGAAGCCCGTTCAGCAAACGCTCTGCGCCCGGATAGTTCTCACGTTCGACATATGTGCGAGCGAGCCACAATGAAGCTTCCTGGTGCGCCGGTGTATGTTTTAGTGCCCCGGGATTTTCATCGCCACCTTTCTTCTCAAGCTCGGCAGCTTTTTGAGCTTGTTGAGCCTCAAGAGTGATAGCTGGAGCATCACGTGCAGTCTTGCGCTGTGTAGTCGCTGAATTTTCATCTCCTTTTCGGGAGGATTGTTTTTTGTCTTTGCGGACTTGTTTGTTGTACTGTTTGCGTTCACGTTCCTGTGCTTTTGCGACTGCACTTTTTTTACGTGCGCTGTCGACAGACGCTTTGGATTGTGTTTTCCTTGCATTCGGATTCTTCCGACGTGCTTTTTTATTGATTCGGGTTCCGTCTGGATTGAATTCATCCATGAAGAATTCCAGGGCATTTTGCGCAGATTCGAAGTCCTGTTTCAGATAAAAGGATTGGCCGATTAATAAGTAGCAGTCATCGGTCCATTGACTGTTTTCATGTAATGTGGCGACAACCGATACTTTCTTAATCGCTTCATCCAGATTGGCTGCTACGGCCTGAGGATTTGTTGCGGCCCGATATCGATAAAGCGGTAATATTTCGTTGTAGTTGTCCTGGTGCTGACTTTCAAGCTGGAGAATACTTTCCTGGACAATCTCGTTGGCATTGAACCAGCCATTGTACTTCGCTGTGACGTCATGATAAATTTTACCGATTTTGGACTGATCCTGACGGCTCTTTTGGGTCGCACATGCCGACATCAGGAGTGTCACAACCAGGATACTCAGGCATCGTCTTGTCGTAATGTCTTTCTTCATGAATTCGTTAAATGCGCGTGATTTGCCAATGATCCCTTTAAGCAGGCAGCACATGGCAGATGCGACGGATGATAAACTGTTCAGGACGCAAATTTATTTCAATTTTGCCCAACCTAATTGGTAGCCATCATGATACAACCAAAACGGAAACGAATCCGGGAACCCTATCGATTGCTTCTGCTCCGGGATGACACCCTGGCAGAGGTCGGATCCTATCGTCTTTCCATCCTGAATATCTACATCGCCGTTTCAGCCATCCTGATTGTGACGTCGGCTCTGGTGTTTTCACTCATTTTCCTGACCCCACTGCGCAAACTGGTCCCTGGCTATGCGAATGTCTATGAAAGCCGCGAATACAGGGAGTTGAATAATAAAGTCCAGGACATCGAGGTCGAAATGCAGAATCAAAGGCTCTATATCGCCCGTTTCCGAAGCCTGATTTCAGGAATTCCGGACTCCGATACCCTTGAAGTGACCGGACAAGTGGGGAGCAGTACCACAGAACCACGTTCGGCGACTCAGAATGCGTTAGGATCAGAGCCTGCTCTGGTATCCCCGGATCTGCAGGACAACGATAATACAGTAAGTGAACTTCACGGGACAAGCTTTCTGCAGGTTGTTCCTCCTTTGCGCGGCGCAGTCAGTGCCAGGTACGACCAGAATTCGGCACATTATGGCACAGATATTCTTGCTCCGGAAAACACGCCCGTCGTGGCTATCCTGGATGGTACTGTGATTGCAGCAGATTGGACCCTTGAAACAGGAAATACCATCGGTATCCAGCACTCAGGAAATATCGTCAGCTTTTATAAACACAACTCACGCAATCTCAAGCGATTAGGTACAAGGGTGAAGGCGGGCGAGGCAGTCGCGATCATCGGCAATACTGGAGAGACCTCCTCAGGGCCTCATCTCCATTTCGAACTTTGGATTGATGGAAACCCAACTAATCCGGAGAGGTATATCAACTTCTAGTTAAGTGGCTTGTAAGTGGCTTGTAAGCATGCCCTGAGCGAACGAAGAGAGTCGAAGGGTGGCTTGTAAGTGGCTTGGTAAGTAGCTTGTAAGTGTCTTGTAAGTAGCTTGTAAGTGGCTTGTCTTCCTTCGCCTTAGCCTTCTTCGCCCGACGTAGCTCGGCGTAGTCGGGAGCCTTAGCCTCAGCCTTCTT
>JANNQA010000187.1:0-13426 GCA_031400515.1 Bacteroidota bacterium
CCTTGATCCGTTGATCCCTTCCGCCCTTCCGCCGTTCTGCCGTTCCGCCTTCTTTTAGAATCGAGAATCGAGAATCGACAATTCTTTTCCTATTTTCATCCCCATAAACCGCAAAACCACTATCCATGTCTGTACTCACTACAACAGCCACATTGCATGATGCTCTTAAAACCCATTTCGGTTACGATGCTTTCCGACCACCTCAGGAAGAGATCATCAATCATGTACTTGGAGGAAATGATGCACTGGTGATCATGCCTACTGGCGGAGGAAAGTCATTGTGCTATCAGATACCCGCGCTTGTCTCGAATGACATGGTGCTTGTGATTTCGCCATTGATTGCATTGATGACCGATCAGGTTCAGGCCTTACGAGCAAATGGTATCAATGCGGCTGCTATCAATAGCGGTCAGTCAGCAGATGAAATCAATAAGACGCATAGGGCCATCGCAGCTGATCAAATTCGATTACTCTATGTGTCACCGGAAAAAGTACTATCACAGCGGTTCTTCGATTATCTCAGACCTAAGAAACTTACGCTGATTGCGATTGATGAAGCGCATTGTGTTTCTATCTGGGGCAATGACTTCCGGCCCGAGTATGCTGCGTTGCGCCGACTTGTTGAATTGTTTCCAAATGTTCCCGTGCTTGCGTTGACAGCCACTGCTGATAAAGCAACACAAAAGGATATAGGAATTCAACTTGGACTCCGCAATCCGCGGCTTTTTCTTTCCAGCTTCGAAAGACCAAATATTCACATTGCAGTAAAACCTGGCCAGGGAAGGATGCTGCAATTACAACGATTTCTTGAGCGGAGGAATAATCAACCGGGCATTGTGTATTGTCTTAGCCGGAAGAGTACTGAGGAAGTTGCAGAGCGATTGCGCGCAATGGGCTATCGTGCGGCACACTATCATGCTGAGGTAGAGACTGCCCAACGACGAAAGGTTCAGGAAGCATTCCAACGTGATGAGATACAAATCGTCTGTGCAACGATTGCATTCGGAATGGGGATAGACAAATCAAATATTCGCTGGATCGTGCATTACAACATGCCGAAGAATGTGGAAAGCTATTACCAGGAAATCGGCAGGTCAGGACGTGATGGTGCGCCGGCAGAGGCATTACTTTTTTATAGTTTCCGTGATCTGCAGGTCTATGAGAAATTCATTACCGAAAGTCAGGCGAACGAAGAATTCAAAATAGTGCAAACTGAGAAGCTTGAGCGCATCTGGGAACTGAGTCAGGCAAATAGTTGCCGCACGAATGTCATCTTGAATTATTTCGGAGAATATCGGGAAGCAGGATGTGGCCATTGTGATAATTGTAAAGCGCCTCCCAAAGGTTTCGACGGGACAAGTCTCGCGCAAAAGGCGATGTCTGTCTGTGTACGCTCCGGTTTAGAAACGAAACTCATCGATATCGTGGACATCCTGAGAGCGTCTTATCGTCAGGAGATTCGGGACAATCAATGGGATAAGATCAAAACATTTGGCGCAGGTAGAGATCTCGCTCGCGCCGAGTGGATTCATTACCTGACTCAAATGATTAATCTTGGATTATTCGAGATAGACTATACGCGTGGTTCGAAACTCAATCTCACGCCATTGAGCAATGAAGTGCTCTATGGCACCAAAAAAGTGACCTTGTATAAGACAGAGGATCATGTCGCTGTGCAAGTGGAAAAACAAAAATCAAAAGGAGAACAGTTTGAAGAAGATTTGTTTGAAAAGTTACGTGAGGTCAGAAGGCAATTGTCGCAGATGTATAAAACGCCGGCGTACGTCATTTTTACCGACCTCATTCTGCAGGAGATTGTTGCAATGCGTCCACTTACGCTTACACAACTGCGGAGTATTCCAGGCATCGGTCAATTCAAAGCTGAAGAGTATGGTCCGCAAATCATTCAGGTGATCAAAGAGTTTATTGCTTCTCAGAGTCATTTGAAAAATCCAAAGGGTAAAACACAACTTGAAACATTAAGATTGATCAATATCGGGCGGACTCCGGAGCAAGTTGCAGCAGAACGTCAATTATCCTTCCAAACCATTTATGGACATCTGGCCGATCTCTACCTGATGGGAGAGGATATTGACCTCATGAAATTCATCACACAGAATCAGCTTGCCCAGATCAAAACAGCATGGCTTGCAAATGGAAAGCCCGATCAGGCAAAGATGATCAAGGACGCACTACCGGAAGAAATCCACTATGGTATTATCAAAGTCGGTCTGGCGATTTTGCAGAAGGAAGAGTGAGGGAGGAAATGATGAAATGATAAATGGATGAAATGAAGAATATTTTCCGTGAGATGAACTGACCTTACGACAAGAGGTAATTATTTTGGTTTTTCCTCCGTTGATCCGTCTTCGACCGCCGAAGGAAGCGAAGGCGGTTCATCCGTTGATCCGTTTTTTTTGCTTCGAAAACTTAAGTGCTTTTTTCTCGACATGTTCACGAAGACCTGTTTTGTATGTGATCACTTGTTTTTGAATGGCCGGATCACCAATGCCCAGGATCTGTGCTGCGAGAATACCTGCATTCTGTGCCGCATTCAATGCGACTGTAGCTACAGGGACTCCGTTCGGCATTTGCAGAATAGAAAGAATGCTGTCCCAGCCATCAAGTGAATTAGACGACTTTACAGGGACGCCGATGACTGGAAGAGGGGAGAGTGATGCAACCATACCCGGGAGATGGGCAGCGCCACCTGCTCCAGCAATAATGACCTTGATTCCGCGTGTATGTGCGGTCTTTGCAAACTCAAACATGCGCTCTGGTGTGCGATGAGCAGATACAATCGAAATTTCATGAGCAATACCAAATTCAGCAAGGATATCTGCAGCACCTTGCATCACAGTCAGATCAGAATCAGATCCCATAATGATGCTTACCAATGGTGTGCTCATGATATCACCTTTAATGTGTCTTTGATAAACTTTGCTTTTTCCAAGGCTTGTTTCATATTCGGAGCCAGTACGGTGACATGGCCCATCTTTCTCCATGGCCGTGTTTCAATTTTTCCATATAGGTGTAAGTGACTATCAGTCATGCGCATGCACTCTTGTAACCCGAGGTATTGCACCGGACCGGAGTGACTCGGATCACCCAGGAGATTGACCATGACAGTCGGTGATTTGAGTTGTATATCCGCGAGAGGCAGGTTCAGAATTGCACGGAGGTGCTGTTCGTATTGTGAGACATTGCAGGCTTCGATTGTATGATGCCCGCTGTTGTGAGGACGCGGTGCTACTTCATTGATGAGCAGATCACCATCCGTGGTGAGAAACATCTCAACTGCGAGAAGACCACAGATCCCGAAGGCTTCAGCAGCAGATTGTGCAATTTGTATTGCTTCCTGTTCCAGTGAGGAACCAATGCCAGCGGGACAAAAGAGATACTCAACAAGATTCGCGGTCGGATGAAAAGTCATACCTACAGGGGGAAATGAGCGAACTTCTCCATGGGCATTTCTTGCAACGATGACAGCAATCTCCATCTCTATATCTACTAACGGTTCTGCGATACACGGCACATCAAAGGCCTTGTCAAGATCGGCTGGCGTGCGAATGATCAGGACCCCTCGACCATCATACCCGTCTTTACGCGCTTTCAGGACAAATGGATAGTCAAGCACATTTGTCTTGATTGCAGCCCGCAGGCCCTCAAGACCGTCAAAGCCAATAAACGAACTGGAAGGCAGTCCATGTTTCAGGTAGAATAGTTTCTGTTCGTGTTTGTCCTTGATAATATCTAACGCTAATGGATCCGGATGCACCTTGATCCCCTCTTCAACCAATCCATGCATGGCATCGCTATTAACACCCTCAATTTCAATGGTTAAGACGTCCATATCTCGACCAAAAGCCATCACGTCTTTGTATCTCGTAAAGTCGCCTTCCACGAAGTTTTCACAGACAGAAGCAGCCGGATAATTCCAGGACCTATCGAGGACATGTGTGTGAAGACTCCATTTACTCGCCTGCTGACAGAGCATTTTGCCTAGTTGTCCTCCGCCGAGAATTCCAATAATTGGAAAATTTGAGAATTGATTGTTTCCTGCCATGGCCGGCAAATATAATCGGGATGGGGAGAAATGGAAGAAAAACTCAAACTCAAGTGCAAACTCAAGTTCAAATCGAAGCGTAGCGGAGATCCTGAGCGTAGTCGAAGGACTCAATGTGATAACCGTTCAGTGCAGATACGAGATGCCAGAAAGAAAATGACCTAAAGAAAATTAGAATGACGAGGTTGCTTCTAGAATGTGATTTATCTCCTTTTCTCCAATCTGGGCTGAAAGAAACCAGCTCTCGAATTGAGACGGGGGCAGATATACGCCATGATCGAGCATATGGTGAAAGAAGCGTGCAAACAAGCGAGTGTCGGATGTGAGCGCTGTGTCAAGATCAATGACCTCTTTATCTGTAAAAAATATCGAGAGCATGGACCCCACCTGAGTGATATATCCGGGAATACCTTTCTCCGAAAATATTTTCCTGATCTCCGTGTTCAACTGGTGTCCCGTGTTTGCAATAGAAGAATATATGTCCTGATGTTTATGCAGTATACTGAGCGTTGCAAATCCGGCAGCCATACTGATGGCATTCCCGGAAAGTGTCCCTGCCTGATATACCGGACCAATAGGTGCAAGTAAATTCATGATTTCAGTTTTGCCGCCAAAAGCACCGACAGGCAATCCACCGCCAATGATTTTACCAAGACAAATAAGATCTGCGTCAATCTGTAAATACTCCTGGGCTCCTCCAAACGCAAGACGGAAGCCAGACATTACTTCATCGAAAATCAACACGGTATTATTGTCAGTACACAACTTGCGAAGCGCTTTAAGAAAACCAGGCATCGGTGGAATACATCCCATATTTCCGGCAACAGGTTCAATAATCACAGCCGCGATTTCATTCGGATATTTTTCGAAAAGCAGACGTACGCTCTCAATGTTGTTGTATTTGGCAAGATGGACTAGTTGGGTCATCGCTTCTGGTACGCCATCACTTGATGGAAGTCCTGCTGTCAATACTCCGCTGCCGGCTTTGACGAGAAAGCTGTCGTGATGCCCATGATAGCAGCCTTCAAATTTGATCACTCTGGATCGTCCGGTATAACCCCGCGCTAATCTTACAGCACTCATGCACGCTTCTGTTCCAGAACTCACCATGCGTAACTTGTTAATATTTGGGACATTATCACAAATGAGTTGTGCCATGTCCAGTTCAAGCTCTGTAGGTGTACCGTAGACAGTTCCTTTTTCAATTTGTTGATGAATTGCTTCGACGACTTGCGGATGTGCATGGCCGAGGATCATTGGTCCCCATGCATTGATCAGGTCGATGTATTGATTGCCGTCTACATCATAGAGATAAGGTCCTTTTGCGTCCGATATGATTACAGGTGTTCCTCCGACTGCAGCAAATGCGCGCACAGGTGAATTCACGCCACCGGGAATGTATCGCCGGGATCGTGTGAAAATATCCAGACTCTTAGGACGCAGATTTGTCATAAGCCCAAGATACGTACCGCGTCTCTTGCAAAATACGTGGCAATGCAATCCGCACCGGCTCGTCGAATACTTGTCAGTGTTTCTACAACTGCAGTATCGTGATCAAGCCATCCCTGTGCCGAGGCAGCTTTGATCATCGCATATTCGCCAGAAACCTGGTAAGCAGCCACTGGGACATGCACACGTTCCTTTACCGCACGGATCACATCCAGATAGGGTAGAGCTGGCTTCACCATGACGATATCTGCTCCTTCTTCGACATCAGTAAGAGTTTCTTTGATCGCTTCTTTGATATTCGCCGGATTGAGTTGATATGTCTTTTTATCACCAAATCCCGGAGCTGAGTCAAGTGCATCGCGAAATGGACCATAAAATCCAGAAGCAAACTTTGCACTGTAAGAAAGGATACCCACTTCCTTATGCCTTGTGGCTTCAAGACTTTTTCGAATCGCAGAAATCCTGCCATCCATCATATCAGATGGTGCGACAAAATCCACTCCCGCCTCCGCATGTGACACAGACATCTCCGCGAGAACAGAAATTGTTTCGTCATTCAGAATTTTCTCTCTCTCCACGATACCATCATGTCCGAAACTCGAATAGGGGTCCAAAGCCACGTCTGAAAACACAAGAAGATCGGGAAAGCTATCCTTGATTGCATATATAGAAGTCTGCATAAGACCGTGAGGATTGATTGCTTCGGTACCAAGATTATCTTTCTTTTGTTCTGGCACCATGACAAATAACAGAACCGAACGCAAGCCTTCTGTGTGAATTGCACTTAACTCTTTCAGAGTCTTGTCGAGAGTCATGCGAAAATATCCCGGCATCGAAGTGATAGGCTCTGTTCTGTCCTTTCCTTCAATAATGAATAATGGAACAATGAAATCAGAAGCATGCAGTCGGGTTTCCTCCACCAGTGCACGGATAGCCGTATTCTTTCTCAGGATACGATGACGTTTCATATGAGTTTTGTAATTGTATCTATTAATGAAACAAAAGTACTCTCAGGAGCTTCAATGATATTGGTAAAATGATACTGATGCAACCGTTGCGTTGTAGATTGGCCAATTGATCCGATCAACATGTCTGATGGCAGAGTATTAGACGAACAAACACTTGTAACACTGGATGGACTGAAAAATAAAATACAGGAATGCAAGGAAGCATCAATGACAGGGTGGAGAAATTGTGTCTTGTACACGATTGCTTCTGTAAACGGGACTTGATGATTTTGCCAGAAGTCACTGAGTGTATCTTTTCTAAGATTGCCACAGAGATAGAGCAGTGGCTGTGTCCTGTTCCATTTTCCGGACAATGCAAGTTCTTCGCTGTTTTTTGCATCATGGATTTTCTTAAAACCAATCGTAATTAGCTCTTGCGTAGTATGTTCACCAACGACAGAGATGCGTTTGTCAGCACGTTCATTGACAGGTATCAATTTTAACGCTTCGATACTTTTACTGCTGGTAATGACAATGTGATTGGCGGCATGCATTTGTTGTTGGATAACTTCCGGATTATAAATGTATTCGAAAGAGAGTGGTGCAACCTGGTCGTAATTTATCTTCCGTTCATTCAGTATTTCCTGATGCCAGGGAGTCAGATATTTCACGATCAGGATGGATTTCATCGTTAAGAAGTTTCGGTGACAGGAGTTCCATCTGATTGAAATTGTGCAGAGATATCTCTTACAAGATCTTCCGCAAGCTGTCGGGCGTTCATTTTATCCCGCGTCGTGTCGATCTGATATTGCGCGCCATTGTTTCGATGAAAAACACAGCCCTTGAAATGCACTGATGTATTATGCAACGTAGCAAGTGCTCCAATAGGTGATTCGCAGCCGCCACCCAATCCAGCAAGAAAGGTCCGCTCCACTGTAGCCACATAAGCAGAAGGTCCATGATCAATCAATGATAATGCATGCAGGACCGCCTCATCGTCGCTTCTGCACACCGCAGCGATGACTGCTTGTGCAGGTGCAGGAATCATCCAGCCAAGGTCTATCGTATGTGGTGGCCGCAGACCCAATCTATCAAGTCCGGCACGTGCGAAAATCGCTCCATCCCAATCGCTCTCATAGAGTTTCGCAAGGCGTGTGGGTACATTCCCCCGAAGATCTGTCATTGTACTTAGCGGATATCGGGCAAGCCACTGTGCTTTGCGACGACTACTGCTGGTCGCAATCAAATATAGCTTCGACGGATCCAGATGATCTATGGGTTTTCGCAGGACGAGTGTATCTATCGGATTATCTCTTTTCAAGTGCGCTCCAATTGCCAGCCCTTGTGGTATTGTCGCAGGATAATCCTTAAGAGAATGTACCGCAAGATCTATTTCATCATCAAAGAGTGCCTTGTCGAAACGATCTGTAAATACTCCCGGGACTCCGAATTGATCAAGAGGAATGTCTAATCGAATATCACCTTCTGATTGTATTTCTACGTACTGTATGGTGTACCCATGATCGATGAGTGCATTACCCACCTGATATGCCTGCCACAGTGCCAACTTGCTGGTCCGTGTGCCGAGTCGAAGTGTATCAGGCATGTTTTCGTAGACGTTGATTTAATTGTATGTGCGGAGCATTGCGCAGATAGACTGCACGACGACGCCACCATTGGTCACTCGACTGTATTTCATTTGAAATAATATCTGCGGCATTTGTAAGTTCTGCTTCGCGTTCTCCGATATGCGATTCTAGAAGACGTGAGATGCTATCGAGATTCAATACTGTGACTCCATTCACCGATGCGACATCCGGAGCTACACCAGAGGGCATTGAGAGGTCCAGGATGATTTTTCGGCGTCCGCTTGTCAACAGATCTTTGGTAATCACTGGTGCATGAGCTGATGTAGAGACAATCAAAATATCTGCGTTTATGATCGCCTCGTCTTTCGCTTCGTAGGGTACGGTATTTACGCCCAGGGCTTGAGCAAGTTCAACAGATTTATTTTCTGTGCGATTGATGACAGTGATATGTTCTGCAGGTATTGTTTTGATAAGATTGCGACAACTGATTTTACCAACATTGCCAACACCCAGAATCACGACACGATCATGGGGTTGAAGATATTTTCGTACAAGCATCGTGACAGCAGATGGTACAGACGAAATTCCTGAGGATAGCTTTGTTTCAGACTTCACTCTCTTGCCGCAATACAACGCCTGGTTAATCAACTTTTCAAAAAGTCCATGTGCGAGGCTGGCGTTCCGGGCTTCTTCAAATGCCTGGATAACCTGTTGCGTAATTTGCATATCACCTGGAATCTGCGACTCAGTTCCTGACACTACTGAGAAGAGATGCTTCACAGCCCGATGACCATTGAGATTGAACAGTAAGTTCTGTGCATCCGATGGAATTGAATTCTCATAGAACCAGAATTCAACCGCTGCCTCAATATGCGCCACGTCGGTGTAGATTTCTGTGCGATTGCATGTTGATAAGATCATGCAAAAGGGTAGACCCGCGTGATGCAATACCGGATACAGCCGATGACGTGATTCTGTATTCAATACAAACTTCTCACGTATCGCAAGGGTTGCCTCACGATGACTGATGCCAACTACAGCAAGGCGCAATGGATCGAATTCTGGTATCAATGTCTTATACGCTTGCATGTGATGCTATTGGCTTTTTGTGATTTCCGTTGAGATGAATACCGCATTCAGTATGGCTTGAGTCTGCCCAACGACCATTGCGTCCTTCTGCCGGAACAGTACAATGCTGACAGCCTATGGAAGTGTAGCCATGCTGGGTCAATGGATGTTGGGGTAAATTGTGAAAGCCGTACTCATACAGAAATTGACCTTCTTCCAGATCAATCATGGGATGAAACTTGATGATGCGCTGTGTGTCATCAAAGACCTGCAGACCTGCCCTGAAAGGTGTCTGGAATGCCATCAATCCACTTATCCAAATGCGATATCTGTCTTTGATGCGATTTAAGGGTGCGATCTTATTTATTGCACAACACATTTTGGGATGCTCTATCCACCATGATTCTTCCTGAGTCAGATTATGTTCGCTCTGTTCCGGTAGGATGTCTACGACGTGCAAGCCGAATCGCGTGCTTAGCTCTGCTTTGTAATCCAGGGTCTCCTGAAAGTGATATTGTGTGTCGATAAAATGAATCGGCTGAGTAGCATGTGCTTTACTGATTTGATATAAGAGGTAAGCCGAGTTAGCCCCAAATGAAGATGTCACGAGAATCTCCTCCTCTTTGAAATGGGAATACAACTCCTGAATTCGTTCTGACACAGAAAGATGCTGAAATGCAATATTGAGTTTTTGAATGTCCATGTGTGATCGTCTGCTTATTGTTTTACTGAAATGTTCTCATTGATCAGTGATGAGGTCAGAGCATTGAGTGTTTTTACTTTATGTTCGAAATCACCACCAATTGTATTCCGATATGCCGACAGATTTTCTATCAATAGGTCAATCTCATCAGGTAACGCTGACTCAAGGAATTGTCTGACACGTTTCGCGAGGGTAGGGGACTGACCATTTGTGGAGATGCCGATTTTCAATGAACCCTTTGTGACGATAGATCCCAGATAGAAATCGCAGAGATCAGGCGTGTCGGCTACATTCACGAGAATATTTTTCGCCTTAGCAAGGTCACGGATAGAGGAATTCGTTTCACGATCATTCGTAGCAGCCAGGACAATTTGAATACCATCTAGATCCGAGGCGACGAACTCGCGGATGTGCAGTTTTACTATTGTATCAAAATGATTGAGAGTATCCCAAACGGCATCGCTGATTTCTCTTGCTACGAGAGTGACATTTGCATTTGGACTGCTATTCAATAAAAAATGCAGTTTTTCCTGGGCAACTGCACCTCCACCTACAATCAGCACCTGTAGTTGATCGAGTTTGAGAAATACAGGATATAAGGGATTCTTAGACATAGCTGGGAGTGTTTTTGAAACTCGGATGCAAACGGACTACTTCACCAATGACAATCAAGGCTGGTGTTGATAGTTGTTGCGTCTCAACTTCTTCAAGAATATTCTCTATTGTACCAATGGCAATACGTTCGGTTGCCGTAGTACCTGATTGAATAACGGCGATTGGTAATTCAGAAAAGCCATTTGAATGGTAGTTCGCGACAATTTCTTTTAGTCTGTTGAATCCCATGAAAATGACGACCGTTTCATCTGCATTCAAAAGCGTGTTCAGTTCAACTGACGATGATTCTTCTTCTGTTGTTGCAGAAATAATTCTCACACTTCGGCTCACACCACGATGAGTCACAGGAATACCTTGTAAAGCTGGTACTGCAAAAGCGCTGGATATCCCAGGTACAACTTCGACTTCCAGTCCATGCTCGCTTGCATATTGGATTTCTTCGTATCCACGACCAAACACAAATGGATCACCACCTTTGAGCCTTACCACAACGCCTTTTTCATGCGCAATTGCAACGATCATTTGATTAATCTCCCCCTGTCTCAAAGAATGAACCCCTGCTCGCTTTCCTACAAATCTGATATCCGCACCAGGCCTTGCATACTTCAGCAATTCTGCATTCACCAACGCATCATAGAGAATGACGTCTGCATTACGTATAGCTTCTACACCACGAAGTGTGATGAGATCTATTGCCCCAGGGCCTGCACCTACGAGTATCAGCTTTGGGTTATTCATGGTTATGCACTATAGTATGCTTGTACGACCAATGCATCTTCCTGAGGCGCTGCAGGTTGTGACCTATAGCTTACGATATTGTCTAAGAACTGGATGGCTTCGTTGTGATAAGATTCAGCAAATTCCTTTGCAGGAGTCTCTTTGTTGAATGAAAGGACATATGTTTCGAATGGAGTACTAAAATTGAACAGAGCACTTTCTCCAAACTCTTTTTGAAAATCCTGAATGATACCGATATGTGTATTGCACATGATTTCTTTGCTGAGGAGGATTGCTTTTGCGCCAATCACAAAGACATTATAGCTATGATACAAGCTATCACCAAAGTGACCCGCAGTCAATGATTGTTGTGCAAGCACACCTTTGTCTTGTGCATCTGAGATGATCGCGCTGACAAGATCATAACTCACACCCGCGCATTCTCCGACACCAATCTCACGCACATATGTTTCAGAATCCACTTGTCCCCAATCCTGGAAATCTTCAGATGACAAGTCTTTTGTATTGGCCAGAGGTTTGAGCAGGTCATAGTATGACTTGGTCCCCAAACGACGGAAAACTGTGTTGAAGTTCTCGTCAGGAAGTCTATGTGTGCGATAATGTTGAATGACTGATCGAACTACCTGAGGGATTCTCTTTGTCGGGATCTTAATCACTTTGTCGGCTACACTTCCAGTGCCATCCCGTTCTACGCCTCCACCTAATACCACTTGCATTGCAGGCAAGATGTCATTTCCGATTTTGATAGAGCTACCATGAAAGCCAATATTTGCGGCCATATGTTGACCACAGGAATTCATACAACCACTGATCTTTATTTGGATCTCACGTTCGCCATAGAGTTCTGGAAATTCATTTGTGATCAAAGATTCGAGGACTTGCGCGAGCGCTGTACTGTTTGTGACTCCAAGATTGCACGTGTCTGTACCCGGACAAGCGGTGACATCGACAGTAGAACCAAAACCAGGAAGTGCCAGGCCAATCAGATGAAGCCTATTGAAAACAGCCGGCAGATCATTCGATGAAATGAAGCGGAGAAGAAGACCTTGATTTACAGTAATACGAATGTCGTCTGCTGTATACTGATTTGTGATCTCAACCAAAGCACGGGCGTCTTCAGCGTTTAGATTACCCAGAGGCACACGGATATGTATACCATACGAACCCTGTTGCTTTTGTTCAAACACATTAGTGCGTTTCCATGTATCGAAAGAAGTAGAATCAAATGGCGTCTCTATGATGCCATCTACAGTATGTCCTCTTACGACTTCCTGATCGAGGGGTTCAATCGGAACGGATTGCAAATCCAGGCCGGCTCTTTCAGCATCCACTAGTCTTAAGAATTCATCGAGACCGAGTTCATCGACAAGGAATTTCAATCTGGCTTTAAATCTCTTTTGACGTTCTCCAAGTCTGTCGAATACTCTGATCGATGCTGCCATAAACGGAATGATCTGATCCGTTGGCAAAAACTCGTATGCTGTCGGTGCTATGATGGATTGTGCGCCAAGGCCTCCACCAATGACTACTTTGAAACCCCTGATTCCTGTCCGTTCCTCGATACGCGGGACAAACCCGAAGTCATGAAAGTATGTATAGGCAGAATCCATTTCGCTCGATGAGAAAGCGATTTTAATTTTTCTCCCCATATCCTGGCAAATAGGATTGCGAAGGAAATACTCATACGAGGCAAATGCATAAGGCGAGACATCGAACGGTTCATGCGGATCAACTCCCGCCATCGCTGATGCAGTAAAATTGCGGACCGTATTTCCACAAGCTTCACGTCCTGTGACACCCGTTTCGGCAAGTGCGGCCCAGATCGCCGGAGAATCATCGAGCTTGATATGATGAAGCTGAATGTTCTGTCTTGTCGTAAGATGGAGATTCCCATTCGTAAATTGTTCTGCAACATCTGCGATGCGCACGAGTTGCTCTCCAGTGAGTCTGCCAAAGGGAATTTTCGTCCTAAACATCTGTACACCTGTCTGACGTTGTCCATAGACACCGCGAGTCAAGCGAAAGTGCCTGAACCGCTCATCATGCATTGTGCCATTCCTGTATGCGAGTATCTTGGTTTCAAGTTCGCGAATGTCTTTCCGGTCATTGTGGTTCTGGACTTTGGAAATGTCTGTTGTTTGTTTCATATCGCATTTTGGCATAAAAAAAAAGTCCTTCCAGAATTGCTCTTCTGGAAGGACTTTTATAAGGTGAAAATTTTCTTTGTTTCCTTATATCATCGGCCTTGTCA
>JANNQA010000067.1:0-6362 GCA_031400515.1 Bacteroidota bacterium
AAATTCCTGCCCGACATATCCACCATTGCCTGCTCCGATACCTATTTGATTGGTAAGTGCACCCTCATCCCTTGCATATATTGTATCACTGATCGTGAGATACCTCGAAGTCGTATCATTCGCAGGCTGATCATCGGTTTCAGCAATGTCTACTTCATAATGCACTCGATACACACCCGGGATAGCAGGTATAAACGGGCTTGAAGTAGCCAGGTTCACATCATCATTAGGATCGAGGGCCGGCCATGTAGGGCTGGAGACCGAGAATACGTTCATATTGCTCTCGTCAAATACATTCACTTGCAACGTCACATCAGTGACCTGAAAGGATCCCAGATTATCAATCGTTCCAGAAAACAGAAACTCGCGCTCCTGGTTTGCAGGCACCTGGGAATACTCAATCTTATCCGTACTTACGAGACGGGCATCATAGTCAAGTACCCGCTCAACGATCACATCGTCAATGAGCAACAAGAACTGATCGTTAGTATTATTGCGAAACCCGATATACACGGTTTCGTCTTCATAAGCGGATAAGTCAACCATACGTGTAGTCCAGGAAGTGTTTTCGGCCGCTATAGAGAATAGGAGTGTCGAAGCGGATACCTGATTCCCGAGGACTCCGGTGCCACCTGTTGGAACATTTGGAGAGACCATGATCCGTACTTCGTATCCATCGGGGAACTCTCCGTCATACGTCACTGCATTCCACCGCAGGATGCAATTGTCCGTAACGTTAATAGCAGGAGTCCACATCCAATCATCGGCCTGTCCGAAAGGCGTATACCATGATGTACTGAACGCACACGAATCCAGTACACTAAAATTAAAATCCTCCCGGCGTTCCCAGGCGTCATTCACATAACCTACACTAGTATGTGCTGTCCGGTTGTCCACGTTTCTGAGCAACCAACCTGAAGGAAAAGAATACGTGCCGGCTCCGCCCGCTGTGGGACCTGCGACTCCATCAAAATCCTCCTGGAAAATGATCTGAGCATGGAGACTCAGGCATGCAGAGATCAAACAAATTGTGTAAAGTATTTTTTTCATAAACAAGTATTTAGAGTGAGGCTCGAAGGTAATTTGTTTTCTAAATTTATCAATGACAGCATGCCCGGAGGGTGTGCCAAATAAAAATGAGAATGAAGATCAATACAGAAAATTCCTTCCTTTCTCTAACTCGTGCCACAGGACGAAGAGCTTACTTGACGTTGGCAGGCGTTTGGGTTCTTTAGAAAACACGGTTGCTTATCACTAAAAACTAATAATTGCCCTGCAAATTGGAACCTTATAAAGTAGAGCATTGTTAAGTTTACTTATCTTTAAGATTATGAGCAAGAAGAGTAATCATGTAATCTCATCAAAATCAGGAGGGTGGGCTGTTAAAAAGTCGAGTTCCTCAAGGGCATCTAAAGTCTTTGGTACAAAAGAAGAAGCGAGGAATTATGGTATTGCTATAAGCAAAAAGGAAGGAACCGATCTCTTCATTCATGGCAAAGATGGCACGATTCAAAATCGCAATTCCTATGGAGACGATCCGTTTCCACCAAGAGATAGAAAGAATTAGTGCTAAAGCATCCTCATTACAACCAAAATGTTTTCATCAATTGCCCATTTGATGATGAATATTTTTTGCTGCTAAAACCATTAGTTTTTGTAGTTGTCTACTTCGGTTTCAAACCTCGGATTTCTCTAGAATCTTCGGATTCTGGACTATCACGTTTGGAAAAGATAATTGGGCTAATCAAGGATTCTAGATACGCAATCCACGACCTTTCTAGGCTTCAAGCCAAGAAAGTCGATGAATATTATCGCTTGAATATGCCATTCGAACTTGGATTGGACTATGGACCTAAGAATATTTGATTCTACTTTTTCAGATAAACGCTCACTAATTCTTGAGGCAAAGCAGTTTGAATATATGAAGGCAATTTCAGACATTAACGGATTTGATATAAAAAATCATGAAGATAATCCTGAAAGATTAATAGAGTGCTTAAGGGCTTGGTTTACTGAAACAGTTAATCTTAGAGGGCTGAAGAGTTCTGGGAAAATATATTCTGATTTTATTGACTTTAATAAAAGTCTATTCATTGAGAAAATTGGCAAATACTATCCAGAGCACAATACTACAGACGCAGAGAATTTCGCAAAATCTGAAATCAAAGAAATGTCACTCCCTGAATTCATTGATGAGGTATCTAAATATCTACAACAAAATATTCCAAAGTAAAAGCAGTTGACATCATTATGAGTTTCAAAATATATAGTTCATGGTTGTCAATCCGCAAGAATTAGATGAAAACATAATACTTCGGTGTGTAGATAATTTCGTTAAGGAGGCAAGAAAAGTTGACAAAACAAGATCGTCAGTTAATTCCTTTAGAAATACCTCCCAGAAACCCTTCTCTACCTCACCACAGTCACATCCCTCAAATACCTCAACACAATCCCATCAATAAACTCAACCTCTACCACATACGTAAACACGCCCGGATTCACAAGTTTATCTCTGTCATGGCCATCCCAACCATTAGCCGGATCGTTGAGTGAGAAATCTTGGGCTTCATACACCACCCCGCCCCAGCGATTAAAGATGGTGAATTGTGTCACACGCTTGATTTGATTTGCATTCCCGGTGATGAAGAAGAGATCATTGGTACCATCGCCGTTGGGAGAGAAGACATTGGGGATGTAGACATTCCGGTCGGCATCTACTACGATATTGAGGGCATCGGTACTCTTACAGCCATTGAGATCAGATACTGTCGCATTCAGGGTGAAAGAATAAAATGGATAGAGATTGACTTCCAGGCAATTCACGTCGACACATTCGATCAAGGCCTCCGGTGTCCAGGACAATTGTTCGATTTGATCTGCAGGCAAATTGACTACCGCATGTACAGTGGTGCTTTCTCCCAGATCGAGTTCGATATCAGGTCCGAGCTCAATCTGCACAGTAGCCTGTTCAACCAGTACAATCGTAGTATCCCAGAGACATCCATTATCGTCTGTCACCACAAGCGTGTACTCACCTGCTGACAGATTATCATAATAAGCACTTGCACTTGATACACCATTATTCAAGCTGAATGCATACGGAGGCTCCCCTCCTATCACCTGGTCAATATGAATGAATGCATTTTGTTCTCCAAAGCACGCAGGATCATGACTGCTGATAATAGCATTGGTCGGAGGATCTGTGTTTGCAATAACCGTGACTGAAGCTGTATTGCTGCAACCCGTCAGTGTATTCTCAATCGTCAACACATAGTTACCCGCCTGATCTATTGATGGCTGAAGCGTATGATCATTTGCATCCAGAAGTCCAGGTCCTGTCCAGATGATGTCATACTCCGCACCGAACGATGATCCACTTGCATCAAGACTTTGAATAGGATTGTCACAATTAAGAGCCACATTGTCTACTATGATTACAGTTGGCAGCGCATTGATCTCGACGGAGACTTCTGTTTCATCATCCGGACAAACTCCATTCGATTCCAGGACATATTTAAATCTATAAGTACCGGGCACCTGATTATTTGTTTTAAAGATTCCACTGGTAGGATCAAAGGCTATACCTTGTGAAGGCAATGACGAAGTTTCCTTCCACGTACCATTCGCATCTGCACCAGTGATCAAAGCATTCAAGTCTATCAATTGATCATTACCAACACAGAATGCAATCGGCTGAGCCGCGATACCTGCATCAACACTCGGATCAATATTGACTAACACTTCGAAATCAGAAGGACAACCTGGAGGTGGTTGGTTTTGTAAACTGAATTGGAACACGTAAGCACCGGGATCGCTTGTTGTTGCATCAAATACGTTTCCGTTTAGTGTAGCCGGATTGACTCCACCAGGTGTTTGTACAATGGACCATGTGCCGGTTTCAGATGTGTTTTCGATGGTTGTCAGATCAAGCACATCACCTGCATTGCATAAGTCGCTTGTATTAAAGAAGAACACGTCTGGGCATGTACAATCGATCACCGTCACGACGACTTCATAAGTCTCTTCAGGACACGGGTCGATAGCTGAATTGGTGGTATACAAAAAGCGATAATCTCCTGCGGGGACTGAAGCAAAATTCAGGTTGTCGAACAATCCACCTGCGCCAGAGTTGTCTACATCCTGCCAATTGCCATTCACATCTCCGGAGAGAATAAGATCATATAAGTCGATCATCGAACCACCGGCAACAGTATTACAAAGTGTTGTCGCAGTCTGCAATTGAGCACCTGGTGGAAATACTTCTGTAACAGAAACAACCGTATCTCCAAAACAACTCTGACCATCTGATACAGTAACTGCATAATTACCTTCGATGGAGACAACAAGTGTTTGATTTATTGATCCGTCCGACCACAGATAGGTCGCAAATCCAGAACCAGCATCAAGTGTCGTGCTTCCATTTTCACAGAAGGTATGACTCCCGGTGATGACAGGATTCAGAGAAGTACTTTCTGAAATGTTCGCGGAAGCTGATCCTGTACAGCCATTGCTATCTACAACATTGACAGCATAAACACCTGGTGTGGTAACGGTGATGGTTTGCGAAGTGGAATCATTACTCCATTCGTAAGAAGAAAACACTCCTGCATCAAGTACCGTGTATCCGCCAATGCAATATGTTGTTGAGCCACCGATTGTCACATTTGGATTGGTGTGTACAATCGTGGTTACAATTGCAGACCCGGTACAACCATCGGCATCTGTCACAATCACGCCAATATTTCCTTCATCAGAAACTTCAATCGTTTGACTTGATTCGCCGGTTGACCATGCATAGACATCAAACCCAGGCCCTGCATCAAGGATAGTAGAAGCTCCTTCACAAAATGCTATTGTACCTGTGATGACAGGGGACAACGATGCATTCTCTGTCACAATAAACGATGCAGTACCTATACAACCATTGACGTCGGTGATGGTGACATAATATGTACCAGAAGCAAATACTTCACGCGTTTGATTTGTGTTGCCATTATCCCATACATAATTCATATATCCGGCTCCGGCATCCATCGTGGATGAAAATCCGGTACAAAATGCAGCCTGACCGGTAATCAGTGGTTGAGGCAATGGATGAATTGTGACTGCTGTTGAAGCCATGAGCGATTTACACCCATCTACATCCACGACAAGTTGGTAAACACCTGACTCTACAACATCAATGGGATTCTGAACAGAAGATATATAGCCATTTGGTCCTGTCCATTGATACGTGATAAGCGTTCCGGAGGTTGTCGAATTTCCAAACAAGGTGACAGCTTCTCCCTGGCAATATGGACCTGAATTCGCTGCCATCGCATTTGGTGGTGTGCTAAACACCACGTTGGTTGATGTTGCCTGCGAAAGACAACCATCGATAGAGACAATCAGCGAATAGATTCCAGCTTCAGTCGCATTGGATGGATTTTGCACATCAGAAGAATATCCATTTGGGCCCGACCAGGCGTATGCAATAACATTACCACTTTCATTGGTACTTCCTGATAGTTGGATGGTTTCTCCATTGCAATAAGGGCCACCATTCACTGCAATCGCCTCTGGCTGATCGTGTACAACAACGATAGTACTGCTCAGTTCTGAAGAACATTCGTCCACAATGACCTCAAGAATATATTCTCCTGCAGTTGTCGCATTCGTTGGATTTTGCACATTAGAGGTAAATCCACCAGGGCCAGTCCACAAATAAGATATTGAGCCGCTAGTAGCATCGGTGGACCCTGTCAATATAAAGGGCTGACCTTGGCAATATGGTCCGTTATTTCCAGCAATCGCTTCCGGTATAGGAATGATCGTGATGTTGAAGTAGGCTGTTGATTCACAATTATGATTATCAGTAAAAAAATAACTGATCTCATATATACCTGGGCCAATCATATTCGGCATGATATCTCCGGATCCGGAAATGATGTCTCCTTCAAAAAGTCCGAAAGAGGGAGTTGCAGTAAGAGTAAAGAATTGCGTCGAAGCACAAATCGGACCGGGGTCATTGATTTCTATTTCAGGATTCAGATGCATGACGACAGAGATCGCACTTGAATTTGTACAACCATTTTCATCGGTGATAGTGACAGTATACGTTCCGGGTAAAGAGGCATTGTACATATTTCCTACTGCCATACCCGTAGGGATGGTCCATAGATATTCGTACTCGCCGGTACCACCGACACCAACTGCAGTTAAAGGAATCGAGTTTTCACTTTCGCAGAACTCAGCGGGATCGGGGTCGATAGAAACATCAGGACCATTATACACGAAAATATCCATAGGTGTTATTGTCGTACAACCGTAGCTATCTGTATAACTATATGTTACTGTATGTATTCCGGGGCCATTCGTGAGTG
>JANNQA010000104.1:0-5800 GCA_031400515.1 Bacteroidota bacterium
CAATCAAAGACACGGCTTGGCTGATAGGTTGTTCCACTGAAACTGAACAACAGGTAATCATGTGATGTACAATCGTCCACACTTGATCCTGAATCGAAATCTGCAGCCCAAATCGTCACTGAACCACTTGATGGCATCACTACGCTGCTCAACCCTACACAAATCGGTGTTGGTTTCTTGCAGTCTTCCAGACGGAATAAGTATTCGCATGTTGACAAATTGCCGCAACCATCTTCTACACTCCACAGTACACGGTGATAATCCTTCTCACCACCTGGGAATGGCCAGTTGCTGCACAGTCTGTCATTGTATGGTAATCCATAACGACGGATCGGGTGATTTGATGGCAACGAGTTCTGACGTGTATCCCATGTCAAGATCGCCTGTCCATTTGAATCCACCGCTACTGTCGTCTTGCCTACGATCTGCACATATTCTGCATGATTGTATGGATAGATCTTCACATCATAGATCACATGATCGCTACATGTCTCATACACTGTACGGCTTTCCCATACATGCACTGAACATGCACTTGAGTTCGGATTTGATTCTCCAAGGAACACCTGATTGTTTGAAGGCAATACCACGTTCGAATCTGTAACACAATAGGTCAATGGTCCATCTGGGCAATTTAGAAACTCTGCTCCATCATTATCATGAACTTTGATTATCTGAACATAGGTCCAGTACCCATAATGTCCACCTTCTCCATTTGTTTCAAACTGGCACCAGTCTATTACTGTCCAGGTACGTACAATCTTGTAGCATGCGTTGTCGACAAAATAGAAGATCTGATCATCATATGTCACTCCGATGATACTACAGTTGTCATCATTTACGATTGGACGATTGTTTGGAGCATATGCACTCAGGTTCTCTGGTGTCAGTTCTCCCTGTGGACAATCTGTCAACACAAGGTCACATGGCCAACGTACATCGTCTGCATTGTTCAATCCACAAACTTCGTCTTCAATGTAGAATGGATCGAAGTCTACTACCCAGATACGCTGACGGCATGTGCTCGTATTGCCTTGTGCATCCTGTGCACGGAAGGTACGCTCTACCAGTCTTACTGCCCACTGTGGTGCATCGCCTGGAAGATCATGTGAGCTACAATCATCAAATATTCTCGTCCGGATATCTATCGTAATATCACAGTTATCATCTGCCCAACCATCAAGTCCCCAATGGTATGGCTGAGGTAGATGGAAATTGCCTGGATCATTGATTATGATCCACTCACGATCAAATTCACTATACTCATACGCATCCAGTACACGACCAAACACTGACTCTAACCCATCTGTTGGTTCGAATCCATCTGTCTCATGTGCATCAAACCAGAACTCACAGCTCACTGTAATGTCCGGTGGGCAGATGATCAGTGGTGGCAGTTTGTCTTGTACCAACACTTCTACCATACAGCTATTGATATTGCCATATATATCTGTGACACGTAATTCTACCATGATCGTCTGACCTACATCGCAGCATGCGAATGGTACCCATTCCTGGAAGGTCAACCCTAAATCCAATGACTCTGGTTGTCCACCGTCATTATTTGGATACTCACCATACAATGGTGGAGGTCCGATCCAATCAAAGTCAATACAGCTACTCATACGACGCACCAGAAATGTCACTGGTCCGCAGTTGTCATGGCTTCCATCATCAAATGTCTCTGCATAGATCTTTGTCAAACCTTCATCCAAGCCATTGTCAAATGTCAATGCCAGTATCGTGTGCTCATCGCAGATTGGTACCGGTGGTACATCATCTACTACTGTAATCACATAGCTACATGAAGTTTCATTTTCACAATCATCCACTGCTGTCCAGATCACTGTATGATCTCCGACTGGCAGATTGTCTACTCTCCAGATGTTTCCAATAAAGTGGATCAATACTCCTGCAGAAACTGATGGTGTCAATGTGTATGGGGTACCACAATGATCATGAGCATGAGGCACTTCCAGGTATACATCTGCATTGCAGAACCATGGGTCGCTGCCTACTGTATAATCCTCAGGACACTCCAACCATGGTCCTTCATCATCTATCAACTTGATGATCTGGACACACTCGACCGTTTCATGTGTACACCAGTCAAGTATGGTCCATGTACGAATGATCTTTGTTCCATTTCCACAATCAGCAAGTGGTTTATCCCAGTAGCCGATAAAGATGTTGCAAATGCCACCTTCTTCAATCTGGACGCCATCAATAGTTGGCCAGCCTGTATAATCAGGATGCGTTGGATCCCCGCAATCTCCTTCATAATCGAGTGGACATTCGAGATCGTCAAAATTGAGAGGTTCGATAGTCAATGTCTGAATACACTGAGCAGTATTTCCGGAATCATCTGTTGCTGTCCATGTACGAACAATCGCTAAGTCTTCGCAAAGGTCACCGACTTCCTGATCCTGGTATGTGAGTGTGACACTTTCATCACAATTGTCATCATACGTAGGTGCAAAAGGTCCATTTTCAGCATACTCGATTTCAAGATCCCATGAAGTGAGGGTACCACCATCTGCAGCCACATTGTCAGTAACGCGCAGCGTCCAAGTACCGCTTGGATCCAAACCGTTGTATTGCGACAAACCCGGAGTAGCGTTTATCACAAAACCCAATGGCTGAACTGAAATATTTGCACAACCATTTGGCACCGCAGCACATGCCGCATTATTTGGACCCTGATCATCATACTGAATAGCCATATTGTCCTGTCCACCGCAGTTTTGCACCCATAAATCTGTAATCAAACCCTGTGGGCTAATCAACTCAATCAAAAGATCGCCAATAAATGTATGAGTAAGATTCACGCAGACATTCACATCAATAATATTCACTGACGCAGGCAGAACCACATTACAAGTAGAAGTGGTAACGGTACCTGCATTAGGACCAATTGGGAGACCAGGATTCTGAACACAGTTGTTCACACCCTGGATCTGCGGAGTGAAAATCGGAGCTGTACTTTGTCCACATGACAATGTGAAATCCGTACAAACAATCGTTGGTGGAAGTTTATCCTCAACCAAAATTTGTCCCCAGCATGAATTGCCAGTCTCTGGATCTGTAACAGTGACATTCAAGGTTTGGCCTACTGCATTTTGGTTCAATACACCACCTGGGAAACCCTGCACACTCACGATATAATCATCATAGCAATGATATGGGCCTCCTTCAAGAATCTGGTCGGCACCTACAATTGCAAAACAGTCATCATCAAGAGAAATCTGCACGAGGTCATTACATGCAAGGAATGCGTTCGCGTTCGCAAATTCTACAACCGTGACTGAAAAACAACAGGTAGCTGTGTTACCAGCTTCATCCGTTGCTGTAAAGCAATTTGTAGTAGTTCCAATCGGGAATGCACTTCCTGTAGGCAACCCTGAAGTCTGTACTGTCGCTGCATTAAGACCAACGGCATAGTGGAACCGTACATTCGGAGTACGTGGAGGTCCAATAACCGGAGCAAGAAAAAGGGATCCAATTCCTACACCACTCAAGAGTGATAAGTCACCATTTGTAAACGGTACCAAGGTCGAATTGCCTCCGGAATTGTACAACAGAGAATGGGTTACTCCCATGACGTAAACACCTCTTGTCTGACCAGGACCGATGAGAATGCCCAATCCAGGCAATGGAACGCTCGAAAATTCACTATTCTGGCCTGCAACATTTACAGGAACTTCGAATGCAATGGTGTTCCATGCACCCGGATTTAAGGTCTGTCCCACATACGTATTTCCAATCGTCGCGTACACAGATACCGGTACAACTGCAGGTATCACTGCACCTAAATCAGCATCGCCAAACCGCACATCGATACTTTGAATAGATATCGGTTGTGTAGTTGTATTTGTCAAATTGAACATATTTCCACCTGGCAAATCATTTGCTGCAACAACTATTGCTCCTCCTCCATGAGGAAGCAGAACAGGAGGTACCTGGAATGGCGCAGCATTCACAGCCATACAATTGTCAGTTGCATTTGCGTCAAAACTCAAAATTTTATCGCACGCACCCGGAGTTAGATTTACTGTGATATCCTGGCAACTTGGAAATACAGGATCTTCATTGTCGTCTACAGTAATCGTCTGCAAACAAGTTACCGCTCCACAAGGTGTTGTAGATACCCATAACACTGTATGTGTTCCAACTTCTAATTCCAGATCTGCCGTTGAACCGATCTGAGCTGGGCCTCCGTCTACGCTGTAAGTGATGACAAGACCAATACAAAGGCCTGTAGTCGCAGGTGCATCAAGAGATATTGAAGCAAAACATTCTCCTGTATCAGTGTCCAGATCGAGGTCTTCGCAATCTACGAATGAGCATAATTGATTGGGAATCGTCGTGAGTTCAAGGTTCCAGGAAGTAAACGTCCCTCCATCTCCAGAGGCGTCATCTGAAAGTGTAAATGTCCATATACCATTCGGGTTTTCTCCAAAAAAAGCACCGAAACTCTCTTCCGGGGCCAACGGTGTAGCGGCGACAAGATTAGTATACATATGGTCATTCGCAACTCCCTGAGTGTTTGTATATGGAACCTGACCACCGGGGCTCGCATCGTTATCCCAAAGAGTCCCATTCCAAACATTATCATTTCCTCCACCATTGTCAGATGATATTGTGACAACCGTTCCAGATGGTGAAGTCAGAGTAAAATCAAGATCACCGGCGAACGTATGTGCAATGTTTGTAGTCACCCGCAGATTACTCACGAATGTACTTACTCCTGCTACTGTAATCGACGATGTGAGTACGATAGGCGGAGCTGTGGTGGGAATCGCCTGCGCTGCGGCAGTCGATGGATGGTTTGTTACCACTCCTACTGGCAGGTTCGTTGTAGTCGCAAAAGTCAGTGACCATGTTACAAAATTGCCGATATCGCCACCAGCATCATCATCAATAGTGACAGTCCAAATACCATTTGGATTTTCTCCAATAAATGCTGCCAGAGGTTCCTCCGGAGCGAGCAAAGGCACAACAACGAGATTTGCATATGCCTGATCACCAACTACTCCCGGGGTGTTTGTATAAGGAGCTACACCACCAGGACTGGCATCATCATCCCAGGTAGTTCCAGCAAAGACGTTATCATTAAGACTGCCATTGTCTGAGGATAAAGTGACAATTGTTCCGGCAGGTGACTGAAGCGTAATATCCAGGTCACCTGGGAAAGTATGTGTAATGTTCGTAAATACATTTACATCCCAAATAATTGGACCTGCCCCAGCTACAGTTATCGCGGCTGATGCAATCGGCCCTCCGCTATCGGGAATTGGAACTGATGCGCCTGTATAATTGTGGGTGGACGCGGCTGTCTCAATCGCGCACGCTTGTCCAAGAACTTGTGACTGTCCAAGGATTAGCACACAACTGAGTGCGAGTAGTGTTTTGAATAATTGTGTAAAGTTTACCATTTTCATGAGATTGTTCTTATTAAAGAATGACTGGGATTAATTTGATGGACTATGTCCTGAGTAGGGCAATTGCGCCTTCTCTGTTCGCCAATTTTTGTTGCTCCGAGATATTACCGTACACATCAGAAGCATAAATACCAAGTCCTCTGGCAATTGCTTTCCCAACATGATCTGACGACGTTGCTTTTTCGTTGGTAAGCAATCTTACCATGTGTTCATAGTACACGTACTTCAGATTGGCCACTTTGTATTGATTGGTGGATGAGTTCAAGCCACCCATCAATTCCTTAAGCTCAATCATCTCGTCATTGAGAATTTGAATCGCATCAGCTGCTGTAACAAACGGGCCTTTAGGTTGGGAATAC
>JANNQA010000132.1:0-12497 GCA_031400515.1 Bacteroidota bacterium
CCAGATCAGCAATTCCGGTATAGCTCACATTGTCATCAAAATTGAATCCGAAGATGTTGAGCTTACTTCCATTGCCACCCAACAAAGAAACCTTGCCATAAAAATCTGTATAACCATATGGAAGACCAAGCGAATCGGATGCATAAGAATAAAGATCCTTTGAAGTCTGGTCGAGGAGTGAAGTTTTGGCAGTAAAGAGAAATGAAGCGCTGCTTTCGCGTTCGGGGTTGAATTTGATAATAGGACCTTCAAAGAGGGCTTTCGCCTGAAACGGACTTGCTGAAACAAGACCACCATACCGGGTTTGATTTCCTTCTCGTGTCTTGATATCTACCACCGCTGAGATACGTCCACCGTGTTCGGCGCCGAATCCACCAGTGAGCACGTCTACAGACTTGATTGTCTCTGTCTCAAACACTGAGAAGAAACCAATAGAGTGAAATGGGTTGTATATGGTCATTCCATCGAGGAGGATTTTGTTCTGTACAGGTGAGCCCCCGCGTATATATATCTGTCCTCCCTGATCTCCGGTAGAAATCACGCCTGGAATAACCTGGAGGTATTGTGCGATATCCGCTTCGCCACCTGTCGATGGTAAAGAGCGTATCTCCTGCGGACTCACGCTGATTTTGGAAATGTACACCTCATTACGTTGAGCGCTTCTCCGACCGGTGATATCAACAGATTGCAATTGAATCGAGCTGGGGTCCATGAACAACTTTTCGTAGCGTACTGTACCATCGCTGATGATGAAATTCTGTACAATAGTATCATACCCGACATAAGTAGCCGAAAGTGTATAGGAACCTGCTTTCAAATCTGCGAACGTGAAGAATCCATCAAGATCTGTAGTGGTTCCAAGGGTGGTGCCCATGAGGATGACATTACAATAGATGATGGGCTCTCCGGTCTCTCTATCGTAAATGTTTCCCCGGACGGTGCCCTGGGCAGAGATATTGTGAAAAGCGAATAATGAGATGGTCAGTAGAGTAATCAGTCGCATGTCCAAGAGGTCTTTTTAAAAAGCCGGCCAAAGGTAGGAAATCAACGGTCAGCAAATTAGCAAGTGGCGGACATACAGTTTAGGGTTTAATGTTTAGAGGTTAAATGTTTAAGTGTTTAAATGTTTAATTGTTTACCAGTCGCTTCGATAAGTTCAATAACCGGTCACTGAGCCATGCCTATAGGCAGGCAGGCCTGTCGAAGTGGCCGTGCGTTTGGACACGCGTGACCAGTCACTATTTCACCCATCCTGTTTAAGCACGTTCTTCTTTCGCGTTTCTTCGCGCACTTCGCGGATCATACAGGCTTGGTTTAATCACGTCTTCTTCGCGCTCCTTCGCGCACTTCGCGGATCATACAGGTTTGGTTTAACCACGTCTTCTTCGCGCTCCTTCGCGCCCCTTCGCGGTTTAGGATCTACCGCATTGCACAATTGCCGAAATATTGTCGATCAGGACATTGCCCTGATGAGAGAATGTACCATCTTTAATAAATGCTTCAAAAAGGATGTAGTCCATATCGGCCTTTGGGGTAAACCTGACCTCTATCTTCTGCCACTCAAGGCTGCGGATAAAATCTGTCTCGAGGATAAGCTCATCGCGTTCACACTTTGACTTACCGCACCAGATCCTGAGTTTGATAGGGTCGTGATAGCCAGAATATGTGTCCGATCGCGCTACATCAAGAGACATCTGATAGCAACGCCCTTCGAGGAGTTTTTCTGTGAGTCTCTGACCAAGTGATTCCCATGTGCTGTTCTCGCGGGTGATCAGTCCTACATAGGTATCCCCGTGAGAAGCTTCGTTGTACACACCCCAGACTCCCGGTAAAATATCCGGAGTGGAGCCTTCTGTGCAAACAAGCCATCCACGCGGAACCGTGGCGTCACGAGCCTCTCCTTCGAAGGATGCATTCAGCATTCGCGACGGCTGAGCATGGAGACTCAGGGTTGTGAGGATCATTGATACCGGGAAGAGGATCGAGCTGGCTTTCATAGGTAATTGATACGTTGTGCAAATGTAGAACATTGGGATTCAGGAGTAAACAACGTACTGTAGAGATATTCGTTGGGCGAATGAGAATTACTCACACGAGAACTAAAGCTGTTCTATGAATCTAAGTAAGGATACTGCAGAATTGCTAACCGTTTGAACCGTTAATAGCCCGCCAATACTGGGTCTTTCTGACCGTGGATTTACAGGTTTCACGATGTTTTTCCATTACCGTAGAGTTTATCTATCGCAAACCATGACGATGTGTAAAACATTGCAATGCAAGACTTCTATCTTTGACCGTCTTCTAAAACCATTATGGCTTCAAATACCTATCGCATTCAGCATCCGGGATTTTATCTGCTGACATTATTCAGCCTCACGATCTTATTGATGCTATCAGGATTCTTTCTGGCAGCCTCCTACTTATCTCAGCGCTACGCCGATAAGTTCCAGGAAGAGGTGAAGTTGATCGTGGAACTTAAGACCGGCTCCACTGATAAAGACAGAGCTGATGTCACTACTGCATTGAAAAGAGCAGAAGGTACTATTGGTGAGAGCGTCGAATTCATTTCAAAAGAAGAGGCACTGGAAGAAATGCGCAATGAAATGTCTGACGATATGGTTCTCGATGAAATGGAAAACCCATTTGCAGATATGCTCCGCTTCTCAGTGAAAGCTACTCACTTCAATGAAGAAGGTATCGCAGCTCTTAAAAAGGACATCGAGGCAATGGATGCGGTACGTGAGATGCATCATCCTGCAGGTATGTATGATCCGGTATTCACCCTTCTCCGGCGAGCTCAGGTGATAGGCGTTGCAGTTATCCTTGTCTTTGTATTGCTTTGTGCGATCCTCATTCATCACATCATGCGACTGAATGTCCTTGCGCAACGAAAACAGATTCGCACGATGCAACTGGTAGGTGGACATCCGGCTTTCATTCGCAGACCATATCTCATTCATGCGCTGCAAATGGCGATCATGGCATGGGCTATAGCAGGGATTGTCTGTCTTGCGATTCTGCTCTTTATTTCCGGACTGGCCAAAAGTGAGTTATCACCAGGCCATATGACGATAGGTTCTATCATTCTTCTCGTCCTTGCACTCGGGGTTTGTCTGAGTTCAACCTGGGTAGCTGTAACGCGTGTACTTGGGAATAACTGATGAGGAAGGTTTAACGTTTAAAGGTTTAACGTTTAATGGTTTAAAGGTTTAGGGTTTAATGTTTAGAGGTTTAGGGTTTAATGGTTTAAATGTTTAATGGTTTAAAGGTTTGGGGTTTAATGTTTAGCGTTTAAGGTTTAGATATACCCGCAATCCGAGATCCCCAATCCGAGATCCGACATCCGAGATCCCCAATCCCAAATCCGAGATCCGCATTCCCCAATCCGAAATCTGTCTACCTTAGCGCCCTTTAATTACCAAGCATACTGATGAGTACAGAAAAGCAACAGGGAAAGAAAACCATTGTCACTTCGCGGAAAGTTGAAACAACTACCAAAAAGGACAAGATCAAACCGACCTCAACATCCAGATCAAGAACACCTGTCTCGAAAAGTCTCGACCTTCTTTATGGATGGTCACAATACAAGTTCATGCTCATTGGGATTGGTTTGATTGCCCTGGGTTTGATCCTTATGCTTGGTGGATCGATGCCTTCTCCGGATGTATGGGATGATGGCATTATCTATAGTTTTAGACGTATCACACTTGCTCCAGCACTCATTGTGGCTGGCTTGCTGGTAGAAGTGTACGCGATCTTCAAAGACTAATACGCATTTCCACAAATGGACATGGAAATCTTACGCACCGCTGTGCTCGGTATTGTACAGGGTCTTACGGAGTTTTTACCTGTGAGCAGCGATGGTCACCTGGAGATAGCCAAATTTCTGCTCGGAGATAAATCGATCGGAATTGAAAGTCTGAACCTGACAGTGATCCTTCATGTAGCGACTGCGTTGAGTATACTTTTTGTCTTTCGCAAGGATGTCTGGGTTATTCTGAAAAATCTCTTTGGTAAAACCTGGAATGATAGTCAGGAATTCGCAGTACGCGTTATCATCTCGATGGTTCCTGCAGGCCTGATCGGTTTTTTTCTCGAACCATTGTTTGCATCATTGTTTAGTCAGAAGGTCGGCTTTGTAGGATTTATGTTGCTGATCAATGCGGCGATTTTATTTATTGCAGACAGACCTCAGAATACAGTCCGTGCCCTCAACAGATGGGATGCTTTTTGGATCGGTTGTTCTCAGACAATTGCTTTGCTGCCTGGGATTTCAAGATCTGGTTCTACACTTGCGATGTCATTATCATTGGGTATTGAGCGTTACCAGGCCGTGCGATTTTCATTTCTGATGGTTGTCCCATTGATCTTTGGCAAAGTAGGATACGAAATGCTCCTTGGCGATGGTATGGCCAGTTCAGCTGGTACAATGGCTCTTGTAGTTGGCTTTCTCGCGGCCTTTATTGTTGGTGCATTCGCTTGTTGGTTGATGATCCGGCTTGTCATACTGAGCAAGCTGAGGTATTTTGGTTTCTACTGTATTGCTGCCGGACTACTTGCGATCATCCTGTCAATTGTCGCTCGTGGATGAAATCGTTTCACGTACCAATTTATCTTCTATCGACTTTGCTCAAGGCGCATTGTTGCTTGTCGATAAACCACAGGGATGGACATCGTTTGATGTTGTAAATAAAATCCGGGGCACGATTCGTCACGTGTTCAATATTTCCAAAATCAAAGTTGGTCATGCAGGAACGCTCGATCCTATGGCCACGGGATTATTGATCATTTGCACAGGAAAGTGGACAACAAAGCTTTCCGAATTCCAGGGTCTCGATAAAGAATACACCGGCACGATGACTCTCGGTGCGACGACAGCATCATATGATAAAGAAACACCTGAAGAAAATCTTAGAGAGTATGATCATCTAAGCTCGCTTGCGATTCGGGATGCGGCGAAGACATTCATTGGAGAGATTGATCAGATCCCACCAATCTATTCAGCCATCAAGGTAGAAGGACGTCCATTATATAAAAGTGCACGTAAGGGACAAGAGGTAGAGATCGCTTCAAGACGTGTAGTCATTCATCAGTTCGATATTGAGTCCTTTGATCTTCCGGATGTGCATTTCAACGTGACCTGTAGCAAAGGAACTTACATCCGGTCATTGGCCCATGATGTGGGACAGTTGCTTGGCTGTGGTGCGTATCTGAGTGCTTTGAGTAGGACGAAGATCGGGGAGTATGATGTTGATGATGCGTGGAAATTGGAGGAACTGGTACAAGTAATGGCGAGGAAATAGAACGCGGATGAACATGCCTGTCTGCCGACAAAGGCAGGGATGCGACTGATTTGCGCGAATTTCTTCATAATAAATCAGAGCCGCCGTTATCAATAAGATCAGTATGATCCGTGTCCTATTCTTCAAATAAAATCCGTGGCTATCCGTACGATCCGTGTGATCAGTGTCCTATTCTTCATATTCTTCATATCATATCCGCCACCATCCGTGTGATCCGTGTCCTATTCTTCAAATCCTATCCGCGACTATCCGTTCGATCCGTGTGACCGTGTTCTATTCTTTACCTCCACTCACAATCTCACCAAGAAATTTCTTGATATCCGGTATCTCATGATAAAGACGACCCTTACTTGAGACGATTGGTGTTTGTACTCTGCTTCCGGTAAAACCCTGCTCCCGGAGTTGCCGCCACATCGCATCGACTTCTGAAGACTTGGATGAAAGGTCGACTTCCTTAAACGAGACATCTATACTGCGCAAATATTCTTTTGCCTGCGTACATCTGCCGCATCCAGCCTTGGTGTAGAGTATGATGCCTTCATCAGTTGATGATACCTGCTGTTCGGGTGTCGCCGTCTGTGTTGTGCGTTGTGAAGATGGTAGCGATTTGGTTATTTCACCTTCCTTCCCAGGAGTGACTGTTTGTTCACTTGGTGTTGTGACAGGAGTATAAGAAAGTCGGGTATGGTAATCCCAGGCCTGACCAGGCTGAGGAGTCATCGTGATAAGTTCTTCCGTCGCACCTGCCTTCAACACTATTATGATCGGTAGCGGCTTACTCAACGTGAAACCGGAACTTTCAATATTTACAGTAGCCTGAAAGTCTTTCTTCGACGTATTCACTGCTGAGATGATGATCAAGCCATTCACTTCTTTTTCAAGGAGCTGAACTTCTTTTTGAGAGAATGCAAGGAGCGGAAGTATGATACAAGAGGTGAATATTATCAGTTTTGACATGAGATATTGTTTTGGACGTGTGAAGGTAACGTGATTAAATAGTCTTACAATATTCTGTTTTTCCTTCGTTTATTCAATGCTTTCCGGAGCTATCCTGCTCACCTCCCATTCCACACTATATTTGACTCACAATTCAAAAAAACTTAAATGATTGTGAGGGTGTCCAGTTCAGCCCATAGCAGGTTGAAAAATTGAGCATCGACAATCGATAATTGACAATCCTCCTATGTCCATTTCCGTCCAAAATCTCTCAAAACTCTATGGCACCCAACGTGCCGTAGACGATATCACCTTCGAGGTCAAACCCGGAGAGATCCTTGGCTTCCTTGGACCAAACGGAGCAGGCAAGACAACAACAATGAAGATGATCACCGCATATCTGCGCCAGGATAATGGAAGCATCTCTGTCAATGGATTCGATACGCTAGAACAACCTCTTGAAGTCAAAAAACACATCGGCTATCTCCCGGAACATAATCCGCTCTATACCGAACTCTATGTCCGCGAGTATCTGGTCTTTGTCTCTCAGTTGTTTGGCATGCGCAATCCAAAAGCCCGGATAGAAGAAGTGATCGAGATGACAGGTCTTGGTCAGGAAGCACATAAAAAAATTGGTGCATTATCTAAAGGTTATCGTCAACGGGTAGGTCTCGCGCAAGCACTGATCCATGATCCCTCAGTCCTCATCCTCGACGAACCAACATCCGGTCTCGATCCAAATCAACTTGCCGAGATTCGTGAACTGATCCGTACACTCGGCAAATCAAAGACAGTGATCTTCTCTACGCATATCATGCAGGAAGTGCAATCCGTCTGTGATCGTGTGATCATTCTGAATAAAGGAAAAATCGTGATCGACAAGCCAATAGGCTATCTTTCCGAAATTGCAACCGGAGGCCAAAGTGTGATCATTCAATTCGATCGCCGCATTCTCTCAAATACACTTGCCGCATTGCCTCAGATTGCCTCAGTGATTGAAATGGAAAACGCAACCTATCGCGTCACAGGAAAAAAAGATATTGATATCCGGCCGCTATTATTCAAATATGCAATTGGAAAGAGTGCCGGCATTTTGGAGATGTTTACTGAGAAGAGTTCTGTAGAAGATGTATTTAGACAATTTACTAAAGAGGGCCGTTAGCCTTTCGCTGTTCGCCGTTCGCTGAAGACGCGTTTCGACCCTTCGACCTAGCTCAGGGTAAACCGAACTCAACGACCGCCGACTGAGGACTGCCAACTGAGAACTTACTTACTTCACCGACTTGTTCGCTGTAGCAAGGCGAAGGCGAACTACCGATTACCGATTACCTGATTTGAGGATTGAAGACTGATTTTGATTTCAAATGATAGCAATACTTAACAAAGAACTCATCCATTTTTTCGGATCACTCACAGGGTCGATGACGATCGCCGTGTTCTTATTGATCACAGGTCTTTTTATGTGGGTCCTGCCTGATTTTAGCATCCTTGAAGGAGCCTATGCTTCACTCGATCAGTTGTTTAGTATCGCTCCGGTCATCTTTATCTTTCTTGTGCCAGCGATTACGATGCGGACGTTTTCTGACGAAAGACAAACTGGCAATTTTGAAATGCTTCGCACAAAACCTGTCACCGCAGCGGGAATAGTCTTCGGAAAATATCTCGCGACGTTGATTCTTATCGGCATAGCATTGATACCAACATTGATTTACTATTTCTCAGTCTATATGCTTGGCTCTCCAAAAGGTAATATCGATTCCGGACAAATATTAGGTTCGTATCTCGGACTGATAGCACTGGCATCTGCATTCGCCGCGTTGGGAATTTTTGCCTCTGCGCTGACAAAAAATCAGATTGTCGCGTTCTTAGCCGGATGCTTTCTATGCTTTTTCTTTTATTGGACCTTCTATTACATCAGCAAACTCCCGGTGTTCTTCGGAAAGACAGATGACCTTATCCAACGACTTGGTATTGACTATCACTATATCTCGATGAGCAGGGGAGTTCTGGATACACGTGATGTCTTGTACTTTATTGCTTTTGGCGGCATAACCCTGATACTGACTTTAATGATCATCAATCGCAACAAGTGAAGCAACGTCTCGAGGAAAATATTCAATACTTCATCGGCATCGGTATCCTCCTTGCTCTGACATTGCTTGGCCGTTTTGTATTCCTGCAATGGGATCTCACCGAAGAAAACCGATATACACTGACGAAGCCAACACAAGAGTTGCTAAAAGAGCTTGATGAACCCATCTATGTTTCTGTGCTGCTTGAAGGAGAGTTTCCTGCCGGCTTTAAGCGCTTGCAACGGGCGACGAGTGAGATGCTCAATGAATTTCAGAAAAAAAATGGGCTGATTCAATATGCCTTTGATGATCCGCGTGCCGGTGATGTGGAAATGCAGAATGCCCGTGCACAAGAACTGGCAAAAGATGGTATCATCCCAACCCGCCTCCGTATCCGTGAAAGTGGTGAAGCAACTGACAAGCTGATCTATCCCTATGCCATCTTCCGCTACGGTAGTGAAATGGCTGTCGTGAATCTGTTGGAGAATGAACGTCCGGGTGTAGATAGTGAATGGATACTCAATAATTCCATCACGCTGCTCGAATACAAATTTGCCAATGCCATCCAGAAACTGCGCGAATCACGAAAAGCAAATATCATTTTCGTAAAGGGACATGATGAACTTGCGATACAACAAACTTCATGGCTTGAAAAAGAACTTCGCCGGAGTTACAATACTGCACATGTCGATCTCGATACTGTAGTGCGTATTCCTGAGGAGATAGACCTGATGATTGTGGCAAGGCCCCGGTCAGCATTCAGTACACATGAATTATTTCTGATTGATCAATATCTCGTGAATGGGGGCAATTCGATTTTTCTCATAGACGCATTGGATGTGTCATTGGATAGCATTAATCAATCACAGGATTTTTTGCCACAGGCATTTGCTCTCGATCTGGATCCGTTGTTCTTTCGTTTAGGCCTTCGCATAGAACCTAATCTTCTGCTTGATCTTGAGTGTACAAGGATACCTCTCGTAGTTGGCGATCTTGGTGGCCGTCCTCAAACAGAATTATTTCCATGGTATTATCATCCGCTATTGTCACCAAAGTCTGATCATCCGATTGTGAAAGACATGGACAGAGTGAATTTTTTCTTTCCCTCCACGATTGACACGATTCAATCGCGACCCGGACTGAGTAAAACGATTCTACTGACATCATCAGAATACAGTCGGACACAGCGGATTCCGGTAAGGCTCAATTTTGAAATCCTGCGTTATGAGCCCGATGTCGCAAGTTTCAATAATGGCAATCAAGCGGTGGCTGTACTTGTAGAAGGTGAGTTTTCCTCGATGTTTGAAAACAGGATCACGGAAGAACTACTTGCACTGACACGTCAGGTGAATGTCGAATTTCGTGTCACCAACAAAGCAAGTAAGACGCTTGTGGTCAGCGATGGTGATCTTGCAAAGAATCTCTATAATGCCGAGACTGGAGATATCCGAGAGCTTGGCTACAACAAGTTTGAAAACTTCGTGTTTCAGGGCAATCAGACCTTTCTGCTCAATGCAATCGAATACATGCTCGATGAAAATGGTATCCTTGCTGCTCGTGGAAAGGAAATAAAGCTCCGGATGCTTGATACTGTACGTGCGAAAGAAGAATCAATGAAGTGGCAATTGCTGAATATCGGAGTACCTGTTCTGCTAGTGATTTTCGGAACGGTATTGTTTAACTACATGAGGAAAAAGAAATATGGCTCTGCGAAATAGGGCGCACTTGTTGACATTTGAATTTGAAATCAGGGAATAACTAGAGGTGTATGAATGGTTGAGTTGTGACAAACAGGCGTGTGTAAACGTTTTGAAGTTTTATTGAGCAGAGTTGTGCGTGGTGGATTTCTAATAAGATTTGAAATAAGTTAAGTGGAAGGATCGGCCTTGAAGGGTTGACTTACTGCGAGTTAGCGCGGGTGGGTTTGAAGCGATCAGTCTCTACTGGGTAGAGACAGTTAGTCGAGCATTCACAGCCTTGACTTTTTGGTTCTTTTGCGTCAAGGCAAAAGAACAATAAATACACTTGAATTACGCATCCTTGCGATGAGCCAATAATAAGGCACTAAAAAATACAAAAATGAACAGAACGCTCTTTCTCGCTTTACTTCTTGTACTACTTATTGGGGGTATCGCATTTTTTGCATGGAGAAAAACAGCAAAGGCTGATGACGCTGATCACTATGAAGGCAACTTTGCAATCGCAAATGTCGATGACATCGGTAAGATCATTATTTCTCATCGTGCAAGCAATGCCTATACGCTGACAAGAGATCGAGATGGCTGGATGATCAATGACTCTCATCGTGCAAGGATGAGCAGTGTGACTCCGCTTTTGGATGCCATGCGAATGGTACAGATCAGATATATCCCTACAGAAAAAGCGTATGCTAATGTGATGGAGAATATTGAAGGAACCTGGCTTCACGCAGAGATCTTTGATCGCAATGGAAAGAAGATGAAGTCATACCGTGTAGGAGGAGTTACTCCTGATGAACGCGGCACCTATATGATCATGGATGGATCTAAGCAACCATTTGTCGTACACATTCCGAGTTGGGATGGCGCTTTACGCAGTCGATATACACTAGAACTGACGGATTGGCGCGACAGACAGTTTATGAATTTGAAGGCGGATGACATCACCTCTGTGACCGTCGAATACCCGCAACAAAAGAGTCAATCTTTTAAACTGGATAGAACCGGTTCCGGGTTTACCCTTTCCCCTGTCTATCCCGAATTGCGAGACTATCCTAAGACATATCGCGATGGCACTGCAGAGTCCTTTTTAACGGCTTTGACTGAAGCAGCATGTGAAGGATTTGAGAATCAATATCCATTGAAGGATTCGATTCGCAGCCTTATTCCTTTCTGCAAGATGCAAATCAAACTCACTGATGACAAACCACAAGTGGATGTCAGCATCTGGCCCAAAGGGATTCCTGTGTATACTGAGTTTTCGCCACCGGTGCACAGATTGTTTATAGAGCGCACTCCCGGCGATTTTGTCCTGGTCCAGTTCGACGTGGTCAAGGGGATGTTGCGCGGATATGATTTCTTTGCAGGAATTGAATCAACTCTTGTCTTTTGAAATTTATTATCACACTTTGTCTATTAGGTCTTTGCTTTTCCGGGAGCGGGGACGTGTCTTCAGGAGGTGCCTGGGGATTTTATGCTCATCGCCTGATCAACAGGATGGCGGTTTTTACATTGCCTTCTAGTATGATTGGATTGTTCAAATTCAATATCGATTTTCTGAGCGATCATGCGGTAGATCCTGATAAGCGGAGATATGCTTCGCGTCATGAAGCAGTGCGTCATTATATCGATCTGGATCATTGGGGATCGCCTCCTTTCGACAACGTTCCTCGTCGATGGATTGATATGTTGGCGACGTATGTACAGCTTTCATGTGTAAAGGATAACGGTGATACGGTGTTATTACATGCTCCGCTCATCAATACATTCACAGGTGAGGTTCCTGATACGTTGAAAACGTTTGTAGTCCGGCACCTCCTACCAGAGTATTATGAAGATGTCTGGAGTTTTGATCCGGATTCTGTTCAGCGATATTTCCCTTCTTATGATTGTGTGTCGTGCAAGACAATTTTAGGAACTGAGGATTTCACAAAGCATGGGATTGTCCCTTATCATTTATACTTCATGCAGCAAAGGCTTACGGATGCATTTGCACGCAAAGATCTCACTGCGGTATTACAATTGTCAGCGGACTTTGGACACTATATCTCCGATGCACATGTTCCGCTACACACAACAAAAAACTACAACGGGCAGCTTTCCGGTCAGGAAGGAATACATGCTTTTTGGGAATCGCGCATTCCCGAGTTATTGGCAGAAAAAGATTGGGACTTCCTGGTAGGGCAGGCTATCTATCTCGATGATCCACGGACTTATTACTGGGACATTGTCCTCAAAAGTCATCGGCTTGCACAAGAGGTGTTGCAGATCGAAAAAGAACTCAGCCAAACTTTTCCCGATGATGAGCAATATTGCTTTGAAGAGCGATTGAATGTCCTCGCTCGCACACAATGTCCTGACTACGCCATGGCATATGATCAAAAGATGAATGGCATGGTTGAAACGCGGATGCAGGATGCAATACATGCTGTTGGCAGTGCATGGTTTACTGCCTGGGTTGATGGAGGACAGCCGCAATTCCAGGATTT
>JANNQA010000133.1:0-14012 GCA_031400515.1 Bacteroidota bacterium
TGACCTCGGAGCATCCGCAGGATCTACGAGCGTCTGCGCCGGGCAATACCCTTAACTGTGCATTTTGTGATACATAGTGTGTCATTATTCCATTACTTGTTTACTCAATTCCTCCTATGTTTGCAGCACTCTATGAAAATCGCCGTCTTTCCTGGCTCCTTTGATCCGATCACTATCGGGCATGTAGATCTTATTCATCGTGCGTTGCCACTATTTGATCGCATTGTCGTTGCGGTCGGGATCAATTCAAAAAAGCAATCCCTGTTTCCACTTGAGTTGCGGATGCAGTGGCTCAATGATGTGTTCAGGGACTATTCGCAGATAGAAGTGGGAAGTTTTGAGGGACTGACGGTACGTTTTTGTGAAAGTATTGGAGCGCGATATCTGCTACGTGGACTTCGCAATACTTCTGATTTTGATTACGAAAAGACGATCGCACAGCTCAATAACATCGTTGGCAATCAAATCGAGACAGTGTTCCTGATGAGTAAACCTGAGTATTCTCATATCAGTTCTACCATCGTACGTGAGATCATTACATATGGTGGTGATGCCTCGCCATTTTTGCCTGCAGAAGTCAAAGTACCTGCTGGATTTTTGTGATTTACTTTTGGCGGGCAAACGTTTATTGATAGCCGATACGTATTGAAATGCATATCAAAGTCATCAAAAGCAAGAAGTATATACAGAATCTAAAAGTACATTCAGAAATCTCCGATAGACTTAAAGAAAAGCATGTAGACTAATTTCGGTTAATCCGTATCTCGATAGCTATCGGGATAGGTTCAAGTGCTAGTGGGCGCCCATGAATAAAGGGATTTCGTGAGAGATCCCTTTTTCTTTTCATAGAATCGGCAAAGCGGCTCTTTTTGTTGAATATCGAAGATTGGGGTTAACCTAAAATCCTAAGCTTGTGACAAATAAAAATGGCAGGGGTTCTGTTTTATAGAAAGCAAAAACTTTGCGTGATGTATGACAAAATAAGGTATTATTCCGTAAATTCTCTTACTGCCCTTACTTTATGAAGACATTCTTTGTCACTTCTAACACCATGCTCATCACGCTTATGATCAAAATAGTACCATTCACAAAGAACACTGGCATAACTTGCTTCTGTAGAAGACCAATATTGACCGAAGCAATTTTCGAATGGGAGTGCAACAACATATGAATCGTGTGGCAAAGCTTTCAAACTGTAGGTTAAAGAGTCTGAATCTTGATTATCCAAGACCAATTCAAGAATTTCAGCAGCCCTCACTACAGTTCTCAATTGGTGTATCGATGGTAAAAACCAATCGTCATAATTTTTATTATTCATTATAATAGAATAATTTGTGCATAATGTTGCAGCATATGGATTTACAGTATTTCCATATACTTTAATAATAGCATCGGTGTTTTTTTTACCATCAGAATGCCCCGGATGTAAATGAGTATCAATTAAAATATCTGGATTATTTCCTTTTGGGTACCATGTAAAAAAACGTTCACCACCGTATGTGAGATCAGCAAGACTAACAATCAGTCCGGGAGTTGATCCAAGCGGAATCCTAACAACTACACCGCCTGCATACAATTCACCAATGTAATGTTTAGCTTTTGTGCTATCCTCAGTAATTTTTGTGGAGTCCTCAATGGATATGAACTTGAATACATTGACAGGATCAGTTAAATATTGTTTATTTGGAGAGGTTGCTCCAAGAGCGATTGTCGTTAATAAAAGAATTGCCGGAATAATGGAGGTCTTTTTCCGTCTTTTGACATATTCGCTTTGGCTATTTGTAAAAGTCATGTTAACATTATTTGAATGAATTTCTATTTAAAAGTAGCTAATTCTATCTATAAAAATTATTAGTTGACCATGCTACTGTTGATTTGAAACTTGCGTTGACGTCAGCGGTGGCATAAGAGTCCGTATTTCCGCCTTCCGAATATAAGATCAGAAACCTACTTTTGCGTACATCTTATCAAGATTTAGAAATTATGGCAAATGCCTTTTTTATTCCCCCAGTCGTAAAGAATGAGCCTGTCCTTTCCTACGCCACGGGCACACCAGAACGTAAAATCTTGCAGGAAGCCCTCAAAGAACTGAAGGGACAAACTGCGGATATTCAGATGACAATCGGTGGGAAAAGGATTAACACGGAGACAACAAAGGCAATACATCCACCTCATGAGATTGGACACGTCCTTGGACATTATCACAAAGCAGACAGGTCCCATGTCACACAAGCGATTAATGCCGCGCTTACGGCAAAACATGATTGGGAGCGCATGCCGTGGGAAGAACGCGCAGCGATATTCCTCAAAGCAGCAGACTTGCTGGCGGGACCTTATCGCGCACGGATGAACGCAGCGACAATGCTGGGTCAATCCAAAAATGCATACCAGGCAGAGATTGATGCGGTGGCAGAACTGGTAGACTTTTTCAGGTTCAATGTGCAGTTTGCCACTGAGATCTACAAACAGCAACCGGAGAGCGCACATGGAGTCTGGAATCGTATGGAGTATCGTGCTCTCGAAGGGTTTGTCTTTGCGATTACGCCATTCAACTTTACTTCTATTGCCGGCAATCTTCCTTCTGCACCTGCAGTGATGGGAAATACGGTCGTGTGGAAGGTAGCCGAGACGCAGGTGTATTCGGCACGCGTCATTATGGACATCTTCGAAGCGGCTGGTCTGCCTCCGGGGGTGATCAATATGATGTTTGTCGATGGACCTGAAGCCGGAGATGTCATATTCAAACACCGCGATTTTGCAGGTTTGCATTTCACGGGAAGCACCGGAGTATTCCAGAATCTTTGGCGGACGATTGGAATGAACATTGACAAATACAAATCCTATCCACGTATCGTCGGTGAGACTGGCGGTAAGGATTTTGTTGTGGCACATGCGTCTGCTGATCCTGAGTCATTGGCGGTAGCACTAGCAAGAGGTGCATTTGAATATCAGGGACAAAAATGCTCTGCCGCATCCCGGGCATATATTCCCAAATCGATCTGGGTTGAAGTACGCGACAGACTCGTTGCTGACGTAAAAAGCTTTGGGATGGGTAGCCCGGAGGACTTCCACAATTTTATCAATGCAGTGATCGATGAGCGTTCATTTGATAAGATCTCAAACTACATCGCAAAAGCAAAACAATCTCATGGAGTGCAGGTCTTATGTGGTGGAAATTATAACAAGGCAGAAGGGTATTTTATTGATGCAACTGTGCTTCAGGTAGATGATCCGAAGTACACCACAATGTGTGAAGAGATCTTCGGTCCTGTATTGACAATCTATGTTTATGATGATGCAGAGTATGACTCTGTTCTTGATCTTGTGAACGATACATCACCTTATGCTCTCACTGGTGCTGTATTTGCAACAGATAAGAAAGCTCTCGCACTTGCTGACGACAAACTCAGGCATGCGGCAGGCAACTATTACATCAATGATAAACCAACAGGTGCAGTAGTAGGACAGCAGCCATTCGGCGGGGCGCGTGGATCAGGCACAAATGATAAAGCAGGTTCCGTCCTTAATCTGTATCGTTGGATTTCCGCAAGAACGATCAAAGAGAATTTTAATCCACCTAAGGACTATCGCTATCCGTTTATGGATAAATGAAAAGGCTCTTCGCTGTTGGCCATTCGCTTTTCGCATTCAGCCCCGTTCATTTCGACAAGCTCAATGACCGGATTTCTGCTTTCCGCTCTTGCTCCATTCCCTATGCTCTCTGCCCTATGCCTTCTTCTATTCCGGCACCAATCTCAGATTCTTGATATGAAGCACCACACCCGGCTCAATTGTAAACACAGAACCTTCATCTATCTGGATCGTATTGTTGTTTCCTAAGACGACCACTGGATGCTCTTCAGAATTGCCAGGGATGGCATCGACATAGATGCGATCTACCTGTGGAGGTAAGCCCGGAGGAAATTTAAGAATGACCGTATTATCCATACCACAACCTCTGAGACAACGGAATGCATCACTTAGTGACGGGAATGTGTACTCAGTACGTGGTTGTGATGGATCGATATAATATGTTCCCGCTAATGGTTCTACGCATGCGTGAAAGAGAGATTCTGCTTTTTCAAAAACCTGTGGACCGATGATGACACCTGTATGTCTACCTGGGATATCATCCTGTGGAGGATGGATTCCACCCCAGATTCTTGACAGACTCGTCTGATCCGAAGCGTCCTGATAGGTAGCCCATTGCAATATGATATCCTGACTTGGACCTTCTTCAAAGTCGAGATATTCATTTTCCTCAATGAAAAACTCTCCCATGCCACCAGGAAAAAATTCACTTCCTGTAAACCGCGTCATGAGTTCTGCTGCTGTTCTTGAATAGGTAGAGTGTCCCGAATAATATCCAGGAAACGGAGGAGTGACGAAGGTAGGTAACTGATATGGCCACCAGTTTTCAGCACGCATCCACCCTACACCGACAGCTTGCGTAGTAGGATCAATAAAGTCTACAAGATCGCCTCGCCATGCGTAGATTTTAATTTTTCCTACATGCGCATACAAATCACCAATAAAAAAGTCTGCCCGCAATCCCAAAGCATCATTGCTATCGATGATTCCAACATATCCAGGTACAAGTGGCAGCCCGGCAGGGTGATAGCTCGGAAGCATTGGATCTGTACACTGCCCATAGTCCGCCATCATACGAATTGCAGATACGGGACGGATGTAATCATACCATCCCTTTGCCCCCCAACATGCGATCGCAGCATCATGCATGGCTCCCCCTAAAGAAAAATAAAGTTTGATATCCCACTCCAAATCATCCACAATCGGGCCTGTGCCACCAATGCGTTTCACTAAAAGTGGGTGATCATTTACAGCATGGTTGATAATTGAAAACCAGTGTCCTGGTGGTGTCTCGGATTGTGGACCGTCAGCCCAAAACTCCGCCAAAACCCGTGCATAGTCACCTCTTGGAACAATATTCGGAGCGTAAGGCAAACCTGTCACAGGGTTTAATGGATGTCCTGGATCATTTACTCCACCTCCTAGCAGATTATAGAAGTCGTCATAGTCTTCAAAATTCACGGGAAGTGAGGCGTAATCTACATTTCCTAACGAAGCAGGTGAAATATCAATCATCACTGTGTCATTATGCTTGAGGTGTGAAGACCAGATAATATCAAGCAGGAATCCCCATTTATAGACATCAGAAAGTGCATTCGGTGTCGATGTATCAATATATGGCGGAGGTCCTGGATCGAGATAAACTTTGTACTGATCTCCATCGCGCTCATAGATATCAAGTTGCGAACCTTCAAGTGAGAAAGGAGTCACGTTACCCCATTCGGGTGTCAATGCGGGTATTTGTCCTCCCACAGGAATAGGATTTCCACTTTGATCAATGAATACGTTTAGGATCATCGATTGCCAGCGATTTGGGTCGATGATCGAAGGATTACCAGGTCCATCAGGTAAAAGTGGCGGATTCACTGGCGCATAATAGAGGTTTCCATAAGGCGGTACACCGCCCTGATTGGATCCATCCTGCAATCCGAAGCTGATATAGCATGCTGCGATATAATTGCCTAAGGCTGCTGGTGAGCCAGTGCTATAATCTGTGGATGTGAAATTTTTATCGTAACCAAGTGCCATCAACAAAGAGTCCATGATTGGTAAGGTGATTGGAGCACCCGGTGATGCGGCAAATCGTTGTCTGAGCATTCGGTACGCTGCATAACTGATGGCTTCTTCTCGCGCTGCTTCGACGTCCGGAGGTGGAATAAATCCGGTAAACGGACAAGTATAACCACCAACGGTATTCCCTAATAGCCAGGGTTGTGCACTGCACTCATAGGCAGACCAGGCATCGTACATTGCAGCAGAGACATGAAAGAGGTTTCGGGCATGCACAGTAGGTCTTGCGAAATCCCTTCGTATGGATCGAAGCAACATTTCATTCCACTTTCGGGCCACACTATGCTGTCCTGGCAGCGGCGTCACTGTACCAATCAGAATCAACGTGCTTAAAAGAAGGGTAAAATGTTTTTTCATAGATGCGATGATTACTGGTAAAAGTAAAAAATAGGACGATGTTTGGGCATTTATTAGAAAGCTCTAATAATCCAAAGTGATCTTCCGTAAATAGCCAACTGACTTCTCGAAGTTCAGGTATCTTGCACACTACACAAAATGCATGCTCAAAATGAAAACCGCAGGTATATGCACTGCTCTCTTAATCGTTTTTGCCATCGGATGCGGTAGCATTGGCGAAGAGCCCTCTGAAGCCGAATGGCAACCGCTGTTCAATGGTACAGATCTCAGCGGATGGACACCAAAGTTTAGTAAACACTCTCTCGGCGAAAATTATAAGAACACGTTCATGGTGAGAGATAGCGCTATTCACGCCACTTATGCTGAGTATGACACCTTTAGAAATGAGTTTGGTCATCTGTTTTATAAGACTCCTTTTAAGTTTTACCGGCTCAGAATGGAATACCGGTTCACAGGTTCTCCAACTCCGGGTGCTCCGGTATGGGCTCTGCGAAACAGTGGTGTAATGATACTCGCGCAGTCACCGCAAAGTATGATGGTAGATCAGGATTTTCCGCTCTCAATTGAAGTCCAATTCCTGGGGGGGGATGGCACTGCAGACCGTCCCACTGGAAATGTCTGCACACCTGGCTTGCATATTTATTTGCAGGATACGCTGACCAGTGAGCATTGTATTAATTCCAGCTCTAAGACATTTCATGGTGATCGATGGGTAAAAATGGAAGTTGCAGTGCTTCCTGACAGTACGATTCATCATCTCATTGAAGGAGATACTGTCATGTCCTATGCACGACCGGTGATTGGTGGGGATTTTTTACCCAAAGATTATCCACTGAAAGAAGGTACGCCTGTCATAGAAGGTTTCATCGCGCTTCAGGCCGAATCACACAATATTGAGTTCAGGAATATTATGATACAGAAGATTGAATAAGCAGAATCATTCAACATTCTTCATTCATTATTCAATATTCATCCCCTTTCCCATACAATCTCTTGATCAATTAAATTTGTCCTGCATGCCAGTGAAAGAAGGTACGCCTGTCATAAAAGGTTCATTGCGCTTCAGGCCGAATCATACAATATCGAGTTCAGGAATATCATGATTCAGAAGATTGAGTAAGCAGAATCATTCAACATTCTTCATTCTTCATTCAATATTCAATATTCAATATTCATCATTCATCATTCATCATTGCTTCCCATACAATCTCTTGATCAATTGGATTTGTCCGGCATGATAGATGTCATGTGCTGCGATCCCAAGGATGACATCCCTGTTGGAGACTTTACTTTCTATCGGAATTTTATCCAATTCTGATGGTTTCATTGCTGACACAGTCTTCAGCAAACGGGAATGGTAATGTTTCAGAAGTTGAATATCTGCCTTCAATGCGGCAAGGCTCTGCTCGTCCGGTCGCAGGAAAAAATTTGATCCTTCTAATACAAAGGATCCGCGTTTTTCTCCGGTAAGCCTGCGTACCACAGTATATTTCCAATATGCCGAATGCACGATCAACTCCCAGATATTATGCCTATCCGGGTTTGGCCGCCACGCTGCAACATCAGGACGTAGTCCCCTGATCGAACCAGATAAATTCGGACCATGCCATGAATGCTCATCAAATGCCTGGCGCAATTGTTTCAAAAGGAGGTCTTTTTCAGTCATCGTTAAATCATTTTTGTTGAAAACAATTTTATAAATATATCCCGTAGCGGCGAACCTGCGTGTTCGCCATTTCCAATGTAATACCAACGTTCATAGTATATCCCGTAGCGGCGAACCTGCGTGTTCGCCATTTCGAATATAATACCAACGTTCATAAGTATATCACGTACCTGCGTGTTCGTCATTTGTTTACACTGTATCGGCTACCCTGCGTGTTCGCCATTTCGCATATAATACCAACGTTCAAAGTATATCCCGTAGCGGCTACCCTGCGTGTTCGCCATTTGTTTACACAGTATCGGCGAACCTGCGTGTTCGCCATTTCGAATATAATACCAACGTTCATAGTATATCACGTATCGGCTACCCTGCGTGTTCGCCATTTGTTTATACCAGCGGCGAATCTGCATGTTCGTCACGTGTTTCCGCACCATGATTCTTTTTTTTTTGAAATTGTCCTGAGCAACTTTGATATATCTCATGAAAACAGATATCTTAGGGTGTCGCCAGGCAAGTTTCTGGTTGAAGTTTATAACCAAAACATATCCATGACCGAGATAAAAAGTATTCAAGATCCAAAGCCTTATAAATTCAGAGAGCTGAAAGTTTATTCATCTACTGAATGGCTGGCTGAAAATAAAAAGCGGTACCGTCAGGTTTACGACAGGCAAGACACAAGTTTTGTGTATGCAGAGCTATCGTTGTACAATCGACTCTTTGACAGAGAGGAGTGGGAGGCTGAAGCCAACCTGAAATGTTATTCACTGAAAGGAAACAAGGAAGTGTGCTCGCTTGACCTTCACATGATTGTACCTAAGACAGATCACTTTGTCTATGTCCGTGAAGGCTGGGGCAATAAGAAAGAGGGGACATTCTGGAAAAAGGGTGCGTACTATTGGGTTGCGCATATCAACGGTGAGAAACTCGGCACCAAGTATTTCTATATCGAAGAATCTTCGTCACCACAGGATCCGGAAGGTTTGTTTGTCGTGTTGGATTCCTTTCGATTGTATGAAGGTCAATATGATGATGTCGGTGAAGATGATCGCACCTTCTATCGTTGTTTCAGTGCCGAAGAAACAAGATACATCTATGCTGAAGTGGATTTGCATAATCTGAACATCCTCGACAAGTGGCAGTGCGAACTTTTCGTCAAATTCTACAATGAGGCTCGCGAACTCAAAGGCCAGGTTGTACGTATGCAAACAGTCAATAAAGGCGACAAGCAAATTAAAATCACTGCAGGATGGGGATCGAACATAAAGGGCTCGTGGCGCGAAGGATTGTATTCGGCAGAGTTAATTTTCATGGAGCGCCTGCTTGGTGTGATCTATTTTGAGGTAGATGAACAGTTTGAAGAAGGTGTACTGCCGGTGCATATGCCGGACCATCCTGCGCCGATCTTTTTGCAGGAAGATGATTTGAGACATCTCACATTCGAAGATGTGCTCGGAGAACTCAATGCCCTGATTGGACTCGCAGATATCAAAAAGCAGGTGTTCGAGCATTCACAGTACATCAAGTTTTTGCAGTTGCGTAAAGACCGTGGATTTCAGGAGCGCGATGATATCAGCATCCATTCTGTATTTATTGGCAATCCAGGTACTGGAAAGACTACCGTTGCACGCATGATGGGCAAGCTGTACCAGAAAATGGGATTGCTGACCAAAGGGCATATTCATGAAGTGGATCGCGTAGATCTCATTGGTGAATATATCGGACAGACTGCGCCAAAAGTGAAAGAGGCGATTGAAAAGTCCCGTGGTGGTGTCTTGTTTATCGATGAAGCATACAGTCTGGCGCGATCACAGGAAGACACAAAAGACTTCGGTCGTGAAGTGATTGAGATCTTGATGAAAGAAATGTCGAATGGTCCCGGCGATCTTGCAGTGATCGTTGCTGGGTATCCTCGTGAAATGCGGAATTTTCTCGATAGCAATCCGGGACTGAAATCCAGATTTAAACTTTATTACGAGTTCAATGATTATTTGCCACAGGAGTTGATGCAGATTGCTGACTATGCTTGTCATGAGATGGAAGTCACACTTGTAGATGAAGCAAGAACAAGAGTCGGTCAGATGATCACTGAGGCATATCGCAATAGAGACCGCGCGTTCGGCAATGCCCGCTTTGTGCATGGGATTATCGAGAAAGGAAAGATCAATCTTGCGTTGCGTGTCATGCGCCAGGAAAAACCAGCAGCTCTTGAGGATGAAATATTACGTACGATAACAATGGCAGATATCGAGGCTATCGATCTCACACTGCGTCGTGCACAACCGGCGATACCTGTGGATGAAGCATTACTTGTGTCATCACTTGCCGAACTCGATGCCTTGATCGGTATGAAGAAAATTAAAGAGCAAATTCTTGAGCTTGTAGCACTTGTCAAATTTTATGGACAGACTGGGAAGAGCGTGCTCAATAAATTTTACCTCCACACCATTTTTGTTGGCAATCCGGGGACAGGTAAGACGACAGTCGCGAGAATCCTGACCAAAATTTATAAAGCGCTCGGTATTCTTGAGCGTGGTCATATGGTAGAGACAGACAGACAAGGACTTGTAGCAGGATACATCGGGCAAACCGCGATCAAAACAGCAGAGAAAATCGATGAAGCTGTTGGAGGTGTCTTGTTTATTGATGAGGCGTACGCACTTACAGCGGGAGCACACCCCTCTGACTATGGAAATGAAGTGATTCAGACAATATTGAAGCGTATGGAAGATCAGCGTGGGCTATTCTTTGTATTTGCTGCGGGATATCCGGATAATATGGAAGCCTTCATGAAAGCAAATCCTGGATTGAGTTCGCGCTTCGATAAGATTCTGCGTTTTGAAGATTATGCACCTGAAGAACTTTCTGAAATCGCCGTCAAGATGTATCATGACGAAGGACTGAAAGTAAGCCCCAAGGCGATTGAATATCTGAACACTTATTTCAAACACATCTTTACCTATCGCGACAAGTTCTTTGGCAATGCACGTGCTGTTCGTAATATCGTGACTGAGTCAATTAAGAATCAAAACCTCCGTCTCGCCGCTCAACATGATAAGCTTGGCTCGCGCACAAATACAAACGTGATCACGTTTGAAGACGTGAAGACTTTTACAATGGATAAAGGAGCGTTCGAATTTAGTAGAAAGGCGATTGGGTTTGGAAGGTGAGAAGGTGAGAAGGTGAGAAGGTGAGAGAAGAAAAACTCAAACTCAAACTCAAACTCAAACTCAAACACAAGTGCAATATTCGATGCTCATCATTGAGTGATTGAAAAGAAAAAATTCAAAGTTCCAGGTTCAATGTTATGAAAACTATCGATTGAACGTTAACCATTAAACCATTAAACCATTAAACCATTAAACCATTAAACCATTAAACCCTTCCCCCTGGTCTTATCTTCAAATGCACTTTATCCAGAAAATCTTTCCTGAAAAACAGTATCCCGAAAGAAAAATAGTCCAGAGTGAAACTGATATCCTTGTCCTGAATGATTTCTTTCCATGCTTCATACATGTCCGCTGACCATCGGATGTCGTCGATGATGACAATCGCATGATGACTCAGGATCGGCTTCAGAATCGTGAAATAGTTCTTAATTGCCCCACCGCGATGATCACCATCGATTAATGCAAAATCAATTGTCTTTACTGTTTCTAACAAACCAGGTAAGATGTTCAAAAAACGACCTTGATGAAAGTGGATGTTTTTCTGTTCCAGTTTTTGGCCAATGTCTTTGGCAATGGAAACCTGTGAAGGGTTGCCTTCGAGAGTATGTACCTGAGCATCTTCGTGTGCAGCCGCAAGATATGATGTCATGATCCCAAGACTTGTCCCGAGTTCAAGGATGCATCCAGGCTTCTGATGTACAATCAAGCGGAAAATCGTCTGACATTTGACAACAGAACTCAACGAAGTTTCCGCCACAAGTTTTACAGTGTGTCTGCCTTTGACTTTGCTCCCTGCACCATAATCTACTTTTTCAATTTCTTCATCCTGCTGCAACAATTGGGCACGCAGGCTTTCAATAGTGTCAAAGACATAGTAATGGCGTGCCGGATCATGGACAAACTGAAGAAGTTCAAAAAGAAACGGCGAGTGAATTTGCCCAGGCGTTTTGGCGCGAACCATGTAATCGATAAAACTCAGCACCTGTCGTAGTCTCCACATACACAAATGTAACCAGTGCGAGGCCTTCCTCCTTCGCCTTTGGCTACGGGCGCCTGCGCCATAGCTTCAGCGACGGCGCGCGGATGCAATGAGAAGGTGAGAAGGCTTGCCCGAATCCGACTTAGTCGGAGGCGGGTGAGAAAGCGAGAGAGACCAAAAGCAGAACTGGCCCACTACCTCAGTTTTCACCCTTTCTCAGGCTTGTAACCTCGCTCTGGGTGCAGTTGTGTCGAACTCTGTTACGCTCATTAACAAGGGCACCACCAACGTGCGTCAGTGCTTTGCTCAATCCTTCAGCTCGACGAGGCACGATAGCTCTCACATTTCATTGTCATTCCGAGCGTAGTCGAGGACTTCTCACATTCTCACCCTCTGTTTTTCCCCTTCTGGTTTCTTGACTAACTTGGCGGCCTAAATTTTATGTTATCCTATGAAATCATTCTTACCCGGGATCGTATTGATACTCAGCATTCAGGCAGATGCTCAAATCCGTTTTGTTCAAGGCGCTGCTCAGCATACCAAAGACTTTCGAAGTGGCGTCGCAGTAATGGTGACTGACGTCAATGGTGATGGCCGTGATGATATTGTCCGCATGCACGGCGGCACGCGGGTAACTGTCACACTTCAGGGTCAGGATGGAAGATTTTTGACGACCTATTTTTTTCAAATGAATGGAGGTGAGCAATGGAACATCACAGGCGGTGATATTGATAATGATGGGAATTTCGACATTGTCACATCAGGTGCATATGACCGTGTGAAGCTCTTCAGGTCGATCCCTTTTTCGAATGATTACAATACAGAGTCGATCAATGATCAAACGTTTTTTGCGCAGTCAAGCAATCTTGCGGATATCGATAGCGATGGATTTCTGGATCTCTTTGTCTGCAACGACGATGAAAAGAGTGTAATCTTCATGAACGACTCAACGGGTAATCTTGTACGCAACGACACGATCATAGATTTTACCACCCTTGTTCCTTCCGATAACTCCGGTAACTACGGAAGCATCTGGACGGATTTTGATTCTGATGGCGACCTGGATTTGCATATTGCGAAATGTCGTCAGGGAGTTACAGATCCTACCGACCCTCGAAGAATAAATGCATTGTATCTCAATAATGGTGATAGTACCTATACAGAAGCAGCAGATTCATTCAATCTTGCGATCGGCGCACAATCATGGACAGCGGATTTCGGAGATATAGACAACGATGGAGACTTCGATCTCTTCATCACGAATCATGATGTCGCAGGTATGCTACTCGAGAACATCGACAATGCATATTTCGAAGACATTACTGATGCGGCAGGTGTGCAGGTCCTTGGCATCGCAATGCAAGGCACTTTTCGTGACTTTGACAATGACGGACTTCAGGATCTCATCGTGAGTGGCTCTACCAATTACCTGTTTCAGAATATTGGCGATAGACAGTTCCTGGCTGTTGATCTTCCATCTCCTGATCGACCTATTTCATCTTACGGTATCGGTGATCTGAATAGTGATGGATTTCTCGATATCTACGCGACATATAATGAGCTCTTCAATGACCCACATCCGATCCTCGAAGATGTCATGTTGTTTAATTCAGGTAATGAAAATCATTTCGTCACCATCAACCTCACTGGAACGCATTGCAATGTGAGTGCGGTCGGTGCACGGGCCAATCTCTATGGATCCTGGGGTATGCAAACTCGCGAAGTCCGCGCAGGAGAAGGATATGGAATTACAAACACATTCACACAGCATTTTGGAGTCGGTTCAGCTACCCTTGTCGATAGTCTTGTTGTGATCTGGCCCTGTGGAATGAAAGAAGTCTTTCCCGAATTAGCTGTAGATATTAATTATTACCTGGAAGAAGGGAAATGTCTTACACAACTTCTGGATGTCACTTCAGGACCATTTACTCAATGTGGCGGACTCACGTTCTCTCTCACTGCTCCGGAAGGATTTGCAGAATACCTCTGGAGCACGGGGTCTACTGAACAGGAAATCACCACCATGGAGCCGGGTGTATTTCATGTGAGTCTTACTGATGATCTGGGGTGTACATGGGTAGCAGGTCCGTTTATCGTATCGCCGGTTGGAGATGAGGAGCCCGATTCAATTGATATCATCATAGACGGGAGAATCATAGCTTGTGCGGGCGATGAAATAGTG
>JANNQA010000071.1:0-41497 GCA_031400515.1 Bacteroidota bacterium
TGATTACCTGATCGCCTGCCTGAGTATAATCCCGAACAATGGTTTCAATCTCCTGCCCTGAAAGGTTCACGATTGTTAAGTTGACACGACTCGGCTTCTCAACAGAGAATACAATGTGTATTTCATTTGAAAATGGATTGGGGTAGCAATAGGCTCGTTGCTCACTTGATGGCGGTATTTCAACAGCGATAGTGTCGGTACGAAATTCAAATGGATCTGAGGTGACGTATCGGTAATAGTATGTGTCTAAATAAGCTGACACCCGCCAGTAATAGGTTGTATCCGGGAGAAGGTCATTGAACAAGTATGAATTTTCATTTACCTCCAACCATTGAGTATTTTGCGTGTCAAAATTTGGTGAGGTAGAAATTTCCCACGTGTAATATTTATTGGTAAATGGAGGTGGCTCCCACGTAAAATTTAATGATCCTGGAGGCACTGTTGATTTATTTGCAGGGCTAACCAAAACCACTTCATATTTACCGGAAGTTTGGAACACAAAACCCGGAGACCACATACTGCTCCCAAGGGCATAGTTTGCACGCACTCGCCAGAAATAGTCCATCCCTTCTGGCAAAACACCAGATTGAAAGAGAGTGCCTGAGGTTGTGATTTCTTTTATAAGATTTGGAAGGATCATTGTTGATTTAAAAAAATCATCCCACAAAGAAGTCGAGTCATACCAGAACAATTGAAGTGTGTAAGATTGGGCCGCGGCTATTTTGCCCCATTTAAAAAGAGGACTTGAGCTAACACTTATTTCATGGTTCAGCGGTTCAAGTTGTACCGGTACAACCAAAGTTGATGGGTCAATTGCAGGACCCACCAGGAAGGCAGGATACGTTGCATAATCCACCTTATTCCCTGCATTGTCCGTCACAACAAGTTTCAGATCGTAATAACTTTCCTCCAGGTCGGTTGGTAATGAAGCTAAAGAATTGGTGTCTGATCCGGAAAGTGGTAAGGCTATCCAACCTGGACTTCCATATTTTTTATAATGAAGGGCAACAGAATTTATGCCACTTTCGGTATTATTGAAGTAATTCTTATCGCGCACCGTCACGTAAATATCACCTTGTTGATTAGCTGTGAGTCGGTTGGTACTCGTTCCATTGGCTTCCAATGAAAACATATCAATGATTGGGAAGTTCCGGTCATTAATTCCAGACCCATAGTAAAATGAGACTTCAGCTTTCCCAGGCATACCTTGAATTTCATAATCTTCATAAGTCAAATGCACATTATTGGAATAGTCACCCATTATGGGGTAGGATGCAGGGAACGTGCCTATCCAATACTCGGGGAAGACCCTGTTTACAAATGAACCTGATTTTAGCAAAGTACCATTGGCTGATTTTGACTCATACCGGACAATACCTCGCTCACGCTCACCAAAATGTCTGTTGAAGAAGCCCAATTGCCGTTCATCCGACACATAGTTCCCATTGAATTTCCCATTCCACCTAAGAAGGGTTTCTCCCAGATAATAATCAAATTTATTGGGGATAGTTGCCGAAACGGTATTGAAAGAAGAATATGCCGTACCGTTTCTGATTTCCAACGAGTCACCCTTCACTTTCCAGAACCCTGTTTCCCAGGCTTTGCCATAACCATATTGGTTTTTAGGAAGAATTACAGCGCGTGACTGTGAAATTATTCCCCATTGATCACGATCCGGTGCTGATAAAAACATTTTAAGCGAATTGGAGATGGGGAGAGGCCCGCTCAAAAAATCACCAATACCAAAACCCCAATCACCTTCTATAAATGTTTCGGTAAAAAAAATCATGTACAGACTATCGGTTGTCTGTGGAGCATGCATGTTTAATTCAAAATAGTTATTCGGATCGTTGGTAAACGTTGTGTCACTCATGATTTTTCCGGCAGTGACAGTAACATCATAAAATTCATCTGGGCCATTGCCAAAGGCACCACTGGTATGAAAAACAATGCCATTTTTATTCAAATTAGAAATATGGATAGTATCATAGATGGAAGCGATGGTGGAATAAGAATACCAGGGAAGCACGAAATAATTTAACAATACATCGAAAAATGCCAGCAATGCCAGGCTGTCTTTTCCGAATGAAAGTGCATTTTCGTTTTGATCGAGGGCAGAAAAATTAACATTGTTTTTCGCCATGCTTTTGTCAAAGATCAATGCCGTGTCAGGCGAAACCCCTTCGGCAAATACAAAATAATTGTAATTAAGAGTGTCGGCTCCACGATACTGCGCGACGATGTCATACTGTGCACTGTCTAAAAGTATATGCAATTCATTGGAAGTCGGGAAGTAGTATTTTGGGAAGTAACCCTCCTGAAGCACATCGACCACGGCAGGCAACTCACCTGTAAATTGAAGTTTTATAAGTTTGGGGTTTAGCAAAGCTATCGGTGCCTTTGCCGATTGATTACCTGATGTGGCAACCAACGAGCCAAAGTATCCTTCCTTATAATACTTCTTAGGCAACGCTGCCGGGTCAACACTAAACGTAATGGAAACATCAACCGCCTGCCCTGCCGCCAATGATAGGTTGGGTGGAGTAATAGATATTGTGATGGCAGCGTTGTGAATATCGCCATCAGTGGCCAAAGAAAAATCTTTTGTTGAGTTTGAAAGATTATAGAGTTTGGAGGTAACGGTTTTCTGCCAAAGAGAAGTCCCTTCTACGACACCGAGGCTTAACGAGCCCGGTGTGAGCACAAACTCCGCATCAATGGCCTTTCGCACATCAATTCTTCCCGCACCCTGGTTCCAAATGCTTTCAGCAGATGGTTTTGCAGACTGCATTAAAGCTGCCTTCACAATTTCAGGTGTCCAGCCAGGATGTTTTTCTAAAAGCAAAGCAATAGCGCCAGCCACATGGGGGGAGGCCATTGAGGTACCGCTGTAATTTGTAAACTGTCCGCCCGGAATGCTGGAATAAATTTCTACTCCCGGTGCAGCCACATCGGGCTTGAGGTGCAGGTCTTGAGTCGGGCCTTTTGAACTCAATTCGGCAGTGGCATCATTCGTATCCGTGGCTGCAACAGTGATAGCCTTTTCTGCAATGCCCGGGGAAACAATTGTAAAATTATAGTAACCATTGCCAGCAGCGACCGCAAATATGATCCCAAGATCAACCGCATTGTTCAAGGCTTCAACTACGGGATCATCTTCTGATGGAGTATCGCCAAGGCTCATGTTCACTACATCCAATGCATCATTCGTGTTAGGGTTTTGATCTGGATCGGTTGATCGTTCAATGCCCGCCACTACCCACGAATCATAGCCAAATCCATCAGCGCCTAAAACTTTATAAGCAACTAATTTTGCATCGGGTGCGACGCCTTTTAATCCTCCACCATTTGCTGCGGCAATTCCGGCTACGTGCGTGCCGTGGCCTAAGTCATCCATCGGGTCGTTGTCGTTGTTCACAAAATCATATCCACTGATGACTTTGAATGAAGGGCCAAAACCTCCACCCAGTGCAGGATGGTTGTAATCTATGCCCGTGTCGATAATACAAATGGTAATTCCCTTTCCAGTAACACCATAGTCAGTCCACACTTTATCGGCTCCAATAATTTTGTTGCTGCCTTCATCAACAGCTTTCACTTGTCGGTCTTCCACAACACTACTCACCATGGCAAACGTTTTGATTTTGTCGGCCATGCCTTTTGATGTGGTGAGGGCAAAGCCATTGAAGGTGTTGACGTATTCAAAATGTATTTTTGATTTCGGTGCACTTCCGCCCGACCGCAAATTGTTTTCTTCCTTTTGTAGTTGTGCGATAAACCGCTGATGCTCCTCAGCAATCTGAAGTCTTTTGGACGCCCGCGCCTGACGGTTTGATTTTCCGATCGGTTCTGATTTAAGCCTTACAATAACCCTTACTTCCTCATCATCAGCTTTTGATGACCAGCCCCTGGTTTGTTTTGCAACTTCAAAATCTTGCAGAAATTTTTGGTGCAGAATGTCACGCGCTTTTGCTTCGGGGCTCTGCAAATGCTTTGTGCGAAGACTGTCAATCATCAGACTTCTTAAATCAAAGTCTGTTTGCTTTTGCTGGGCAAATGAAATCTGGAGTAGAAGGTGAAGGAGTATTGTAAAGAGAAAACGCATGGTATGATCAATTCCGTTATTCACATCAAATTAGTTAAATTAATTGCCAATCTTAAGGGAACCCTCTAAAAACCCTTGTTTACTACAGTGACTATTACTGTCAATAAGAGGGCACAGAACATGATGATCATCCCGAAACAACTTACTGGTTTGGTCGGTCGCATTGCTCAAACAAATTATCCATTTTAGTCCTTCACAAACCTCGCAACACCAATCCACCCCTTAGACTGTATTCGAATAAAATATACTCCGGCAGGCAAGTCTGAACAATTCAGTTCCATTTCATGTATCTCCTTCTCAATAACCACTTGTCCGACAGCATCTGTCAATGTCAGTGTATGGGGCTGAGAATGATCATCATCGATCGAATAATAGATGATATCCTGTGATGGATTTGGAAAGACCCGGACTTCACGATAGGATATTGGGCTATGATCTTTTGTCGCTGAAATAAAATCTCCATTCCACTTCAATACAAGTGGGTGATCGCTACTGGTACCATTGATGGCAACCCAACCTGCGTTTCGGCTACTGAAATCAATAGATGCTAGAGGATAGGCAAGGAACTGAACAGTCCAGGTTTCTCCGCCATCCATAGTCCATAAGATTTGTGTCGCGTCGATAACGATGTATGCTGACAGCGCATCAGGTATTGTTAAAATCGCTTTGATACCAGATGTTGGATTCCGGATTGGCGACCACGTGTCCCCTCCATCTGAACTGAGTGCGAGACTTTCTTGCTCGCTGCGAGAATAGTACCATCCCCAGTAATAATCGTATACGTACTGCCATGTAGAATAGGTCATCATTCCATGAAGATGATCGCGAAAGGAAACAAGTGAGATAGAGTAGATCGAATCAATGGCGCAATCGATAAAGCTGATGTCACGTCCAAAGTTTGTGGCGCGTATGAGTTTGGCACTCACTCCTGGATCGTTGTTAGAAGGGGGGATCATGCCGAACCACGAAGTGTCTCCTGCACCAGATATCGGGCCTGCTAAATACGGCTGGTATCCGGAGGGCTCACCTGTTACAACTGCAGTTTCCCAAGTCTCACCTGCATCATCCGACCAGGCAAAGTAGGAATAATACTGACAGAGAAGATGCTGATTGTCAAATATTTTCACAGCACCAATTGCAGAAAGATCAGTGAGTTTCAACTCCCATGTCTGACCACCGTCTTCTGTTTTATACAACTTCCCAAATCCCAATTGGTCTTCAGATGTAAGCCAGGCCGTGGATCCATTTACTGCTTCAATGGCGCCGCTTTTACAGTTGACGCAGGAAGTTACATCATAGGTTTCCCATGTCTCACCGGCATCTATCGATTTGAAGACCTTCATTGGATTAGACCATCCGGCCAATAAGCCTGCACTAACCCAGATCACGGTATCGTCTACCACAGACATGCTGCTAATCGCATATCCGAATGGTAACACACCTTCGCCCTGGGGGATCCAGGTCTGGGAATGGACATTCTGAACCATCCCTAGGAGATAAATACACAAGAAGAGCTGAGTTTTCATTGTATAGGTATTAAATAAGCAGGATCGAAATAAGCCCTGTGGTTCTGGTGTTACGGGTTTTTATCACTGTTTTATAATTGGAATGGATTAACATGAAGTGCATTAGTGTAAAGATCAAGCTGGTACAAGTATCCATCTTGCATTTTCCTTTCAGAATCTTGCACAATCCTTTCAATCACCGTTACCAGGGCTCTGGAATGTAGTTCCCGCACTGTGTACGGTTGAATCAAGGCATAGTGATATGGACTTATGCGGAGTGGTTTAATGTCCGCTTTCCAACACGCAATTCTATGTTACGTACAGCTTATGTTGATATTGAGCGAAGACCAAAGAAAGTTTACCCCTGTCCCTGATTCGCTCTGAATTCCGAAGGCGACATATTAAACTCTTTGGAAAATACTCTCGTGAAATACGCCGGCTCATTGAATCCGGTCTCATAGGCAATCTGGGAAATGGTGAGATCGGAATTGCGCAACAACTCTGTTGCCCTGGTCAAACGTACAGAGCGGACAAATTTTCCGGTAGACTCACCCGTGAGAGCAGTGATCTTTCTGTGCAATTGCGGGTGGCTCATTGTCATATACTGACTCAGCAAGTGCATGTTAAGTTGATGATCATTGATGTGCTCTTCGATAAATGATCTGATTTTCAGCAGGAACTCATGCTCTTTGGCTGATGTCTGTGCGATTGGCCGTGAAGTTTCGGTCGCGGTATGCTGCCGATAATACTGCCTGAGCGTAACCCGGAGCTCAAGAAGTTTTCTCACCCGAAGGAGAAGCTCCTGTTTGTGAAATGGTTTAACGACATACGCATCCGCGCCGTGTTCTAATCCCTCCATGAGAGAAGCCTGATCACCTCGTCCGGTCAACAAAATCACGGGAATGTGACTTGTACGGACATCGGTCTTCAATGCGGAGCAAAGCTCAAAACCATCTTTACCAGGCATCATCACATCGCTGATAATCAGATCAGGGATATGCTCAAACGCCATCTTTAAACCAGAGTTCCCATCACTGCTGATCATTGTGATAAAATCAGGGGTCAGACATGAGGCTACATATTGAGCTACTTCCGGGTGATCTTCCACAATAAGGACGATGGGTCGGTTTGACATCACCTGATCGGGAGGTGCGAATCGAGTGTCATCGTCGTATAACTTCGCTTCAAACTCAACTGGTTTATTGAGATCGCTTGTTTCTTTAATTGCGGTTGTGGTAATCGGGAGAATAACTTCAAATGTGGTGCCGACTTCCAGCGTACTATTTACTGTAATCCGCCCATTGAGCAGTTCGACCAGATTCTTTGTCAAAGCCAGGCCGATACCTGTTCCGCCCGCAGCAGCTCGTGAAGACTGGTAGTAATGATCGAAAATAAAGGGTAAGTCCTCCTGTGGGATGCCGGTTCCCGTATCCTCTATGCAAATACTTAGGATGTTACCAGATGACAATTTGTTCATCAGGCATGATATCCGGCCGTGTCTTGGTGTGTGCTTTATCGCATTGGACATCAGATTGCTGATGATCTGAGTGAGTTTTTCCACATCGTAATCCGTAAGGATGTCTTCTGGGGTTGAAGAAAATACCAGTGTTACACCATTTTCATTTGCAAGTGACTCAAATGCATCAAACAGGTATCGTACGAAACTCACAATATTTCCATATACATAGACAGGCTTTAATTTACCTGCCTCTGCTTTCTGCAGATCGAGCATTTGAGTAATGAGTTGTTGGAGACGCGTGGATTGCTGATGAATATTTTTTAGACTGTTCTTGTCCAGTACACTGTCCGCCGCGAGAGCATCGCTGACCGGACCATGAATGAGTGTCAGCGGCGTACGAAATTCATGCGTGATATTGGCGTAAAGTCTGTTTTTAAGTTTATCGTGTTGGAGTAATCGTTTCTTCTCAGCTATCTCAAGTTTACGATTCAATTGAAAGCGGTACAACCGGAAGACAATAGCTCCACAAATCAGGAAATAAAGCAAATATGCCAATGTAGAATACCACCAGGGTGGATGTACCTTGAATGCATACGTGAGCGGAGCACTCCATTGTTGGGATTCTCCAATTGCGCGAACTAAAAACGTATAGTTGCCAGAAGGGAGGTTGCGATACTCTGCGTTTGATTGCGGTAAAGGGGCGCTCCATTCATCTTTTAACCCGTCCATGCGATAACTATAAAGAATCTTGTGGGGAGCTGCCCAGTCGATTGCCGAGAAATGAAAGGTCAGATGATCGTTGAAATAAGATAACACAGGTTTATAAGGGTAATTTTCAAAAGGAATGACCGAATCGAATGTTATTCCCTTACCTGTGCTGTCCGTCAGGTTCCGATAATCAAGAAATGATCCATTGATATCGAGTTGGCGCAAATGAGGTTGAGGGACGGTCGAAGAAACCTTAAATGCATCCGGATCGAAAACCTCCACTCCTCTGCCGCACCCATACCAGATGTGGTTTTGGTGATCTACATAAATACTATTCTCTAAAAATTTCGTTCCTTTTAAGCCATCCTGCTTACCCAGTGGGATGATTTGTCCGGCGTGATTTGCATTTGTGTCTACGATGATCTTATTTAAACCATTATCTGTGCCGACCCAAATATTCCCATTCACATCCTCACTCAGGGAACGGACTGTATTATCTGAAAGGCCTTCTTTCTCACTGTATCTGGTAAATGTTCCATCCTTGCCCTCGCGAGTTTGTGTAAATCGGCAAGCTCCGGCTCCTGCAGTACCAAACCAAAGATTTCCACTTTTATCTTCAAGGATGGATAGGATGATATTACCGGGTAAGCCTTCCTTTTCTGTATAATGCGTAAAAAACGTTCCGTCATAACTGGTGAGTCCGTATTCAGTCCCATACCATAAGCGTCCCTTCTTATCGTCATAAATGCAATTAGTCATGTCAACAGGCAATCCTTCTTTCTCACTAAACTGTCTGAACAACTTGCCATCATAACTAGTGATCCCACGATCAGTAGCGAACCATAACATTCCTTGTTTATCTTCGATAATGCAATTGGACGCATTACTGGAGAGACCTTGTGCTATTGAAAAATTCGTACACGTTCCTATATAACCGTTTTCCAGAAGCTCCAGGCGATTGACGCCGTCTCCCTGGGTAGCAAACCAAAGATTGTTTTGACTATCAAAAAGAATAGAACGAGGAAAAGTCCTGGAACATAGCTGTTGGTGCCCATAATGCCTATACTTTTCCTCTGATCCGTCAGGAAGTACTTCAAAGCTGTTCATTCCATTCCTTCCCCCGAACCACACTCTCCCGGTATGGTCTTTCACAATAGAATATACTTCCGTGCCTGTTGCTCCTTTCATGCCTTCCATGACATTTACATGGGTAAAAGAGTTCGGGTTAAAGCGATTTACACCTGCATTTGTACCAAACCAGAGATTTCCACTTCTGTCTTCAAACGAAGAAAAAATGATAAAGCTCGTTAGTCCTTTCTTCTCTGTATAAGTGGTAATTGTTTGGCCTGTATCTAAGTCATTTTCAATTAAGCCAAGACGGGCTGCTCCGCCAAGTGTTCCAAACCACAAGTTTCCTTTTTGGTCCTCCAGCATGGAATACACCGCGGGATTGGGCAATCCTTCATTCACTGAATAGTGTGTGAATTTGCCTGGATGATTGTGTTTCTGTGGTTCATATCTGCACACGCCGTTCCGGTTATTACCGAACCAAATATTTCCATGTTGATCTTCAAGCAATGAAGTTATGATACTAAAACATAACCCATCTTCCTCCGTAAAGTGTGTAAAAAATTCACCGTCATAGCGACATACGCCACTACCGTATGTTCCGAACCAGAGCATCCCTTCTTGATCTTCCATGATACGCGTGATGTCATTGTTGGATAACCCTTCATTTATTGTATAATGAGTCAATACTCCTTCGGCGGTGGTATTGAGTGATTCAAAACAGCTTACACCTTTCTCAGTGGGTATCCATATCCTACCTTTTTTATCCTCATAAATCGACCAGATAGTATTTTGTAAAAGGCCTTCGTTTTCAGAAAACTGTGTAAACATATTCCCGTCATATCGAATGACACCACCTCCTCCATAACATGCAAACCAGAAATAGCCATTGTGATCCTCAATAATGGCATTCACCATTGTACCAGGGAAACCTTCCTTGGATGTGTAATGAAAAAACATAGTTCCATCATATCGGGTTATGCCCTTTTCAGTTCCGAACCACATATTTCCTTTTGAATCCTCCAGAATAGCATTGATGCTTGAGCTGTTCATTCCATGATCCATGTCCATAAACTGAAAATCATGAGAAGCAATATCCTTTCTTGTTGGAAACTTTGCGATTATTGGTTTCGGGTGTTTGTAGGCTATGACTTTGCCTTTTATAGGTATTGGAATGCCAGTTGGAATGGTGTCTTTCTTTGAGTTCATCAGGACATACGGAGTCGGACTTGTAGCTTTGGAGAATTTTCTAAGCGTACTTTCATCCACAATCACCGTGTTCAATACCGCGGGAACGTGAAATATATGAGTGGGAGCCGTAACTTCTTCTGGCATACCAGCTTGAGAAGTTATCGGAGACGCTACACTATCGGGATGTATTAGCTTACCCTTTGCAGGAATAGGCACGCCGGATTTTATTGTGTCGCCAAGAGAATTGATCAACGGGCGGATACTATCACCTGTGAAAGGGTTGATGTCGTACCCGGAATCTAAATTTATCGGGACAGTAATTGGCTGGCTATAAAGAGATGGCATTGCATCGCTTGACTTGTCAAGAGGACGCTCACATGCCAAAGTAAGCAGAACACCAATAATGCATAGTAATAGTATCGTGAAATAATTGAATTCATATCGATTCATATCGCATTCAATTTGAGTCTGAATTTCATTGCAACTATCATAACTTCTCCTAAGTTTAGTGCTTTTGCATTTGTCAAGCAGTCTTTAGTCTTCATCAGTCCAGTGGTAATCGGTGATCAGAAATCGGTATAGTAGGTAAGTAAAAGACTTCAAACTTTCCAAGTTCACCGATTACCGATCACCGATTACCATTCGTTTTGTTTAGTTGAGACGATATTTTAAATAGATTACCTAATCAACGTCACCCCACCCGAGAAAAGCTCAACGTTTCCATCCACAAACTCTACCTCAGCAACCCAGGAATACACACCCGGATTCAGCTTCTTCCCACTCTTGCTGCCATCCCATCCATATCTCGGATCATTGGGTGAAAAGTTGGAGCGCTCACTTACGAGTTCACCCCAGCGACTGAAGAATCTCAGTAATCTGATATTTTGTACTTGTGAGTTACTATAAATCATCACAACATCATTGATACCATCACCATTGGGAGAAAATACGGTTGGAATAAAAATTTCATAATCGAGTTCCTGTAAGCATGGTCCGGGATCTTCAATGAAAAATTCAAAACTGCAAAACGGTGCCGCATTATCGCTAACTGTAAGTGTGAAATTTCTGTTTCCATCGGAACCCGGCTGCCACTGAAATGCCGTCCATGTCTCATATAAGCCTGTGCCTGGTGAAATTGAACCGACTGAGCTGCTTACAGTATAGTCAGCGCCCAGATGATATCCCATTGCATTGAAATTGATCTGGATAACATCGTCTGACTTATCAGAAGGTGTATTGTTATTATTGCAATGCTGATTCCAAATCGTTGGCGACAGAGTTACAACTGTAATTGCACTTTCGTCCGGATACATACACTCGTTAGCGCCTGGTTCGAACATGATAGGAATACTTCCACTGAGACCACTGGGATAGAAGATATTATTATCCACACCCTGACCTGACCAATGACCTGTATACCCGAGAATACTGGTTGGCAGCGAAAGAGGCAAATCATTCTGACATAATATATCAGTGAGTCCTGGTATTTCTTCAATACGATCTGGCTCACCCCAACGCGCGATGTAGAAAGTATTCGGCGCATTTCCAATATTCGGAAATTTCCCTCCTACATAGACATCACTACCGTTGGTGGCAATTGCCTTCACTGATTCAGTTAACGTATGAAGAGCAGGAATTCCCATTGAGTGCCAGGAAATGCCATCCCACCGGGCAATATTTGTCGTATTTGGAATCCCTCCGGCACCACTAAACGATCCGACGGCATAGACATCTCCGTTACTACTGATGGTAATTTCATCAACTCCCCAACCGTCCTCACAATCACTTAAGCCATCACCCAAAGAATGCCAGGAATTTCCATCCCAACGAGCCACTCCACAAGCATTAGATACACCGACTCCCCAACCGGCACCTCCGACGTAGACGTCTCCACTACCACTAATGGCCAGCGCTGAAACAAACTGGGCGCCGGCAAATCCATTTCCCAGGGCGTGCCATGCACTTCCATCCCAACGGGCGATATAATCAGCATCCTGATTTCCTCCGGCATCTTGAAAATTCCCACTGGCGTATAGATCTCCACCACTAATTATAATTTCGCCGACCCCATCGAAACCCGCACCCAGGGCATGCCATGCAACTCCATCCCATCGCGCAAGATGATCGGCATCTGGATTTCCTCCAACATCGGTAAACCTCCCAGTGGCGTAAACATTGTTGCCATCAATGGCTATATCGCCGACTACTGCGTTCAGACCAGGTGCCACAGTATTCCACGAATTTCCATCCCAACGGGCGATATAATCAGCATCCGGGTTTCCCCCGGCATCGGTAAACCCACCACAGACATAGACATCAATGCCATCGGTAGTTATTGCAAGAACTCCGGCATTCAAACCGGGGCCTAGTGCATACCATTCACAACCATCCCAACGGGCGATGTAATCAACATTCGGGTCTCCTGCGGCATCGGTAAAACTACCTCCGACATAGATATCACTTCCAAGGACCGCAATTTCATGGACATACCCATTTCCGTTCAGACCTTCCCCTAGTGCATTCCACTGCGGTTCAAGTAACGGTGATGAAAGGGAAAAACATGGATTGCCGGCATAGATCGATTGACACAAACCCGTCAACAAAATCAGTTTGCATAAAGACGGTCTCATTGATCTTGCATTGGTTATCATAGATCTACAAAAAACAACTGCTCATTTTTCGACAAAATCTTGATGTATCGAGTTGGTGCAGATTGCATTTCCTTGTCAATTTAAAGAACTTTGCACACCTGACCAGGGCATAAAGCTGTAATCGGTATTCAGTATCCGCCTTCACCAGGGCACTGGGCGCCTGCGCCAGAGCTTCTGCGACAGGGCACGTACAAGTCGGTGAACTTGGCAAGTGTGAAGTTCTTACTTACCTACTGGACCGGTAACCGATTACCTCCCTGCTCTCTGCTCTCCATTTCGTAACATTGCCCCGCATTCTTTCACACAATTTTTTCCAACCCTTGAGAAAGTTCGAACAACGTCACATCGGCATCCGGGAGGATGATCTGAAGTCCATGCTCAATGAAATCGGTGTACCTGATCTGGATGCCCTGATCAGTCAGACGATTCCTCCGGATATCCACAGGCAAAAGCCCTTGGACCTTCCTCCTGCACTGTCCGAGCGTGCCTACCTTAAACACATTCGAAAGATCGGCGAGAAGAACAAAGTCTTCCGTTCCTACATAGGACAAGGCTACTATGGTACCATCACTCCTCCACCAATTCAACGTTGTGTCTTTGAGAATCCCGGCTGGTATACCCAGTACACGCCGTATCAAGCGGAAATCTCGCAGGGGAGACTCGAGGCATTGCTCAATTTTCAGACTGTCGTCAGTGACCTGACAGGTCTGCCAATTGCAAACGCCTCTCTTCTTGATGAAGGCACGGCTGCAGCGGAAGCGATGGCGATGTTTTTCAGTCTTAAGAATAAAAGACAGACTACCATCGTGAAGTTTTTTGTCGATGAGCATGTATTTCTTCAGACTCAGGATGTCATTCGTTCGCGGGCAATTCCACTGGGTATAGAGGTAGAGGTAGGTTCATGGAAGAACTTCACGGGGGATGAGACATACTTTGCAGCGATGTGTCAGTTTCCGAATGCACAAGGCGCGGTTGAAGATTACACTTCATGGATAGCGGCAATGGAATCAAAAGGGATTCATACCATAGTGAGCACTGATTTGTTGAGTCTGACTTTACTTAAACCGCCTGGCGAATGGGGTGCCGATGCTGTAGTAGGCTGTACACAACGATTTGGTGTGCCAATGGGATTTGGTGGACCTCATGCTGCGTTTTTTGCAACCAAAGAAGATTTCAAAAGAATCATCCCGGGAAGGATCATTGGAGTGTCTATAGATACCCGCGGCAAACGTGCATTACGTATGGCAATGCAGACCCGTGAGCAGCATATCAAACGTGAGAAGGCGACTTCAAATATTTGCACAGCTCAGGCATTATTGGCGACAATGGCCAGTATGTATGCCGTCTATCATGGCCCTGATGGATTGAAGGAAATCGCAGTTTATATCCATTTACAGGCAAAATTGATTGCCGAACAATTGAGAGAGAAAGGTTTCAATGTCGTTCATAGCCATTTCTTTGATACAGTGCGTATCGCAATGTCAGATGCACAACTTGATACGATACGTGCTGCAGCAGAGCAGAAAGAAATCAATTTTTTCTACGATAAAGGAGGTCTGCAGATTGCAATTGGCGAGGCGTTACTCTCCGAAGACATTGAGGATATCATTTCTGTGTTTGCAGGTATTGTAAACAAGACCGGTACTAATGGACATTCATTTGAACTCCCTCAGGCACTTCTGCGTCACTCGGATTTTATGACTCACCCGGTCTTTCATCGCTACACCACAGAGACAGAGATGATGCGCTACATGAAGCATTTGGAAAACAAAGACTTGTCGTTGATGCATTCGATGATTCCACTTGGATCATGTACGATGAAATTGAATGCCGCTTCAGAATTGATGCCGGTATCGTGGCACGCATTTGCACACATGCATCCGTTTGCACCTGCCTCTCAGACTCAGGGTTACTTACAGATGATCACAGAACTTGAACAATATCTCTGTGAAATCACTGACCTGAATGCGTGTTCTCTTATGCCAAATTCTGGTGCACAAGGCGAACTGGCAGGGCTCCTGACAATACGCGGTTATCATGAAGCCAGAGGTGAGGTAAACAGAAACATTGCTTTGATTCCGCAATCAGCACATGGAACCAATCCGGCGAGTGCAGTCATGGCAGGAATGCATGTGGTTGTTGTGAATTGCGATGATTACGGCAACATCGAGGTTTCTGATCTTGAAAAAAAGGCTGAGCAGCACAAAGAAAATCTCTCTTGCCTGATGGTGACGTATCCTTCTACGCATGGTGTCTTTGAAACGAAGATTAAAGAGATTGTAAACATCGTACATCGTTATGGTGGCCTTGTCTACATGGACGGAGCAAATATGAATGCACAGGTGGGCCTCACTTCTCCCGGAGCTATCAATGCGGATGTTTGTCATTTGAATCTGCACAAGACGTTTGCTATTCCACATGGAGGCGGTGGGCCGGGCATGGGTCCAATCTGCGTGAATGAAAAACTTGCGCCTTATCTGCCGAAGCATCCTTATCGTGATGTCGGTGGAGATTCGGGAATTCATGCTGTTGCAGCAGCGCCATGGGGTAGTGCAAGTATTTTATTGATTTCATATGCCTACATCAGGATGCTGGGAAACGATGGCGTGACGAATGCAACAAAGTATGCCATCCTCAACGCCAACTATATGGCAAGCAGGCTCTCGAAATACTACGACCTGCTATACACAGGACCACATGGTCGGGTTGCACATGAATTCATTCTCGATTTGCGTGCGTTCAAGGAAGGCCATGTAAGTGCAGAGGATGTTGCCAAGCGTCTGATAGATTATGGATTTCATGCGCCGACGTTGTCGTTTCCTGTGGCAGGTACGATTATGATCGAGCCTACAGAAAGTGAATGTCTTGCAGAACTTGATAGATTCTGTGAGGCAATGATTCAAATCCGGAAGGAAATTGATGAAGTGGTGAGTGGAGTTGCTGATCCTGAAAACAATGTGCTGCACAATGCTCCCCATACTGTCGATCTACTGACTGATGCGAATTGGAAGTTTCCATACAGCCGCGAGAAGGCTGTTTTCCCTGTGCCTTATTTATATCATGAGCATAAGTTCTGGCCATCCGTGACGCGTATAGATGGCGCGTATGGAGATAGAAATCTTGTCTGTACCTGTCCGCCGATAGAAGAATATGCTGAAGTATCAGAATAGACTTGAAGCCAGATGCCAGTAGCCAATAGCCAGAAGCCAGGAGCATGATCATAGTTACAGGAGCATACGGCTTCATCGGTTCTTGCCTGGTGCAACGTCTGAATGAGCACGGCTATCGTGATATCATTGTCGTCGATGATTTTTATAAGGATAAGAAAGAACCCAATCTGACCGGAAAGGGAGTGCGAGAATGGATACATCGCGATATTTTTCTTACCTGGTTTGCCAGGAGTGCGAAGTATGTGGACTGTGTGCTTCATCTGGGTGCCCGGACCGATACGACTTCAAAAGACAAAGCGATTTTTGATGCGCTCAACCTGAACTATTCTAAAGACCTCTGGAAGATATGTGTCCGTGCCGGTGTCCCCATGATCTACGCCTCAAGTGCTGCAACATATGGCAATGGATCACATGGCTATAACGATGATGATGCCGGATTATCTATTCTGAAACCAATGAACATGTATGCAGAGTCCAAGCATGACTTTGATCTTTGGGCTTTGGAACAAAATTCTGCACCACCGAAATGGGCAGGTTTGAAATTCTTCAATGTCTATGGTCCGAATGAATATCACAAAGCCAGGATGGCTTCGGTTGTCTGGCATGGATACAAACAGATAACCGCGACTGGCACCTTGAAACTCTTTGAATCCCATAAAAAGGGAATTGCGGATGGTGAACAGAAACGCGATTTCATTTATGTCAAAGACATTACAGACATCTGTATGCATTTTATGAACCATGAATGCTCTAATGGAATCTACAATGCAGGTACGGGTCAGGCGCGCTCGTTTCTCGATCTGGGAAAGGCACTGTTTGATGCTCTCGATTTGCCGGCCGCCATTGAGTTCATTCCAACTCCTGAAAATATCCGCAACACATATCAGTATTACACACAAGCAGAAATCTCCAAACTGCGAAGCGCAGGATATCAGAAAGAATTCACTTCTCTCGAGGATGGTGTGAGAGAATATGTTCGCGACTTCTTGATACCCGGATCATACTATTGAATATCCAAAGCCATTTATCATGATCACACAGGAAATAATCAATCTCTATGATTCCTTTACCCATGGTCAGATTGCACGTCGTGATTTTCTTGCAAGGCTTGCAGTGATTGCAGGTAGTATGTCAGCAGCGACCAGCCTTCTCCCAATGTTGGAGAATGACTATAGCATCTCTCGAAAGAAGGTAGTCGTACCGGAAGGAATTTCTTCCGAGTACATCACTTATCCTGGAGCATCAGGTGAAATGAGGGCTTATCATGCGCGACCTGACATTGAAGGGAAATATCCTGCTGTCATAGTAATACACGAAAACCGGGGACTGAATGCGCATATTGAAGATGTCACCAGACGTTTAGCTGGTGCTGGTTTCTGGGCAATTGCACCTGACGCGCTTTCACCAATTGGAGGCACACCAGAGGATAGCGATCTCGCGCGCACAAAAATCGGCGAGCTCGATCAAGCGACAACATTACAGGATTTTATTGCTGCAATAAACTTCGCTTCGTCACATTCAATGACAACAGGTAAGACCGGATGCGTAGGATTTTGCTGGGGTGGGCGCATGTCAAATCTGTTAGCTGTGAATTGTGAAAACCTAAAGGCTGCAGTTGCGTTTTATGGCGGTCAACCTGAAGCGACAGATGTACCAAAAATCAAAGCAGCGGTATTGCTACATTATGCTGGTCTTGATGAACGGGTCAATGCAGGAATACCTGCTTATGAAGAAGCATTGAAAGCCTCTGATGTCAATTTTGTCCTTCACATGTACGACAATGTCAATCATGCATTTCACAATGACACCAGTCCTTCGCGCTATGATCAAACGGCAGCGGAACTCGCATGGAAGCGAACCATTGCATTCTTTAACATTCATCTGCTATGAAATAGGCACTTCACTTTTTTAATATTGAATCATGAAACGTGCTGAGTTTCTCGAATCCATGTTGATCCTTTCTTCGGCTCCGGCCATATTGAATTTGTCTGAACTGTCGAAGATCACAGGTACATATCCTGTAAGCGAAAAAATGCCGGTGTTCTTTGTTGGTCACGGTAGTCCAATGAATGCAATCACCGATAATAATCTCACACGTGGTTGGACTGAAAGTGTACGTAATGTTCCAAGACCAAAAGCGATCCTTTGCATTTCTGCACATTGGGAGACGCGAGGGACGTGGGTCACTGCGATGGAAAAGCCAAGAACGATTCATGACTTTGGTGGATTTCCACAGGCGCTGTTTGATGTGCGTTATAATGCGCCCGGTGCACCGGAATATGCATGTATAGTTCAGGACGTCGTGAAATCAACACCTGTCAAAGAAGATTATGAATGGGGACTTGATCATGGCACATGGTCTATTTTGATGAAAATGTATCCCAATGCGGATATTCCTGTGTTTCAGCTAAGTCTCAATCGCAACATGTCACCGGCACAACATTATGCGCTTGCCAAAGAATTAGCGCCATTGCGTCGAAAGGGTGTGCTGATTGTTGGCAGTGGCAATATTGTACACAATCTTCGTCTCGCGGATTTCTCAACTGAGACGCCGTATGATTGGGCAGCTGAGTTTGATACTCTTTCAAAAAAATTGATCACAGCGCGAGATCATAGCAAACTCATTGCCTACCATGACCTCGGTAAAGCTGCACAACTTTCTATTCCAACTCCGGAGCACTACTTGCCTATGTTGTATGCCATTGCATTACAGGAGAATGGAGAGGATGTGCATTTTTTCAATGAAGAACTCGTATTCAGATCCGGGTCGATGCGTTCGTTGAGGATTGGGTAGCGTGATCTCTCGGGTAGGGCCTGACCTTGAAGCATTGCCTTCGCCAAGCCGCTACGGACGCTTGCGCCATAGCTTCAGCCGTCGGCGCGCGAAGCAAGTCGTCCTAAGACCTTCAATCGTCTGAAGGGCAAGCTCTTAAGAATTGACAATTCTCTCAGAGCTCTGATGATCAAACAAGGTGAGGAAGGATTAAGAATTGGCTCTTCTTAATGTGGATTAAGAATTGACAATTCTCGCAGAGCGCTGATGTTCAATAAGTTGATGGTTGAGTTTTAAAGATCGACGATTCCCCGCCCGTTCCAAAGTACGTTTGGGCAGTCTCGATTACTGGTAACAAAAGGCAGAAGGTTCGTCAGCCTGAGTCAACAATCACATAAAATCAGATTTTGATGCCGAGATCACTCCTCTCAACTAATTCGCCCCAATAATTGTTCGGGTTCTGATAAAAACACGATGACGATATGTCCACACCCAGAGAGATACCGGAACGCTTTCAGACCGAGAAAACATCACTGAAAGAGAGCTGGAGTTCCTTGCGGCTTTTACGCCCGCTGTTCCGTATGATCTGGGAGACGAGTAGAAGCCTCACTCTTTCGAATGCCTTGTTGCGTATTCTGCAGGCGGGAATACCACTAGCTGTCCTGTTCGTCGGAAAGCTTCTCATCGATGAAGTCATCCTTCAAGTGAATGCTACTGAAAAGGACTTCACCTTCCTTTGGCAACTTGTCGCCATTGAATTTGGACTTGCATTACTCTCTGATATTCTGAACAGACTCATCTCACTCACTGATGCGTTGCTCGGCGATCTCTTCGCAAATAGTACTTCGGTAAAGCTTATGGAGAAAGCTGCATCTCTTGATCTGGCCCAATTCGAAGATCCTGAGTTCTATGACAAGCTCGATCGCGCACGCAGACAAACTACAGGAAGAGTAGTACTCATGTCTCTTGTCATGACCCAACTTCAGGATATCATCACGATCATCTTCCTGGCTTCCGGCCTCATCATCTTTGCGCCTGTATTGATTATTCTTCTTGTCGTTGCTATCTTACCTTCATTTGTTTCAGAGAGTTATTTCAGTCAGCATGGATATTCGTTAGTGCGGAGCTGGACACCTGAACGTCGCGAGCTTGACTACTTACGATTTATTGGCGCAACAGATACATCTGCGAAGGAGGTGAAGATCTTTGGTCTGTCACGATTTTTATCACAACGCTTTGCCATTCTTGCAGACAAATACTACAAGGCAAATAAATCGCTGGCGATTCGCCGGACGATATGGGGAGCTGTCTTTAATATTCTGGGCGATCTCGCGTACTATGGTGCATATGTGATTATTATCCTGCGCACAGTAGGAGGGATTCTTACGGTCGGAGATCTGACATTTCTCGCAGGCAGTTTTGCCCGCTTGCGAACTCAATTGCAAGGAGTGCTTAGTCGCTTTACAAGGATCTCGGAAAATACACTGTACCTGAAAGATTATTTCGACTTCATGAAGATGGAGCCACTCATCAAAGACAGTGAAGTTTCTATTCCATTCCCGGAGAAGATCAAAAAAGGAATTGTATTTGAAAATGTAGGCTTTAAGTATCCGAATGTAGAGCATTGGGCAATTCGCAATCTGAGTTTCGAATTGAAGGCAGGAGAAAAGCTCGCACTCGTGGGTGAGAACGGAGCTGGTAAAACCACACTCGTCAAACTCCTTGCAAGGCTTTATGATCCCACTGAGGGTCGAATCCTTATCGATGGTATTGACATTAAACTATTTCAACTCGATAGCCTTCGTCAGAATATCGGTGTCATCTTCCAGGACTTTGTGAGATTTTATTTGTCGGCTGCTGAGAACATCGCTGTCGGAGATATAGAAGCAGTGCATGAGCGGAATAGAATCGTTGATTCTGCAGACAAGAGTATGGCTGATGAAGTCATCGATCGGCTTCCATTGAAATATGAACAGATGCTCGGACGACGTTTTGCCGAAGGCGTTGAACTCTCCGGTGGCGAATGGCAGAAGGTAGCCCTCGCGCGTGCTTATATGCGGGATGCACAAATTCTGATCCTGGATGAACCAACAGCAGCATTGGATGCGCGTGCCGAGTACGAAGTCTTTGTCCGTTTTGCGGAACTCACTGCAGGTAAAACGGCAGTATTGATTTCACATCGCTTCAGTACTGTCCGCATGGCCGACCGTATTCTCGTATTGAAGAATGGATTGTTTGTGGAAATCGGCTCACATGAAGAACTGTTGCAGAATAATGGACTATATGCTGAATTGTTTGCGCTGCAAGCTGCTGGCTACCAGTGAAAATTGAGAATCAAGAATTGAGAATCAAGAATTGAGAATCGAGAATCCCCAATCACTGCTGCCGGTCCTTCGCTTGCTGCATGACTTGTTCTAAAAACGTAACGCCCTGTGGGGCCATTGGATTGATATAAGCAGGTTTATTGTCTTTTATCCAAATGAAATATTGACAGCCCTGCGTGTTATAGATGTCCGCTTCCTGGCGTATTTCCCCATCGGCAATAAAAGTTAATCTGCCAATGGGTTTGCAATTCGGATTATGGGTAATAGGCGACGGTAAGAAGTACCCAAGGGTGTTTCGAATCGCCGCCTGTTCATCCTGACTGATACTGAAATTAGTTTGATAGAAGATGACATCTATTGCAGTACAATTCTCCCAAAGATCCCGCATGGCCTCGCCTGGAATAGACTCCAAAGATGTGGTAGCCTGTTCTTGTTTAGCAGTAGAGGTAGCATCTGATGCTTTGTCACCTTCAGACTTGCAGGCAATGAGACATGTTATCAATGTGATTCCTAAGAAAATGCTTGCGCGATAATTACATATCATGATCGGGAGATGTAAATAATAAGATGATTAGAATAATCTTTCCATGTCAATTCTTTCCAACACAATGCTCCTGATCAGGTCGATATGGATGCGCTCTTGTACAAGGGTATCGCGATCGCGGATGGTCACTGTACTGTCCTCCAGAGTCTGGAAATCGATGGTGATGCAATATGGAGTACCGATTGCATCCTGTCTCCGATACCTGCGACCTATTGCATCTTTCTCATCATACTGACAATTAAACGCAAATTTGATCGTGTTGAAAATTTCCCGTGCTTTCAGCGTCAGCTCTTCTTTATTTTTCACAAGAGGCAATACCGCGCATTTTATCGGAGCAAGTGCAGGAAGTAATTTCAGTACGATTCTTAGAGCTTCTCCACCTTCTGCATCGGGGACCATTTCTTCGGTATATGCATTACTCAACGCAGCCAGAAATGTGCGATCGAGGCCAATCGATGTTTCTACCACATAAGGCACGTAGCTTTCATTGAGTTCCGGATCGAAGTATTGCAACTTCTTACCGCTGAATTTTTCATGTTGTGTCAAATCAAAGTCCGTCCGTGAGTGAATGCCTTCGATCTCTTTGAAACCAAACGGAAACTCAAACTGAATATCCACTGCTGCATTTGCATAGTGTGCCAGATTCTCATGATTGTGAAAGCGGAGTTTAGCTGCGGGCGTCCCGAGTGCGCGATGCCAGTGTAATCTCTGTTCTTTCCAGTACTCATACCATTGCATCTCTTCACCGGGACGGACAAAGTATTGCATTTCCATTTGTTCAAATTACCGCATCCGGAAAATGAACTGCCGAGCGACAATTTCGTTGCGGAAAGCTTTGCCGATCTGTGCAATACCAAAAGGAATTTTCTGACGCGTAGTCTTTTGCACGTTCAGGAAGTTCACGAAGATGCCTTGTGCAGTCTCGGGCCTGAGATAGAGTTTGCCTTCCTCACCGGCGATATTCCCGAGTTGCGTGGAAAACATCAGATTGAATTGCCGCACATCCGTCCAGTTTCTTGAACCGCTATCCGGGTCAGCGATTTCCAATTCTTCGATCAACGCTTTTAAGGACGGAAGGTCACCATCACGTAAAGCAGTGTTCATACGACCATTGATACCCTGTATCTCCTGGATATAACCTTGTACACGCGGATTTTCTGTGCGATACTTTTGCTCGTCGAATGCATCACCGAAACGTTTTGCAGCCTTCTCAATCTCCTTATTGATTTTTCCTTCGATTTTCGAGATGTGGTCTTCAATCAGTACGTCGGCACGATAGCGTTTCTTCGAGTCTTTATTATCAATCAGCGGATCATTAAAGGCATCGACGTGTCCCGAAGCTTTCCAGGTCGTAGGGTGCATGAGGATCGCAGCATCCAGGCCGACGATATTCTCATGGTTGTGTACCATCGAGCGCCACCAGTACTGTTTGATGTTATTTTTCAATTCCACACCATAGGGTCCATAGTCATATGCGCCTCCGAGGCCATCATAGATTTCACTGGAAGGGAAGATGAAGCCATACTCTTTACAATGGGAAACGATATTCTTGAAGAGATCACTCATGTACGTGTAGATAGTTGATTTGAGGCGGCGAAGGTAAGGAAGAAAGGCTAAGGCGGAGGAAGTCCGGCAGTCTTTCAGTCCACAGTCCACAGTCTTCAGGCCGAAGTCCGAAATCCTTAATCCGCAATCCGCGATCCGCAATCCGCAATCCCAGATCCGCAATCCGAAATCGATTCACTACTTTCATTCTACTGATCGCTTATTACTATGATTGACTCCATCATCGCTTTCTTCGAAGACATCCCATCCTGGCAACGGACACTCATCCTTGCCGGAGGCTTGTTGTTTTTCTGGATACTTGAGGGGGCTGTGCCGATCCTTCGGATGAAATATAATAGAACCCGCCACCTTGGTGTCAATGTGTTTTTTACGGTTACTACTCTCATCGTGAATTTGCTCTTTGCGGCGGCGATTGTTCTTGCGAGTGATTGGAGTGTGAAAAATGGCTTTGGTGTTTTGCAAATGATCACCATGCCTATTGCACTACAGATTCTCGTTGGTCTTTTGCTTTTAGATTTGATCGGTGCCTATCTGATTCATTGGATTGAACATAAAGTGTATTGGATGTGGAGATTTCATGTTGTTCATCATACAGATCTAAACGTTGATACAAGTACTGCACTGCGGCATCATCCCGGAGAAAGCGTTTTCAGAGCGGTCTTTACCACATTAGCAGTGCTTGTTGTTGGCGCTCCGATATGGCTTGTCATGTTATATCAGAGTTTATCTGCGTTTGCTTCGCAATTCAATCATGCGAACCTACGTATCCCACAACGTCTCGATGAAATTCTGAGTTATGTGATCGTAACGCCACGGATGCATCGTGTACATCATCATCACACACAACCATACACCGACACAAACTATGGTAATATCTTTTCGATCTGGGACAGGGCCTTTCGCACATTTGCAAAACGCAAACCAGAGGACATTGTCTTTGGACTTGATGTATATCATAAGCGGGATAGCAATCTGGGTGATCTATTGAAAGTTCCGGTGGATGGAGAGAGCTATACGCGATCAATTAGTGATTAAATAACGCTCTTAAGAAAGGTTTTATAGAGATTCAATGAGTTTGGTATAATCTTCTGCCGAAATCATGATTTGCTTAAGAATTTGATGCAAGAGAGGCCGACTAAGTTTCGCACTTCCGTGATGAGGTATAGTTGTATACCTTCCATCGGCGTGTCGATAAAATACATGACTTCCACGTTGCCTGATTCTTACAAAGCCTGACAAGAAAAGCAACTTTTCCAAAGTCTTTGCGTCAACTAAGATGAGTCGGCTCATACAGCCACTCTGATCTCCTGTGTTCCGACAAATTCATTTTGGAAATGCTTCAATTCCTCCTCCGACAACTCTTCAATGCACAGTTGAGCAACCTCCTCGAGGTTTTGGTATAGTGCATCAAGAGATTCTGCCTGGCTATGGGCTCCTGGTAGACTTGGGATATAGCCAACATAAAAGCCTGTTTCATGATCTCGCTCAATATGAGCAGTGAATTGATAGTTTTTCATCGGCTGTAAAACTAAGGATTCGATCCGCAACCTGAAAGTTTCAGCCACAGTACCGACGTGTCCGACGAAGTTTTGCAAATCCAGAGCACCAGCAAGCACCGAGAAACCAGTACCGAGGAACCAGTACCGAGGACTGAAAAAACTGAAGACTTCTTTCGTACTTTTGGCGCGTTGTCAATTCCATGAACATTCTGCCTGGACACCGTAACCTCTTGAAAACGCGCCGTTTATGGTCTTTTTGGAATTTGAACAACCTCTTGAAAGTCTCTATCAGCAACTCGAGCAAATAAAGCAGGTGGCCGAAAGCGGCGACATCGACGTCGACGATAAGGTGAAGGAGCTCGAAGCAATGATCCGCGCCAAGCGCAAGGAGATTTATAGCAATCTCACGGGCTGGCAAAGAGTGCAGCTATCGAGACATCCACAGCGGCCTTATACCTTGTTCTATACAGAGCATATCTGCAAGCGCTTTATTGAATTGCATGGCGACCGTCATTACGGTGACGACCATGCCATCATTGGTGGCTTGGGTAATATTAATGGCTATACTGTCGTGATCATCGGACATCAAAAAGGTATCAATACCAAGATGCGCCAGTATCGCAATTTTGGAATGGCAAATCCCGAAGGATATCGTAAAGCGCTTCGTCTGATGAAGCTGGCCGAAAAATTCAACTATCCTGTCATTTGTCTGATAGATACCCCGGGCGCATATCCAGGTGTAGAAGCAGAAGAGCGTGGACAAGCTGAAGCGATCGCCAGAAATCTGATTGAAATGGTACAACTGAAAGTCCCTACACTCTGCTATATCATTGGTGAAGGTGCATCCGGTGGCGCGATTGGCATTGGCGTCGGCGATCGGGTTTTTATGTTGGAGAATACCTGGTATTCTGTGATTTCTCCAGAATCCTGTTCTTCTATTCTTTGGAGAAGCTGGGATTTTAAAGAGCAGGCTGCTGAGGCACTGAAACTGACCGCAGATCATATGTTTGAATTCGGTCTCGTTGACGGTATTGTCAAAGAACCACTTGGAGGAGCGCATTCAGATCCTGAAGGCATGGCAAAGATGTTGAAGAAGCACATCAAGGCAGAGCTTGCAACTCTTGTGGATGTTCCGCCTGAGAAGCGCATTGCTGATCGCATTGAGAAATACAGCAACATGGGTCGCTTTACGATAAAAGAAACACCAGTATCTGCACGTTAATGCCAGATGTTCCCCTTCAATCGATTGCGCCTATGCCTCTGATTTTAAATCTGAAAAAATTCCTGCACAACAGAGCTATTGGTAAGTTTCGTAGCACCAATCTCAACAGGTTACCTGAGAATCATTTTTCTACGATCAGATCGGTAGGTGTTTTGTTCGAGGCAACTGATGCAAAAGACCGTGAAGTGGTATTGGACTATTCAAGTAATCTTAGAAAATCGGGGATAGAGGTGTGGCCATTTGGGTTTTTCGATTCGAAGATCAAAGACATTACGTTCCCATTTGATTTTATTGACTTGAAGAGCATCACATTTGCATTCCTTCCCGAAGGTGAGCGTATCGCAAAATTTATTGCAACGCCTTTTGATGTGCTCATCAATCTCGATACTTCTTCGCATATGCCCATGAACTATATTGCCGCAGCATCAAGAGCATTATTTAAAATTGGTCCGGCGCATGGCAATCATGCACATTATGATCTGATGATCGAGATGCACGAAAGAGATATCGCGGGGTATATCCAGGAGATCAGAACGACATTCAATAAAATCCAGGGATGAATCCATCAACCGCACGCTTTGCAGGAACCGGTGTTGCATTGATTACACCATTTGAACATGGAGAGGTTGATTTCCGATCACTGGATAGAATGATCGATCATGTCATTGCAGGAGGAGTAGAATACATTGTCAGTTTGGGATCTACAGGTGAGAGTGCCACGCTTGATCTTGATGAACGTCGCAAAGTGTTGGATCGCACCATTGCACGCGTTGATGGCAGAGTACCAATTGTAGCTGGCAATTTCGGAGATAATAATACACGTGACCTTTGCAAGTATGCCGAAAACTTTGACTTTACAGGCATCGATGCAATCTTATCGAGTAGCCCCGCATATAATAAACCAACACAAGAAGGAATCTATCTGCATTACAAAGCGCTGAGTGAAGTATGTCCGGTACCAGTCATTTTGTACAATGTTCCTGGTCGCACAGCAAGTAATGTGACTGCAGAGACGACATTACGACTCGCGCATGATTTTCCATCCATCATTGCGGTCAAAGAAGCTTCCGGTGATATGGAGCAAGGAAGTCAGATCATTCATGACAAGCCAGAAGGCTTCCTTGTGATTTCCGGGGACGATCCTACTGCATTGCCATTGATTGCCTTTGGCGCAGATGGTGTGATCTCCGTAATTGCAAATGCATATCCTGCGATTTTCTCAGACATGGTGCGCGCCGCATTATCCGGAGACATGACACGAGCGTCTAAACTTCATGAATCACTAATGAACATTCATCCTTTACTTTATGTAGAAGGAAATCCTGCTGGTATCAAAGCAGCAACAACCTTACTCGGACTATCCACTCCCGAAGTTCGCCTACCATTGACTCCATTGTCAAAAGAAAGAACGACACAACTTCATGCGCTGATGGATGCGCTCGGAGAAGGGTGAAGCCGGGGAAGCGGGTGTAGCGGGGGAAGTCCCCAGTCTTCAGTCCTCAGTCTTCAGTCCTCAGAGAACGACGCCAGCCAAAAGACTGGTCAGCCTCTGTCTGAAACAGCGAACGGCGAAAGGCAGGGTTCTCACTGATCTTGAAGAAATCAAAAACTGCGTGGTTTTCATTGCAATTTTGATTTTGATTGCCATTTTGATTTTCATTTCAATATCCCAGCATCCTCTTCCACAACTTCCGAAACGCTTCGCCGACATCCTTCGGTCTTTCACGTACTTCAGTAAAGGCATAACTTCCATCAGGATTTTTCTTGGCGAAAAAATTGAAGACGAGATCGCGATGTGAATGTATAGTATCGCTCATGCCACCATATCGGATATCGGAGATCACAATTGCTGAGTCAGTCTGACTGTGCATGAGGTAGCCATCGGAGAACCATTCAAGAGTTTTGTATTCCGGAAGTTGCAAGAGATCCTGTGCAATGTGTGTATTCTTTGGAACGACATTCAGATAATGCAGATTTGGATCGGAATCGAAAATGGAATAGAGTCCTGCATAATAAACACTATCCGCTTCGGCGACACATGTCCACAGAAGATTGTTGAAAATCGTCGGGCTGGTGCGAGAGCGGATCACTTCAAGATTTCTAGTCTCTAATGCTTTTTGGAATACACGATCTACGTGAAGTTTATTGAAAACAGTAAACAGCATGTACAAACTGCTGATGGCAATTCCGGTGTAGTTTACAATACTCCGTGCTCTTTTGTGCCTGCGGATATTACAAGCAATGATCAGGCAAATCATGAAGGGCACGGTATATACTGGGTCGACTACTGCGATATTATTGAATGCGACACGAAAGTTAGAGAACGGTTGGAATACCTGCGTGCCGAATGCCGTAAAGCAATCAAGTATGAAATGTGTACTGAGGGCAAGGAAAAACAAGAGATACCATTTTCCGTACGAGACATTCACATCTTCCAGTTGCTTGCGCAGATAAAACTTGTACAAGCGCCAGATTAAGTAAACACCAATCACAGCCAGGATCACCATAACTACAGGTTTCTGACCGAAGAGAAAGTATAATCCAGTCAGGAATGCGCCGAGCAGAATCACATTGACAGAACTGACAAGTATCTTATACCATAGTCGCTGATGCGATCGCGTGAGATAGAGTCGCTGTACTAACCATGCAAGAAGTAAGGATAACACCACCGAAAAGAACAATGAATGGGTGATGCTCCGATGAAATGCCAATGCCGGAATTGGCTCCATGAAAAAGTTCGCAATGATATCGAGATCAGGTATCGTGCCACCGATCGCGCCCCAGACCATCGCCCGGTTGCCGATCTTCCGGCCAAGTACCGCTTCGCCTACAGCGGCACCAAGGACAATCTGCGTGAGTGAATCCATAAGGGCTGCGAAGATATTTTGTGAAATCCGGGAACCGGTAATCGGTAAATCCGGTAATCAGTAATCGGTATTCGGTGAATTAGGTAAGTGCGCAGTTCACAGTGACCAGCCATGCTGATTACGTGAACTGAACAAATGCTAACTCTTTACTTACCAACTATACCGATTACCGATCACCGATTACCATTACCGACTACCCCTTCGGCGAAAGAATATTAATCACCCCGACAAGCGCTACCGCACCGATGACACATGTCACAATACTACCGCCTATACCACCTCCTACAGAAATGCCCAGCCATCCCAACAAATGTCCTCCTACAAAACCACCAATAATTCCAATGATGATGTTGCCCAGCAATCCGTAGCCGCGACCTTTCATGATGAGACCAGTGATCCATCCTGCTACCGCCCCAATAAGTAAAAACCAGAACCAACTCATAGGAATGAAAATTAAAATGAAAATAAGGAAACCAGTGAAATCGGAAAAACGGGAATGTTTAACTGGTTAACTGTTTAACGTTTAGTGTTTAACTCCATCGTATATACTGGCTTCGCGTTTGCGTTTGTACTTGCATTCCGATGACGTTCCTCCTGCGTCGGATCTATCGGGATGTCGCTACGCTCCACTTGCACTTGAGTTTAAGTTCGAACTTCGAACTTACCAACTATACTGAATACCGATTACCGGTCATCATTCTTTTCTCACCATCTCGGACCCTGAGCTTGTCGAAGGGCACCTTCTCACCTTCTCACATTCTCCTCCTCCCCATTCGTCCCACTACTGATCCCCATCACCTCCATCGCCTTTTGAGATGCAAGCTGCTCAGCACTCTTCTTCGAGAACGCTTCCGCAAAGGCAACTTCTTTTTGATCAATAATCACCGCAATTTTAAAACGATCGCGCTTATCAAACTTATATTTCTGCTTGAGCTGATAGTCTATTTCTCTTCCTGATTTCTGACAGAACTCCAGGAGCTGACTCTTGTAATTGTCGTCTTGTGTTTCGAGTTCATGAATATCAAGGTAACGACGCAGGATTTTTGTGATGATAATCCTTCTTGTGCGGTGATATCCTTTCTCCAGATAGATCGCGCCAACGAAAGCCTCGAGGGCATTGCCTTTCATCGAGTCACTGAGTTGAGTGACATTGTATTGATTCAGGATATCATCCAGTCCCATTTCACCGGCGATTTGATTGAGAGTCTTGCGCTTTACGATTTTGGAGCGCATTTTGGTCAGGAATCCTTCGCTGCCGGTAGGATATTTTTTAAACAAGTATTCCGCAACAACCGTACTGAGTACAGCATCACCAAGGAATTCCAAACGCTCATTGCTCATTTTCAACGCGGAAGTATCATCAGAACTGGACGAGCGGTGGTGGAATGCAAGACGGAACAATGGTAGATGCGCAGGTGTGAACCCGACAATAGCTGAAATCCGATTGGCGAGAACTTTATCTTTTGCCAGAAATGCATTATATAACTTCCTGATCGGATTTAACACAGGTTCAGAATTTTGCAAAGACCACAGAGGCATTATGGCCTCCGAATCCAAAGGTATTGCTCATTGCGTACTTCACCTTCCTTTGTTGCGCCTCATTGAACGTAAAGTTGAGTCTCGCATCAATTTCCGGATCATCTGTGAAATGATTGATCGTTGGAGGTATGAAATCATGATTGATTGCCAGGATACAGGCAATTGCTTCCACCGCACCTGCAGCACCAAGTAAATGACCGGTCATCGATTTTGTGGAGCTGATATGGAGTTTGTATGCACTTTCTCCAAATACCGACTGAATTGCCCTTACTTCGGAGACATCACCGAGGGGGGTAGAAGTGCCATGGACGTTGATATAGTCTATATCCGTAAGCTGCAAGTTGCTGTCCTTGATGGCGAGATGCATGACATTCTTTGCTCCAAGTCCATCGGGGTGTGGAGCCGTAATATGATAAGCATCCGCTGTCATGCCTGAACCAAGTACTTCTGCATAGATACGAGCGCCGCGAGCTTTAGCATGCTCATATTCCTCGAGGATTAAAGCGCCAGCACCTTCACCGAGTACGAAACCGTCACGATCCTTATCGAATGGCCGGGATGCCGTGAGCGGATCATCGTTGCGCACCGACAATGCCTTCATACTGCTAAAGCCTCCGATACCAGCACGTGTGACAGCCGCTTCTGATCCACCAGTGACCATGACATCTGCTTTACCCAAACGGATATAATCTGTCGAATTCCCAATTGCGTGGCTTGATGATGCGCATGCACTTACTGTGCAATAGTTGATACCGCGAAACCCATACTTGATTGATATATGACCAGGTGCGATATCGGAGATCAGCCGGACGATGAGAAACGGACTATAGCGTGGAGGTCCTGTCGAACGGCCTGCTTCTTCAATTTCTTCCTCGAACGTTGTAAAACCTCCAATGCCACTTGCCCAGATCACACCGACCCTGTCTTTATCTACTTTTTCAAGATCAAGTCCTGAGTCAAGGACTGCCTCGTCCGCGACAGCCATTGCATATTGAGCAAACGGATCTAGACGTCTTGCGGCCTTCACATCCATGATCTTTCCGACATCAAAACCTTTCAGTTCGCAGGCAAACTGAGTTTTGAATAAGGTGGGATCAAAGCGCGTGATTTGCCCCGCACCGCTCAGGCCTTTCTCAAGACCTTCCTTGAATGTGCTAAGTGAACTCCCGATGGGGGTCAATGCTCCCAATCCGGTGACTACGACTCTTCTCATGAAATGCGTTTTTCCAGGATCATAAGAATTCCGAAAAATAAAATATCCACAAACAAGAGAGACTCATTTGTGGATATCGTTTGGGCCTTCAAAAAGACCAATAAGCGCTACGACTGCAATTGAGACTCCAGGTATGCAATTGCTTGTCCAACGGTCTGAATGTTTTCTGCCTCCTCATCAGGAATGGAAATATCAAAAGTTTTTTCGAATTCCATGATCAGTTCTACAGTGTCCAGAGAGTCGGCACCGAGATCATTGGTGAAGTTTGCATCTGCACTCACTTCTGATTCGTCTACCCCTAGTTTGTCGACGATGATCTTGGTTACCTTTTCGGCAATGTCTGTCATAATCAAGTGTTTTTTAGAATTTCAGGTTGCGAAAATAGGGATTCTTCCAAGATCAGATGGGAGAGGTTGTTTTAAAAGTTCTCTGCCGGAGCTGCCGGGAAATCTCCTTTGTCGGGGGCAAAGGTAGTTTTTCAGGTGGCTTCGTGAAATTTTTTCCGCCGGCTAAGAAGGGGAATTCCACAAATGGATATTCCCTCCCCGAATCTTTGGCCTTGTTGTATCTTGGCGTCCGCTCCGATGCAGCCTCCCCGCATATCACGGGACCAAGACTATGTTCGAGTGGCGCAAACCTGAGCCAAAAACAATACCTGAAAATTTTCCTGATGAGACGAGTGGATCACCTTAGTACAAAGATCATTGCTACCGTTGGCCCGGCAAGTAGTGAGTATAGCCAGCTTCTGGAACTTGCCAAAGCAGGCGTGAATGTCTTCCGGTTGAATTTTTCGCATGGCACCCATGATGAATACCGGCAGGTTATACAACATATTCTCTATATCAATGAGAAGTACAACTTCCATCTGGGTATTCTTTGTGACCTCCAGGGACCTAAGTTGCGCGTTGGCGATTTACTTAATGATGCACTCGAGCTTAAGAAAGGTGACGTTGTCAGATTTGTACAGGAACCATGTGAAGGCACTCTGGAAGGAATCTATGTGAGTTATCCCAATCTCGGTATCGATATCAAACCGGGTGAACGTGTGCTATTGGACGATGGTAGCATGGTCCTCAAAGTGAAAGAAATCGAAGAGAACGGGAATGTCCTATTGACTGTCATCTTTGGTGGAATGCTCTATCCGCGCAAAGGAGTCAATTTTCCTGATACAAAGATCACGATGCCTTCTATGACCGATAAAGATCATGCGGATCTTGACTTCATGCTCACCCAGCCAATCAATTGGATTGCCTTATCCTTCGTACGCTCAGCTCAGGATATTCATAGTCTGCGTGCACTCATCGATGCGAAAAAACACGCGGCAAAGATCATTGCCAAGATTGAGAAACCTGAAGCAATAAAGGACTTGAAGAAAATCATAAAGAGTTCGAATGCGATTATGGTTGCACGTGGAGATCTGGGAGTTGAGATGCCAATAGAAAAACTTCCATCGATGCAGAAAAAGATCATTCGCATGTGCATCCAGCGGGCAAGACCAGTGATCGTTGCGACGCAGATGCTCAACCATATGATCGAGAATCCGGCCCCTACCCGTGCTGAAGTCACAGATGTGGCAAATGCAGTGTTAGACGGTACTGATGCAGTTATGCTCAGTGGAGAAACCAGTACGGGTAAATATCCGGTCGAATCCGTGAAGGTGATGCAGAAGATCATCAGTGAGGCGGAGTTGCACTACGAAATGCAGGGCAAGCGCCCTAACCCCGCACCAAAATCAGGTACGTTTTACTCGGACATTGTTTGTTTCAATGCATGTAAGACGGCAGAAGAGATTAAAGCCAAAGCGATCATCGGGATGACCATATCGGGTTATACAGCTTTCAAACTGTCCAGTTATCGCCCGCGCCCTGTGATCTATATTTTTTCCGCCGAAGCCAGCATGCTCTCTACGTTAAATCTTGTTTGGGGTGTCCAGTGTTTCTATTATGACAAGTTTACCACTACCGATGACACGATCCAGGACGTCCTTGAGATACTGAAAACCAGTGGCCATCTCAAGAAAGGTGATGTTGTAGTAAATACCGGCAGTATGCCGATGGAAAAGCGCCTGATGACAAATATGCTCAAAGTGACTATCGTCGAATGAACATTCATGGCCCTTTGAGTATTTACAATAGGTCGGCATTCCTGGGCAATCACAGTATGATTTACGACGTTCTGTATTCTTAAGAATTTCAAATGTCCTTAACCTCCACAACGCAGATTCGATATACCTCCAGACTTGTATGGCTTGGCGTGTTTCTTGGCGTCTGCCTCGACTCTGGCGCCCAGGAAAACATAGAGCTCACGAATGCTGAATTGAATATCCAAAAGCTGTTTATTGAGGCTAGTCAGGAGAAACTTCTTGGTGTATATGAAGATGCTGCTACCCTATATCTTGAAGTTCTTGAATTAGATCCTCATAATGATGCCGCTGAGTATGAGCTGGCCAGGGTCTATGATGCAATGGATCAGCATGAGAAGGCACTGGAATATATTGACAAAGCGATAAGGACAAGTCCGGAGACAGAGTGGTATCATGTGATGAAAGGTGATATCCTTGAATCGATGGACGAATTTGCCGCTGCTGTTGGAGTGTATGAGCATCTCGCAAGACTCAATCCTAAGCAGGAATATTACTACGAGCATCTTGTCGGACTTCTCAAGCGCATCAACCAACCTGAAAAAGCACTTCGTGTCCTTGACGAACATGAGAAAGTCGCGGGTATCATTCCAGAACTCATCTTTGAAAAAGTCGATATCCTCAATAGCCTGGGTCGACCAGAACAGGCTGTGATTCAGCTTGAGAAGCTCTTAAAACTTTATCCTGGAGAAATTTCACACTTGCATCGCATGGCGGCTCAATGTGCCCTGGCTGGGGATAAAGAAAGGGCGAAAGAATATTATTCAAGGATATTGGCATTGGATCCTCAGGACGCAAAAGCAAATCTGGCAACAGCCTCCGTCTATAAGGAATCTGGTGATGATCTCACTTATCTGAAATCGATTTCGGCATTGATGGCTAATCAGGCGGTGGCCATGGATGCCAAAATTCTGGAGCTTATCCCGTATGTAGAAAAATATGCTGCAGATACAAAGGTGCCTTTCAAAGATGAACTCGGAAAGATCCTCTTACAATTGGTTTCTCAGTATCCTCAGGAAGCAAAAGTCCATGCGATCTATGCCGACTTTTTGTTCAATGGCGGCGAGTATCAGGCAGCCCGCCTGGAGTATGAAAAGACGTTGGTATTGGACAAGAGTGTATTTGCAGTATGGGAGCAATTGATGTACCTCAAGTTGGCGCAACAAGACATGGATGGTATGCTTCGGACAGCAGAGCAGGCACTGGATGTATTTCCAAACCAGGGTTCGATTTATTATCTGAGTGGAGTTGCACTTGCAGCAAAAAATGATTTCAATGAAGCTGCTTCAAGTTTGCAACAAGCGCTGATTATGTCCGGCAGAAATGGTGGCCTGCAGTTTCAAATTCTCTCGTTGCTTGGTTCTGTCTATTTGGAAACTGGTGATCGCGCCAATTCGTATGATGCTTTCACAAAAGCGCTCAAGCTCAAACCACAGGATGTATTGACCCTGAACAAGTATGCTTATACCCTTGCTGTAAATAACGAATCTTTGAATACTGCAAATGAAATGGCCCAAAAAGCATTGCAGGTTTCTCCCGGTAACGCAGATGTGGAGCATACACTTGCCTGGATTGCTTTTCAACTTGGTGATCTAAAGACGGCCAGAACATATATCGAACAATGCATGGACGATGGTGGTGGTGACCGTTTCAAGGCTTTGGAGCACTATGGCGATATTCTGATTTCAATGGGTGAAACTGACGCCGCTGTAGAACATTGGCAGCTTTCATTGGATGGTGGTAATCCTTCCGATGTCCTGAAGCGAAAAATCACAGAACGCCGAATCATTCACTGATATCCGTTTCATTATGTATTCACGTTGTTGGGGTTTACTGATCTGCATATCTGCTATCTCTCTATTGTCATCGTGCGGAGGAAGTAAACGACTGACAAGTACAAAGCCAACGACTGATTTGAGATCGGACGCAGCTGTGTTGTATGATGCATTGGTTGAGAATGATAGTTACACCTGGTATACGGGTAAGGCGAGAATCAAGGCGAATACCCCTCATGAGAGAGTGAGTGCTACATTACATCTGCGCATCCTGCGTGACAGTGTTATTTGGGCGACCATCGATAAACTCGGATTTGAAATAGCCCGTGTATTCATTACCCCGGATTCAGTGTTTATTGTAGATAGGTTGAACAAAGAATATACACGCAAGTCACTGAAAGATTTCTTACTGGAGTATAGTGTCAATATCGGGTTTAGCGATTTGCAAAACGCACTAATTGGAAAGATGATCGCATTGACACCGATGCATGTAGAATCAAAACGAGAGGACGATCTTGAAATGCTTCTTGTCAGCGATATCACAGGAGTGACTGCACGACATTGGGTCACCGTCTCACTTCCTCAGCGATTGATGAGGAGTTATATCGTCGATGCTACTGGAAGAAAGCTGCAGATTGAAAATGCAGAATGGGAAACTGCTCAAGATGGTTCTCAGATTCCTTATGGTAGATTGCTCACCTTTGAAGACTCAGATGGTAAGACAGAAATCGAGATCCTGTTCTCAGAAATCACAAAGAATGTCCCGGCGAATATTCCATTTAGTATTCCAGCTCACTATGTGTCGACGCGTTGATGTCACTTGTGTGTTCATTCTATTGTTCTGCTGTGATTCAATTCACGCACAGGATCGGGCAACTCTTGAAAAACAACGGCAGAAACTGGAGCAGCAAATAAAGGAGACCAATTCCCTTCTCAGACAATCACAAAAAGAGAAGGAGGCCACGGTATCAAATCTGCTGACCCTGAAATCCGAAATCTCGATGCGCGAACAGGTCGTCAATTCACTAAAGAAAGAGCTTAGCCTCATCAATACAGAAGCAGAAACTCATGAGCGCTCGTTGAAGTCATTGGAGGCTACGATGAACGAACTCAGAAACGACCAGGGAATGCAGATGCGAAACGCATTTCTGGAACGTCAAATGAGCCACCCCTTACTCTTTATTGTTTCAGCCAAAAACATTAACGAAGCATTCCTTCGATGGCAGTATCAGAATCGCATCCAGCATGCCAGGAAGCGGACACTTGAAGAACTCAAATCCACTTCTGAATCTGTTCAGCAAGAATTGAATTCATTAGAAGCACTGAAAGCACAAAAGCAGCACATCAGCAGTGATATGGAAGAACAGGAAACTGAGCTCAAACAATCTGCAAGTACGGCGCAGGCAATGGTTTCTACATTGGAGAAAAAAGAACGCTCGCTACGCAATCAACTTGAAAAACAGCAAAAAGAAAGTAAACAGCTTGCATCAGAGATCGAACTGATTATTGCTGCAGAGATCAAAAAATCCACATCCAGTGAGAACATACCTGCAGCGCCTGCACTTAAAGCATTAGCCAGTGAGTTTGCACGCAATAAAGGGAAATTACCGTGGCCTGTTGAACAGGGCCTTGTCACTGGACGCTTCGGGACACAACCTCATCCAGTGGTGAAGTCCATCACGGTTTCAAACAATGGGATAGATATCACAGCTCCACCTGGGTCAGCTGTGCGAAGTCTGTTCAGTGGAAAGGTCGTTGGTAGAAAATTTATTCCTGGCTTCGACCATATGGTCATCATACAGCATGGGTCATACTATTCGGTATATTCACGGCTTTCAGAAGTATTTGTTGAAATCAACCAGGAAGTGGAAGCTCATAAGATGATCGGGCGTCTTGCAAAAGCTGGAGATGAAAATCCGAAATTACATCTTGAGATCTGGGAGAATAAAGTGCAACTCGATCCTGAGAAATGGATTTCAAGATGAGAGGGTTGAATGTAGAATGTAGAATATTGAATGTTGAATATTGAATGTAGAATATTGAATGTAGAATGTAGAATGTAGTACTCATAACTAACAACCAAATACTGTAAAGCGCGTTTTCATTTTAAATCCTAAATAACCCATTCAATTTGCGTAATAACTGGAACATTAGTGAAAGTCGTGTCAAGCCTGCGGATGGCAGACAGGAGTGTGCAGTCATCGTCGGTTTAGTGATTAAGCCCGAATCAGAGACAACGACTCAGGAACATTTGGACGAGTTGGAGTTTCTGGCACTTACCGCCGGAGCTCAGACTCTGAAGCGTTTCGTGCAAAAAGTCGATCACCCGGACGCCAAAACCTTTGTCGGAAAAGGAAAAGTCGCTGAGATTAAAGAATATCTGGAACGGCATGAAGAGGTGACGATGGTCCTTTTCGATGATGATCTCACTGGAAAACAGACACAAATTCTGGAAGAAGAACTCACAGTAAAGATCATCGACAGGAGTAGCCTTATCCTGGACATCTTTGCCAGTCGGGCCCGCACCGCACAGGCACGCACACAGGTTGAGCTGGCTCAGCTCCAGTACTTATTACCCAGATTGCGTGGATTGTGGACTCACCTTGAGAGACAACGAGGTGGAATCGGGATGCGAGGACCCGGTGAGCAGGAGATTGAGACAGACAGACGAATCGTACGGGAGAAAATCGCCTATCTCAAAAAGAAACTGGAGAAGATCGATGAGCAGAATAAAACGCGTAGCAAGACAAGAGACGAAATGATCCGTGTTGCCCTTGTCGGATATACCAATGCCGGGAAGTCAACTTTGATGAACGTCCTCAGCAAGTCAGACGTCTTCGCTGAGAATAAGCTTTTTGCAACGCTGGATACCACGGTACGAAAGGTTGTTTTCGGGACTATGCCCTTCTTACTTTCTGATACCGTTGGGTTTATCCGCAAATTGCCGCATCATCTGGTAGAGAGTTTTAAGTCTACTCTGGATGAAACCCGTGAAAGTGATATCCTTGTCCAAGTGGTAGATGTGGCCCATCCGCAGTTTGAGGATCAAATGCGCACTGTGGTCAGCACACTCCACGAACTTGGCACTTCCGGTCGTCCTACATTGACTATCCTGAATAAGATAGATCTGTATCGGGAAAGGTACTTTGATTCTTTTGTTGAAAAAGAGGTGCGGGATCAGATTGAACAAGAGCTTGTGGCCAGAATCCAGGAAGAATTTGATACCCAGGTCGTGGTGATTTCAGCTGAGAAACGGGAGAACCTCGATATACTGCGAACCAGACTAGGGGAGATGATAGAAGCCCAATACGCCATTCGATATCCTTATCGGACCAAAATATTCTAGTCGGCAATTTGGGAATCTCCTGATTATAGACACTAAAGAGCGCCAAAAGCGAACGTAGCGGCGGACCTGTGTGTCCGCCAGGTAAGTACCCAACATTTATTATTTATCAAACCAAGATGCTAAGGATAAAAACTATCCCGACGTGGTCTTTTCATGGTCACAATGAACTGACTTTGCACACTAAAGTATAAGTGGCACGTCTTTTGACAAATACTTAACAGAATTCTCACATGTATGAGTAGCAATTTGTATGTCTAAGGCGTTATACCTATGATTTTATTTTTTGAAAGTGTTAATCCCATGAAGTTTTTGAAGTACATATTCGACAGACTTTTTCGTCGGAAGAGCAGACTGACTCTCTACTCAAACAAAGAGTATGAGTCATGGCTTGGAGTATAAAGTGGTGTAGTTTTTTGGTATCCCGGTAAGTCCCATACCCAATACACCACCCAGATTACCAGCTAATTGCTTTTCAGTATCCATTGTCCCCAATGGATTGACGAGGCTTTTGTCACAATCCTAAATGATGCCAATTGACTTTGGCTTTCGTTGCTGTGGCCTCATTAATCAACGTCGCACAATCTTCTAGAGCGATTAAGCCATTTATCTCCTCAGATTTATCTCATCATATTTATAACCACTTCAGTCTCATTCCACATGTCGTTTCTCTGCATGGTGTAAATTGTCAATGTACATTTGACTACTGAGAATCAATTGATTGCCTCAAATAATATGAGCTTCTAGGTTTCTACAGCACAATTCCGCCGGTTCCGCCTGATAAACACGATTTCATCGATCAAATCAGTGATTTGATATAGTACCTTGTAAAATAATAGTACCATGTATTGCAAGGTACTGTTTGAAAATGTAGATTTGCGTCATGAATCTGGAAAACATGAAGGCACAGATGAGGAAAGGAGTACTGGAACTCTGTATCCTTTCGATTCTGTCCAACCAGGAGGCCTATCCTTCAGACATCATTGAAAAGCTGAAGCAGGGCGAGCTCATCGTCGTAGAGGGAACATTATACCCTTTGCTGTCACGACTTAAAAACGCCGGACTGTTGTCATACAATTGGCGTGAGTCTACCTCTGGCCCACCACGGAAATATTTTCAAATCACCAACACTGGCCGTGACTTTCTCCTCGATCTCAATCAAACATGGGGAGATTTGGTATCGGCTGTCACAATTACAACTCAAAACGAGAAAACATCATGAAGAAAGCTTTGCAAATCAATCTGGGCGGTACTGCATTCACAATTGATGATGACGCCTACCGTCGCCTGGATGCTTATATGCTCGATCTTGGGAGCTATTTCGCCCGCTCAGGGAGTCAGGATGATATTATGACGGACATCGAATCCCGGATCGCTGAGCTTTTCTCAGAGCTGCTTAGATCAAGGCAGATTGTGGAGATTACTGATGTAGAGGCTGCCATCAAAATCATGGGTACACCTGCTGACTTTGGCGATCAAAACTCAGATTACTCATCAAGATCCGGCCCGTGGGATATTAAGACTGGTCGGAAACTCTTTCGTAATACTGATGATAAAGTGGTTGGTGGTGTATGCTCCGGACTCGCGGCTTATTTCGGCATACAGGAAGTCCTTTGGGTACGACTTGCATTCGTGCTGATATTTCTCACGATGGGCGCTGGAATCGTTGTCTATATTGTAATGTGGGCGCTGGTCCCTGAAGCCAAAACGGCAGCAGACCGTCTCGCGATGATGGGCGAGCCCGCTAATGCACAAAACATTGCCAGAATGGTAGAGCGTGGCATTGAAGATTTGTCTACGACAATCAAGACAAATTGGAAACAATGGAATTCCAAAAAAAAAAGACATCATAGAAGACGAGATGATGCTACTGGTACCTCCGATGAAAAGCCCGTCTATGTACTAGTGGCGTTTCTGGTTCCGGTTGTACTTGCTGTCAAAGCCGCTGGATTTATTATTCGTATGCTGAGACGGATCATTGAATCACGCGGTTTCCATGTCAAGAAGAATCAATTTGTTTAAAGGCATCTAGCTGCTAGCATCTAGCTACTAGCTTCAGGCTCTGGCAGCTAGAATGAACTTACATTCGTGTAAACACGCCATTCGCTTGACTTCATTGCAAGCTGCGGACTGCGAACTGAAGACTTGTTTCCTAAGCCTTCTCCTTGCTTATGCACTTGCACTTGTTTTTCCTCACAGTTTTCCTCCTCCGCATTAGCCGTTTCCTATAACTATTGGCAGTTTGCCGAAGGACTGAGGACTGAAGACTGGAGACTTGTTTCCTTAGCCTCAGCCTTCGCCTTCGCCTTTCTTCTACCTTTGGGCTCTTTTATTTAGCATATGAGTCTCAAGGAACAAATCGCAAAGCGGCGCACATTCGGTATTGTCAGTCACCCAGATGCAGGAAAGACAACTCTCACAGAGAAGCTCCTTCTCTTCGGAGGTGCTATCCAGATCGCCGGCGCTGTGAAATCCAATAAGATCAAGAAACCTGCCACGTCTGACTTCATGGAAATAGAGCGGCAGAGAGGTATCTCAGTAGCAACCTCTGTCATGGCCTTTCCATACCGCGGTTTAAAAATCAACATTCTCGATACTCCCGGTCACAAGGATTTTGCAGAAGACACATATCGTACACTGACTGCAGTCGACAGTGCCATCGTAGTCATCGATGTTGCAAAAGGGGTGGAGGAGCAAACGGAAAACCTCGTCAAAGTGTGTCGGATGCGTCAGACACCGATGATCGTATTCATCAATAAACTCGATCGCGAAGGAAAAGATGGTGTCGAGTTCAGCGTGAGGATGCGGTCGGGCGGGTTGACGAGGAATTGTCCG
>JANNQA010000114.1:0-10807 GCA_031400515.1 Bacteroidota bacterium
TCATTACGCGGCATCGAATAGGAGCGTTGTTTGATATACTTTAACACACCAATTCCCACAAAAGAAATTTTCAACATACGAACGACTCCAGACATTCCGTTTAGTTGCAATAGAGAGCCGTAAAAGTTTGAAACACCTCCACAACAGGATTTACTGGTGTTGAAGGTGTGAGCATTCAGGCAGGTTTCAACCCACTTAGCTCCTTAGAAGGTTTAGCCTTACGTCAGCCCTTACCGAGACGATATGTCTTGATAAGGGTAATTTTTTTCGTAGAACATAACATCGTTAACATTAGAAAACAATGAGATTGATTGTCTGTCTGAGAGATTTATTGCTTGAACAAATCGGGGATTTGTATGAGGCTGAATTGCAGCAGCTTAAAGTACTTCCAATACTCCGTGACAAAGCTTCAGCGTGTGAGCTGAAAGAGTTGATGGAGAGACTTCATGTTGAAACTGAAGCGCATGTGGTCCGGCTTGATCGTGTTCTCACATATATGCAGGATAAACCAACCGGAGAAGTGTGCATTGGAATGCAAAGTCTTCTTGATCGGGCATTAGCGCTCTGCGACCAATGTGTTGCTACACATGTCATGGATGCAGCAATCATTACTGCGATTCAGCATCTCATTCATTATGAAATCGCAGGTTACGGTGCAGCCTGCTCTTTCGCTAATTCACTGAATGCTCATGAACTTGCATCGCTTCTCTATGAGACCCTGGAAGAAGTAAAAGGGATGGACAAACTTTTGTCGGATCTGGCGACTGAGAAAATCAATGTGAAAGCCAATACGACTACACAAGAAGCATCGGAAACGCGTGAGATGCTGGGGGTGATTTTTGATGGGTATTAGATGCTACCACTCGCTAAACCTAGCAGGTTTGCTCGCGCACGCAGCCCACGCTAAACCTCACTAAACCTAGCAGGTTAGCTCGCGCTGCACGCAGCCCACGCCAAACCTGCCTCGCTTTCGCGAAGCTTCAGCGAAGCAAAGCCAGGTTAGCCTTGCGCATTATGGGGGGTGGCCTAACCTGCTAACTTTAGCGATGGCTTTTGCGGGAGGGGTAAGCTGGCAGGTTTAGCCGAGCAGGCCCTCACTAAACCTAGCAGGTTAGCTCGCTGCACGCAGCCCACGCCAAACCTGCCTCGCTTTCGCGAAGCTTCAGCGAAGCAAAGCCAGGTTAGCCTTGCGCATTATGGGGGGTGGCCTAACCTGCTAGCTTTAGCGATGGCTTTTGCGGGAGGGATAAGCTGGCAGGTTTAGCCGAGCAAACCCTCCCTAATCCTGCCAGGTTAGCCCTGTAACATCTTCCTCAACTCCTCGGATACCGGCAATCCCTTCTGATCCATACTGATCAATTGTAATCGCGCTTTCACAAGGTCATTGGCCTGAACGTAGAGCTGCAATAGATTCGTATTGCCAAGTTCATGCAATGGGGAGCGGGCGAGAAAGTTTTCAAGATATTCGATCGCTGCAGGGATATTGTTTTTTGCGACAGAGACACGAGCAAGCATGTAATCACATTCCACATAATCAGATCGTTGTTTTTCTGCAAGCAGGTAACGTTCTGATTCAAGAATAGAATCCTGGTATTGCAGCATCGCACCATAATAATAGTTGATATACTTCTCTGTTGAGTCGATGGCATAGGCTTTGCGAAACAATTTTGCTCCTTCTGCCGGATCGGGAAGTTTGGCACCAAGCATCATGATCGCATATGCAGAATTTGGTGAAGTCTTTACCCCTTGTGTCCAAAAGGAAAGTTCATCTTTAAAATGTCGTTGATGCATAAAATTCAATATGGCGAGTACAGCAATAAGGATCGCGCCACTGATCACCAGAGATTTTTCACTCAAACGATTTTTAAACATCACGGTTTGAGAAAGAACGATAAGCATACCGATCATCGGCAAGTAAAGACGATGTTCAAATGTCTGTGTATTGATCGCTGCGGGGATGAGAAAGACAGGAACCAGGAAGCTCATGAAAATGAGAAGCCCTGCTATAATTTTTTTCCAATCTCGTTCTTGAGACAACACGATGATCGCAATCAGCAACACAATACTTATGATACCGTAATAGTAGACGGTATCTTCCATTATCGGGAAAACGCTAAGATTGAAAGGCAGAAAGATCTTTCCAAGATACTGCACGAGCACTGGCAATCGATCGATGAGACTTCTCACCAAATGCCCGGGATCAGCCTCTGAACTTTTAATACTAGCCGCGTATCTGGCCACATACCAGATCACAAATGCAAGCACCCACACACCGTATTGGATCAGGTTCGACTTCGCCCGCCAATTGATATTCAATATGAGTGTCAGGATTAAAAATGCAGACACCGGTGCAAATACCGCAGTTTCTTTTGTGAAGTATGCGCAAAGCAACCAAAAGAACGACCACAGCAGGTTAGAGGTCTTTTGAATTTCTGAATACTTGATGCTCTTGATCAAAAAGAGTAGCACGAACACTGCAAGCAGGGTATCATTGCGTCCCGGTATCCACACGACATTCTGTGTCAGGACTGGATGAATAGCAAAGATCCCTGTAAGAATAAAGGCATGAGAATCTTTAAGACGTATTTGCTGCAGAAATTTAAAGAGCAGAAGAACGACACCGAGATGCAGAAGCACATTGCCCAGATGATAGCCTGCGACATTTTGACCGCTGAAGATATTGTTCACGATCATCGAATTCAGAAACAATGGCCGGTAATAGGTATCACTTGTTTCATGAAAGACACCCCGTTTGAATGACGTGATGAGGTTTCCCAGGTCCTCATTATATGCCTGATAGTCCTGGATGAAAATGCTATCGTCGAGCTTTGTATACCCGAAACCAATCGATGCAGCATAGACGACGATCACGAGACCTACAAGAAATAATAGGGGATATCTAAGAAGCAGAATCGTCTTTCCAGTTGATTGCTTCTTCTGTCGCTTGTCCTTTTCAATTTTCTTAGCCATTGCGGGTAAATTTATTGGTTTATTGGTTAATGGTTTATTGGTTTAATGTTTAATGTTTAATGGTTTATAGGTTTATGTATGGATAGGGTTTAAGAGATTGTACTTGAGTTTGAGTTTGAATTTTCTTCTTTCGCCTTCTCACTCTCTCACTTTCTCACACCTGAGTATCTTTCGTCTTATGAAAACAATCCTGGTCACAGGCGCATCCGGAAATCTCGGAAGGGCTGTCGTCAAAAAGCTTAGAAATTCTGGTTATGATATTCTTGCTGTAGATGCAACACCACCTGCGCAGGAATTTATCAATGCCGAGGGAATAACCACTGCACAACTTGATCTTGGAGATGAGAATGCTGTGGCTGAATTTATCTCAGGGCTTGAGGTAGAAGTCAATGGGGCAATACTTACGGTCGGTGGATTTGCTATGGGAGATTTTGATGAGACAAATGGAGAGAATATTCGTTCAATGTTCCAACTCAACTTTCAGACAGCCTTTAATTGTGTCAAAGCGTTGTTACCGGTATTTGAAAAACAAGCTTCGGGACAATTCATTCTCATCGGAGCAAGGCCCGCACTAGATCCAAAAGCTGGCAAGAACATGATCGCCTATGCATTGTCAAAGAAACTTGTCTTTGGACTATCTGAACTCATCAATGCGCATGGTAAAGTCAAACACATTCATTCTACCGTAATCGTTCCAAGCACGATCGATACAGCGGCAAACAGGAAATCGATGCCTGAAGCTGATTTCTCAAAATGGGTCACCTCAGACGCAATTGCAGAAACGATTGACTTTTTACTTAGTGGGGCGGGAAGTCAGATCCGAGAGGGGGTTGTCAAGATGTATAATGAGGCATGAATGTTTAATGTTTAGCGTTTAATGTTTAACGTGTAATGTTTAATGCTCCTTAAACATTAAACACTTAAACATTAAACAACTAACCCACCAACTCTCAACTCATACACTTCTCAACTCTTCAAACAAAAAAAGGAATATGTGAGCCTGACTGGGAACGAAAAGGGGTGAAACTTCTCAACTTGATATGTTCTCATACTGATTCTGCCCAACGAGCCAAAAAAGAGTTATGTGGGAGGTTACTCTTCATTCAACACGACTGACTACCGGGGGTGTCATGCTATCCGGTAATGAGTTTCTCTTTCAAAAAAGGTTAGTGAGTGGCTGCCACTAGCCAGCCTGCCGGCTAAGGCAGGCTCAAGAAACGGGTCAACTGAACCTGTTGGTTGCTTCACCGTCCCGCAAAAATGCCGGGAGGCGGAAGAGATGTACTAAGTAAAGTGTATCAAACGAACACTTTTGTTCCCTGCTCCTCAGAACTTCGCACACCCCTTTATGACAATAATTCCAAAAGGTAAACACCTGTTGTCAATTTTTTTTTGTCTGGGGGGCAGGAAGTCCCTCATTTAGGAGTATAGGCAAGTTTCATTGGTGTGGGTTTTTAGCAGCGACGATTCCCAGCCAGTACTGAAGGTCCAGTTCGATTTATCAAGCTACGACTGACTTTTCGGGCGTATTCAAGAATCGATGATTCCCCTTTGATTTGAGTTTTACCCCGCCCTAGCACCTCCGTCTTCGGCCGAGGTAGTCTAGCTGCCGGACTGAAGTCGCCTTGTCGGAGGCCGACGGGTGAGCAGCTTCGTCCGACACCATAGGCTAATGGCCGACAGCATCAACGCGCGCGGAAACGAGGATAAGATCTAAATAATGAGGTTCCCCCGTCCGACTGAGTCATCCGGGCAGGCTTCAGGGATGGGGTAATAGTTTTTAGAGGTTCCCTACCGGAGTATGTTGTGAATATACTCCGGAGTATGTTGTGAATATACTCCTGAGTATGTGTGAAAATACTCCCAGAGTATGTTGTGAATATACTCTTGAGTATGTTGTGAATATACTCCCAGAGTATGTTGTGAATATACTCCTGAGTATGTTGTGAACATACTATCTGCCTGAGGGGATTCCCGAATATCAATCCTACTTCCCATCCTTAACGATATGAGTAGGACTACCCCGACTTCGCCCACCGTGACCCTCAGAACGATGATTGATTTTTTATTTCTGCATATTCTTTTCAGAGAACACTTGGCGTGACGAGCGTATGTGGTGAACATACTACATTGATATTCAGTAATCAGGCATTGATATTCAGTAATCCCTTCAGTCTGAGGCTTACATTGCGCATGTCCGCAAAGGGCAAGCATCGCCTGGCCCTAACAATGCCATGTATCAGTCAATAGCTAGAAATCTGATGTGAGGTATTGATACCTTGGAATCAAGAGTTTAAGAATTGACAATTACAGACAGCCGTCAGGCAACAGATCTCTGTATTCCAGAGAGTTAGGACCAAGATTTTATAATCTGCGTCAGCCGCTTTGGGCAGATCTGATTTCTGATCGCACCCGCCTCCACCTAAAGCGGATTCCCGTCCGACCGGGAGTCATCCGGGCGCGGCGGTCAAGCTTTCTCAGTCTCACTCTCTCACTCTCTCACCGTCTCACCCGCTTTCGCCTAGTTCGGATTCTGGCAAGCGTTCTACCCACCTGTAAGTCTTTGCTCTACAAATGGCATCTTTTGTTCATGCCTGAGTAAGGATCCAGCGTCGGTTGTTTACCTTTTGCGCAGAAAATCATTTGATGACGAAAGAGGACTTTAGCGATCTGGTGCTGCGACTGAAGCGTGGTGATAATACGGCCCTCTCATATCTACACCCTTATCAGGCCGGATGTATCCGTATGCTTGTAGTAAAAAGCGGATCGCGATGTGATCAGGACAACGCCTATGATCTGTTTGTAGACAGCGTCCTTGATTTCAGGAAGAATGTGCTGAAGGATAAAGTGGATTTTCAGAATATCCAGGCCTATTTGCGCAGGATATGTTGGAATAAATGGCTGGCAATGGCCCGAACAAACAATCGACAGGACAACAGCGAGGAAGCTGTTACGACGATATTGTATGAAAGTACAGACACCGAAACCACTAATGCAATGGAAGAACTTTACGCATCCAGACTTGCACAGATTGAACTCGCTTTGGGTCAGTTGAGTGATCAATGTCGTAAAGTCATTTGTATGGCTATCGCTGACGAAATATCCATGTCCGAGATTGCGAAACAATTGAATTTGGCCAGCGCGGACGTAGCAAAGACCACTAAATCACGCTGCTACAAAAAGCTTCTTGAAATCATTCGTAAATCCCCTAAACCATGACAGAAGAGATACTCAGAATGTACAGGCTTCTGGATGATCATCCGGAATCAGATAGTGTGAAGCTATTCGAATCAGAATGCAGCACCGATCTCCAGTTGCAGCAAAATTGGTACGACTTTCTTGTCGAACAACATCTCTCGGGCAATATCACCGATCAATGGAAAAACTACATTCTCTGGATTCCACAACTCCATGAGCAAATCGAATTTCAGGAACAAGTACAGCTTGGAATTAAGAAGATTCAGGAGAGAAATACGAAAGGAGAAATACGCAGGATTTTACCAAAACGCCATATCGATGGAGTCAATAGATCAGGACGAACTCCGCGTTTCATCTTCATTGTGGTATCTGCAGCAGCAGTGGCGCTGATTTGCATTGTCGTGTTCATGAATCAATTCTATAAAACCAGAGCAGCAGAAGCGGTCCAATACGCGGGTGTTCCAGTAGTCATGATCGAACCTCTGGAATCAGAAGGAGTCACAGAAGACATGCTTGTACATGGAATACCGCAACGGATTCCTACGAAGCTTTCTGCCGCAACAGGAATTTATCCGGTTACCTACTATGCAGTAGATCGTGCGACAATTCGGGCGAGAGTTGGTGAGACACCTCAGGGGATTGTGAATGCGACCCATACCATGCACAACAAAGTGCGCAGACAAGGAGAAGGATTTCTCGTTGAATCAAGCCTTGTCGATGTAGCAAAGAATCAGGAGTTGTGGAAAGAGTTGTTTCCGGTCGAGAACAATCCAAAGGCATTCGATGATCTCCATGATGAGCTAAGTCTGCGAGTTGCACATGTGTTGAATGTAGCGATCAATGCAAGTGCCCGCGCCCGACTCACAATGGAAGTCAGTAATAATATCGATGCGATGAATTTATTTCTTGAAGGAGAACGTAAATGGGCAGAAAGGACAGAAGCATCCCTGGAAGAATCCATTCGTCTTTTCCAGGAAGCACTTGACATAGACAGCACATCGACTATCATTCGGGGGTATCTCGCACTGGCGTATGAGACCTATGCGGAGAATGGATATGGAGAGGATGAGGACTGGAAACGTGCGATCTCGGAAGCTGAGAAAACCCTGCGTATGGATCAACACAATCCTGAAGCACTGGTGGTGTTGGGGTACTATGCATATTCAGAAGAGAAAGATTATCGTAACGCGGGGGTACTATTTGCACAGGCATTGAAAGTGCAACCTGGTGATGCCAAAATCCATCAGGCTATTGCAGAACTTTATTTACGCACCGGCGAGATCGCGATTGGTAGAGAGCATATTCTGACTGCACGGGCTATCGAACCAGAACATCGCGTCATGCGATGGGTTGAGACAAAATATCTCACCGCATATGGAAGGTTGGAAGATGCAAAAACTGCGACAGACGACTTGCGTCATATGTACCCAGGCTATCCCAATATTCGAAATTTCAATTGGCAATATCATTTGACCAGAGGTGAATATGACAAAGCTGTTGCTGCAATTTCTAAAGACAGTGATCCAATCTACTGGCGCGGATTGGTTTATCTGGCAAAACAGGATTTCAATTCGTTATACGCGCTCTATCCTGACGGCCCAGTGCGAAAGTCTTTTGTCCTTCTGGAACATATTCAAAAGGATGAATGGGAGGAAGCATATGTACTGTTGCATGACTTACTTAAAAATAAAGAGTTCGACCTGCTTCCGATTTTTCAATCTTCAGACTTCGCGATGTTCAACAAAATGAAGAAGAATACTGAGGTGCAGCGCATTTTGTTGGAATATGGTATCAAGACGCACATGATTCCCAAATATGTCGAACCTGAAATATAATATTTGGTCTTACTCAACGAAAGTTGTATTTTCAGACCATTGAATATATCTGCCTTTCCCATTGACCCGATGTGTGGCGGATTGACATAGTGACTTCAATTGGAGAGGAATAAATGCGATTGCAATTTTATTCACTCAAAATCTTTACCAATGAAAATCACGATCACATTTTTCTTCTTTATCCTGCTATCCTCGCTCTCTGCGCAGAATCGCATGCAAAAGCAACAAGCCCAAATAGCGCAACCAGGTATTGCTGTTTCAGATAGCGGGGTCCAGCGACTTATTGTTTTGATAGATGATCTGGATGCTCAGCTCAATGCTGAAGTGCCCCGCAAAGGAATGGCGGCTCAAACGTCAAATCTCAACCTCAGCAAAAGCAACATCAATAAAACAAAAGGTAGCATAAAAAACGTCTCCATCGCTCTTGCCAAACTGAAAGGGTGTGTGCCTGAAAAGCACAGCGCTGCCCTTGCTGATTTGCAAAAGGCGCTCGCCGATCTCGAAATCCCGGTGCAGGATCTTCATAGTTCATTGCTGAATTTAGGAGGAATCTATACCGCAAAGGCGGCAGAATTGAAGACAAGGCATGATACGGTGAAGAACTCGATTGGGAATATCCGGTAGGAGGAATCAAAATGAAAATGAAAATGTAAAAGAGCAGAGCAAACCTCGGAACGTTCGACGCAGGAGAACTTACGAGCGTTAGAGCGAGGGAAAGCAATCACTTGACTACTTAAATAATAACGTCATCTGAAAATTTCCGACTATGAAATCGCGATTACTTCTTGCTTTGCTTTTCTTCTTCGTACTCATGGAGCTCATTGCGCAACCTGGTCAGTCAAATAGTGATAGAAACACACGTGTCCTGCAGGCAATTGAGCTCGCACGACGGAATCTGAATACTCCGCCTTTGAGAAAACAAAGGCTTGAGGGTGATGGTGATGTCTTTATCGGTTATGGAGTCGACGTTGCCTATGGGGTTGCTCCTGCATATAGAATCGACAGGGATTCTTGCAGGACAGTGATGGACACAGTGTTGATTTATGGTTATCGCAACGACGGTCCACGCAGAACGTTTGCATACACCAAAAGCACCATCTTAAGTAAAATAGATTCACTGTTACCCATCGTGGCGGACAGCATAGCAAATATTAAGGCTGCCAATGATGCTCAAAACCAAATTGATGTCTGGAATCAAGTGCTTGCCCTGAACCTTGCGAATATCCAGAATCCGGATAATGACATCATTGATGCGTTTGGTTTCGATGGGGGATCTTCACAAACTAAGAGTTCCGTCATTTCGGTACTAGAGACCAACTTCATTGAGGGAGAACATTATATTGAAAACACGATGGGTATGCAATCAGTCATCGAGTTTGCTGGTACCGGAGTCAGAGATGGTGTTGAGTATAAATCATCCAAACGTTTCGGTAAAACCGAAAATCAGACCACAGAAAATGCGAGAACAGTAAATTATACACTTAAAGACGACGACCCTAAAACCAGCGACCCTGAGCCTGTAGATGTTTTCGACTTGCAAGTGGTACGCGATCCCATGTATGGTACTCCTATTTTCCGTCTGCAAAATGGCACACGTAGTAGTTGCCCTACCAGGGAGGCTACTTACGTGATCAGCCGGATTTGGAAATATCAGAAGGAAGTTCAGGCAACTTTGGAAATCACGCCATGGCAACTGATATTTCAGGTGCTGCTCTCTTCAGAATTAATGTCAAGAATGAGAGCAACGAAACAAGAAATTATTTGCTCAAGCTAGATGCCAATACTAACCTGGATGGGGCAATAGTAACTGTAGGCGGCACAACCGTGCTGGGAATAAACAACTGGATTGATTATGCCGTACCACCAAATGGAGCGATCGGTCCAATACTGGTTGCAGTACAAAGAGGAGCTGATCCGGACGTATCGCTATACGACTCCCTTAGGTTAGTGCTCTATTCAGAATGTGAACCAGAAATCGAAGCTACTGTGACCTTGAGTGTCCAATTTGTCAATACCTCGTCGACGAAGGAGCTCAACGAAGATATCATCGGTACCCGGATTTTTCCGAATCCAACATCAGATGCAGTGACTGTTGAACTCAATCTCCTGCGATCTACTCAAGTACATATCGGCTTGTACGACTTGTTAGGCAACTTGCAAATGCGAGACTTAGAAAGCTATCTCTCTTCTGGCACACAGCAAATGCAGTTGGATGTCTCCCGGATGGTTCCAGGTACTTATATGCTTCAGATTCAAAGTGGATCTACCCGTATCACGCGAAAATTGGTGATCAATCGGTGAGATACCTATAATGTATTCTGCTCAGACAACGAGTAGTACCATCTTTGAGTTAAAAGATTTTGGCTTACGTAGTCAACTTGTTGTCGACCGCAGAAATCATCCGGGAGTTGATCAAGATTGCAAAGGATGTCAAAGAAGCTGACAGAGAAGGGGAGAAGCTCGGCCTGAGCAAAGACGAAGTCGCGTTTTACAATGCCCTGGAGGTCAACTACAGCGCAGTACAAGTCCTCGGAGATGCTACTCTAAAGGACATCGCGCGTGAGATCGCCGACAAAGTCAGGGCGAACACTACCATCGATTGGACCATCCGTGAGAGTTCGCGTGCCAAGCTGATGGTCCTCGTGCGTCGTACCTTGAATAAGTATGGCTATCCTCCGGATAAGCAGCAGAAAGCGATAGAGACGGTGATGAGGCAGGCGGAGTTGTTGGCGGATAGTTTGGTGGGGTAAAAATGTTCAAAGTTGCAAGTTCAATGTTGATGGTGAGCGTGACAGAAGTGGAGA
>JANNQA010000155.1:0-58538 GCA_031400515.1 Bacteroidota bacterium
CTATCGTTCATTATTATCATCGGGAGGATGATCATAAATCCCTCTCGAATGATCGAACCTTATCCTCTATCCTGGACCCCGATTACCCTGACAGCATTCTGTGGATTGGCACTGAGCGCGGACTGGAGAGAATGGATATGCGTAACGGAACATTTGAACACTTCACCACGGATCGTGGATTGCCAAATAATGTTGTCTATGGAGTCCTGTCAGATGCGCGCAAGAATTTATGGCTGAGCACAAATCGTGGACTCTGCCTGTTTAACCCTAGAACGTTTGAAACGCGCAACTTTACTAAACAAGATGGCCTCCAGCACAATGAATTCAATGAAAGGGCATATCTCAAGGCAAAGGACGGTACGTTGTTTTTTGGTGGTGTTGGTGGCCTCACGTGGTTTGATCCGAAAGATTTTTATCAGCACCACGAAAGCTCCCGGATCGTGATCAATGGTATTCAGATAGATAACAGGGATATCTCGTTTTCGCGGATTGCCGATACGGAAGAGAGCACATTTCATCTTGATCAACCGATGGAATACACTTCTTCCATCACGCTGCGCCACTTTCATCGGATGGTCACTATTGAGTTTGCTACGCTTGACCTGACGAAGCCTGCAGGGAATCAGTATCGATACCAGCTTGAAGAATTTAACCTGGATTGGATTGAATCCGGCACACAGCATCATGCGACATACACGAATTTGCCTCCGGGTGAATACACGTTCAAAGTGCAGGGTAAGAATTCTGAGAATGTATGGAATCGCGAAGGAGCGACACTGAACATCATTGTATTGCCACCATGGTGGGCGACACTGTGGTTTAAGGGTTTTGTCCTCGCCGCAGTGATATCCTTACTGTATGGATTTTATCGTTACAGAATGCGGCAGAAAGAGCACGTACAGGCGCTACGCAATCGGATCTCAAGGGATCTGCACGATGAGATTGGTTCCACATTGTCAAGTATTTCACTTTTTGGTACCGTGGCCCAGAAAAGATTGAGCACGGAGAATCCGGGCGTTGCCGATATGCTCACAAAGATCAATGAAAGCAGTACGCGTGTCATGGAATCTATCAATGACATCGTCTGGGCTGTCAATGCGGATAACGATAAAATGGAACATGTGATCAACCGGATGAGGGCGTTTACATCGGAGATCAGCGATGCATCTGGTTGGAGAATTCGGTATGAGCATGATCCCGGACTCACGGATATACCAATAGATATGGTACAAAGACGAAACGTGTATTTGATTTTCAAGGAGGCTGTAAACAATGCGGTAAAATATTCCAAAGGGAGTCATTTGTTGATTCAATTGAGAAGGGAGTATACGGATATGATTCTCAGTATAAAGGACGACGGCGTGGGATTTGACAGGGAACCTGCTGATGTACTGAACACACTTGGCGGTAATGGACTCAGGAATATGCGGATCAGGGCAAACGAACTGAACGGAGAATTGGAGATCGTGACAGAACCGGGAATCGGTACGGAGATTCAATTAAAATGGAAAGCGAAATTTCATCCATCCCTTTGATATCGGAAGAGGGAGTTCATCCAGTTTAAATCTTAAAGAGATGTACAGAGTAGCCATATTTGATGATAATCAATCCCGCAGGGAAGGACTTCAGCTTCTTGTGGAGGCAATGGATGATATGGAATGTGTGGGTATTTATAATGATTGCAGGGATGTCGTCTTAAACGTAAAGGCATCGAAGCCGGATGTAGTACTCATGGATATCAATATGCCGCATGTGGACGGTATTAAAGGTCTGAAGTTGATTAAAGCATATCGTCCGGAGATCAAGGTGATTATGCAAACGATTTTCGAAGACGAAGACAAAATCCTGGAGGCGATTTGTGCAGGAGCGGATGGTTATGTGATCAAGCAAAAATCTCCCATGAAGCTCATTGAAGGTATCACAGAGGTCATGCAGGGTGGCGCTCCGATGACATCGACTGTTGCCTACAAAGTGCTCAAGCTCTTTAGCACGACACAACAGAAATCTTCTGATGAAAAAATAGAACTCACAAAACGGGAGCAAGAGATTCTCAAGCTCCTGGTCGAAGGCAATAGTTATAAAATGATCGCCGACATCTGCTTTGTCTCCTACGCAACAGTCAATAAACACGTTACCAACATCTACGCCAAGCTACAGGTGCATTCAGTAGCGGCCGCAGTTTCAAAGGCAATAAAAGAAGGACTCGTGTAATTTAATTACGTATTGATGAATAGCGAATTTGGACAGTGAAAGATTGATCGCGCCATGCTTTTGGGCAAGCGCAGACATGACGGGGAATATCGTCGTACCGCTAGCAGGAAGTTTTGAACGCATCATAGGCTTATTGTTTTCCTCACTCCGGATATCATTATTGACATCAGGGAAAGGTAGTGAGATTGTTACTTCAAATCCTGGTAGTGACTTAGTTTCGCGCAGAGTTTCTCACGCCAAGGCCAGCCAATGGCAGATCAACCTCTGGTAGGCGCAAAGGCCGCGAAGAAGCCGATGAGAAGCAAGGCAAACTGACCCACTACTCAAATCCTCAAATCTTTCTGAAGTTGTAGTGCTTTGCTATGATAAAAGTGCGTTGGATCGTTTAGAACGGGGTCCAGACTTGCTTTCAGTTTTTCCTGTGGAGTGTTCATAAATAGCAATGATAAGATGCTATTCCACTGCGATTGTTGCCTGTATCGACCCGGCAGCTCAGCTAGCATATTGAAAAGAGCATTTGCATCGGAAAACTGACTATCACCGATCAACGCATGCGCTTTATAATATTGTACCTGCTGATGAAGCGGATGGTCGTCGTCAATCTTGTCAAACGCAGCAATTGCAAGCTGCCAGTCTTTCTGATCAAATGCCTGCATACCCGTTCGATATATTGAGTCCCGTGCCGTGCCTTCTGATCTTTGTAGTTCAGCTAATGGTGCGGCGTAGTACTGTTTGGCTAGTTGGCGTTTACCTGATGGAAGAAGAGAGAAATAGACAATGCTGATTAAGGCAAGAATTGCCATAACCACAAGCGTGAGTAAAAGAAATTTACGGTTACTACCTGTTGTAGATGCGATCGGGGTTGCTGCAAGTTTCTCTGAGAAAGCGTTCAGTTTCATTCCATGCATTCCATCCAGAAAATACTTATGCTGAAGAAACAGGCGATGAAATTCCTGATTTGAAGAAAGGTCTGCTTCAAACAGTCGTTTCTGCTCCGAAGACATTTGGCCGCTCAGATAACTCTCGATGCGGGAAATTTGCAGTGACTCATCCATTACAATTCTAGTTTTCGTTCATCAATGAGTCTTCTCAATTTACCCAGGCAATCAAATTTTCTTTTACGTAAGGTGGGTTCTGGTATATCCATATTCAGTGCAAGTTCTTTATAACTTGTTTCGTTGAAATAAACCTGATACAGGAGTGTTTTACATGGCTCGCCAATACTATCCAGGAGTTCGCGCACATGATGAGCACGCTCCTGTTGCATGAAAGCTTCCTCTACCATATTTTTTACCTGGGGTAAAAGCTCAGATGGATCTGACTCAATTTTATCCCGCTGATACTTATCCAGGTTTCTCCGATGATAGAGATTCCATCCCGTACTGTTCAGGTATGTCTGCAATGTACTTTTAAGCGGAGTGGTCAATTTTTCATCTTTAATATTGAAATACAAAATACTGAAGGCCTCGGGATAAATTTCCTCTGCTTTAGATGGAGGACATCGAAACTCCTTGCCGATATATTTCACGAACGAAGACAGGTACGCCTGATAGAGCGACGCTATCTCATGTTCACTTCCATACTTAAGCCTCTCGAAGGCATTGGAATCCATTCTAGCCACTGTTTAATCCCTTGAAAGATACAATAGTTACCTGCGGTATGATAAAAGTCAGAGGCACTTCAAAAAAAATACTCCTACTCGGGTAACGAACCATATGTTCAATGGATTAACATCCGTGAACAAGATTATTCATTTAAAAAATTACGTCGCTATGAAGACATTTACAACCATCATGTGTATGTTATTATTACAAGTTGCTGTCCTTTTTGGACAAAACCAGCCGGCGTTTGATCCCGGCGTGACGTGGACAGCGCAGGTAGGTAAAGAATTTGCCGGGCAGTTTGTTATAGTTGAAATGTACTATAAAGATTTCAACGATAACATCGTATATGACGAAACTCAGGGTGGCACTGTTGATGCCAATGGGTTTTTGTCTTTCGTCGTTGGACATGGATCTACACCTGATAAGCTGAAGGCTGAGGATTTTCTTCGTATTAGCACGTTTTGCTGGGGTATCGGCCTTGACTCAGCTCCGGTTGATGGTATGCAGGCGGTTACCTCTGCTCCTAAAGCAAATGTGGCGGCTCATGCAGTAAATGCAGAGAAACTCAACAATAGCACAGTAGCAAAGAACACGGTAACTCCTTTAGAGTTCAGCACTGTGAAGCCAGATGAAATCAAGAGTGTTCTTGTACAAACGACTGGCCCTGAAGAAGGAGATGGCATGATCCGTCGTGTAGATGTCACAGACTTTATCGCGTGTGAAAAAACAACTTCACCGATCACTGGAGATATGATAGATGTCTTGCGCATTGGCACCGGCCAACTTAAGCCGATTGTCTTTGGTGGCGAGACGCCGACCCTGCTAGAACACTTTATTACGATCTGCGGATTGATAGATGACTTCAGACATGTTCTTACCGTAAAAGCATTGCTTGCAGAAGAGGTCGGGCCACGGCGCTCAGCCCACAATTCGGCCGCCATCTATGCTGACAATTCGGCCAATGAGATGAGTGCAGGTGTGCTTGCACTTGCACAAACATGGGGCCTGTATGGTACCGCTCAAAATGGCGTTGTCGGTATCACCAATGGATTGAGCAATGGTGCTGGTATTACCGGCTTCGTGGGTAATGCTCCGGATGCAGGGGGATTCAAATACGGCCTCTATGGAAATTCAAATAGCCAGGCCGGTTCGTGGGGTCTGGCCATCTTTGGTAATGGCTTTCATACCGGTACGCTGACAATGTCATCTGATGCCAGGCTTAAAACAGAAATACGAGCTCAATCAAAAGCGCTCGACAAAGTCATGCAATTGCGTCCTTCTTCATATACATACCGTCAGGACACACCTTATAGTTTGCCAAGTGGCATTCACCATGGTTTTCTTGCACAGGATGTAGAACAGATTTTCCCTGAATTAGTATCAGACATCTCCATGCCATTAAGTCTTGATCCACAAAGCATCTATAAGAGTGAAACAACTGAATACAAGGGCATCAACTACATAGAAATGATCGCCATCCTCACAAGCGCAATACAGGAGCTGAATACAAGTCTCAATGCAAAAATCGACGAACAGGCTAAGGAGATTGCAGAACTGCGTGTGAAACTCAATGCAAGAGCAAATTGAAATTAATTACCATTAAAATTAAAATGACAATGAAAAGACTTTCATTGATCCTTGTTGCCATTGCTGGGTATCTACACACTCTCACTGCTCAGGACTCCGTCTTCGTAATCGCCAGGTTGGTCAACACACAGGTGGTTCAACAAGATAGTGCAATAGTGATTTCTACCTATGGACATTTCCCTTCTGGAATTTACGAGCAGGATGGAATCATTGTCAGCCTTGAGCCGTTTACATTTTTGTTCGCTGATAGTGCATCTACATCCATACCCAGGTTATCAGCGATAGAAGGATTGCATGTCTATCCCAATCCTGCCAGAGATATTACATTTCTTAAGAGACAGGATGTGAAAGGGACATTTGACATCCGCATTTACAACGCAGATGGACAGGTTGTCGAGGAATTGCAGTGGCCCGATGGTGCGGAAAGCATTGAACTGATACTCGACAGATATGTGCAGGGCTTATTCTTCCTATCTGTCACAGATGAAAATTTGACAAAGGCAAGTCACTTCAAAATGGTGAAGCAATAACACCAGCAAGCAGGAACATTCTTCATATCTACATTTCACCCCTGGTCTGTATTAATAAATAGCAGATCAGTGGGTGATTTTTATAGATATTATAGATATCGCGCGGCGATTGCGTCAATCTTTTTTGCCAGCTTATGATCCCGGTCAGTGACAACATCTCCAGCATCATGCGTGCTCAGGGAGAAGCGTACAGTATCATACACATTCGTCCATTCAGGATGATGATTCATCTTCTCCGCAGCGATCGCAACTTCAGTCATGAAAGCGAAGGCTTGTGAGAAGTCTTTGAATTTGAATTCAGCCTTTAAAGTTTTCTTGTTCTCTTTCCACATGTGTGGAAGATAGGGGAAAACGGGGGAAGCGGGTGAAACCGGGGAAGCCCGGGAGGTAATCGGTAATCCGCCTTCGCGGAGCTTCTGCGGACAATGTCGGAGAAGTCGATAAGTGAGCAGTTTATACTTCGAACTATGACTTTGTCAATATTGCGATGCAAACGTGGCAGGTTAGCCGGGATGAGTGCGCTGAGAACCTGTAAGCTCGCCCGAACGATGTTCTGTCAGGCGGGGTTTCTCGCGGGAGGAACTGCACGAACTTATACTTCGTACTTACCAACTATACCGAATACTGAATACCGCTTACCATTTGGCTCAGAACTCAATCCATTTCTCTCTGATATGTTCGATAATAAAAAATGCCGTAGCCATTCTCAATATTGGTATGCACGATGACGGGCTCCACCAATGGATTGTCTCTTGCCAGATCATACAACACACGTGAACGCGAGTACAACTATCCATCGCTAGTCCCTGAACTCAGGTGTGTATAGAGCTGTGGCCCATAAAGACATACACGTTCCTGAACGTGAGTTTGGGTATGATGAAAGGTATTTTTGTCTTAAGAATGGGCTCATACTGTGATCCTCGTTACTTTTGACCAACTTGATCAAGACGAACACCTATGCGTTACACTATTGTTGCCTGTGCATTGCTGGCGGCCATCTGGTCGCTTGAAGCACAATCATTTTATGGTTCAGAACCTCTGGCACACACGTATTCTATTGTCGCCCGGGACAAAGTGACCGGTGAAATGGGTGTTGCGGTGCAATCTCATTGGTTTTCCGTAGGGACCATTGTCAGTTGGGGAGAAGCTGGTGTCGGTGTCATTGCGACTCAGTCCTTCGTCAATCCTTCCTTCGGCCCAAGAGGCCTGGCCCTCCTCAAAGCCGGGCTTTCTTCACAGCAAGCGCTTAATGCCTTGATTGAAGGTGATGAAGGTCGTGCAGTAAGACAACTGGCGATTCTGGATGCGAAGGGTAATGTGGCCGTATATACAGGGAGCAATTGCATTCCATCAGCAGGACATCATCAGGGAGATAACTACTCCGTGCAAGCCAACATGATGCGCAATGACAATGTCTGGCCCGCGATGGCCAAAGCGTTTGAATCGACGCAGGGATCTCTTGCCGAACGTATGATGGCTTCAATGGAAGCTGGTGAAGCTGCGGGCGGAGATATCCGAGGCAAGCAGTCGATAGCTATTCTGGTTGTCGCTGCAAAATCTACAAATCAACCCTGGGTAGATCGGATGGTGGATCTGCAAATTGCTGACCATCCAAATCCATTGGTGGAAATGCGAAGATTGCTCAAAGTGCACAGTGCATATGAATACATGAATCGTGGTGATGTAGCAATAGAGAATGGCGATATCGATGCGGCACTGATTTCTTATAGTGAAGCAGAAAAGCTTTTTCCTGAAAATGAAGAGATGCAATACTGGCATGCTGTATCATTGGTGAATGTGGGAAGATTGAATGATGCCCTTCCGATTTTCAAAAATGTCTTTCGAAAGAATCCGGATTGGAAAGAACTCACGCCACGCATTGTTCAGGTTGGTATCTTGCGCATGTCTCAAAGTGACTTACAGAAGATTATTGCTTTAGATTGAATGACATCGCAGCAATGAAATTTTTTTTACGCACTACAATCACAGGATTGTGTTATTCATTTTTTCTGAATTCTTGTATTTAACTTCATTTACAATGCAGAAGAATTTTATGAGGTTGACTTCATGAAGTTTAGAAATTCTTATAAAATGGAAAACCACTTGACAGCATCAGAACGGGTTCTTCACTTTTTGAAACCGGGCATGCACACCCTCATCCAGGATTTGGGTCGACCGGGATATCAGTCTTCAGGAACTGCTATCAGTGGTGCCTTAGACAAAACATCAGCCGCTGCTGCAAATTGGTGTGTAGGAAATCCTGATTCGACTCCTGTGCTGGAGATCACGATGATCGGTCCGCAAATCCAATTTGATGGTGATTGCCAGATTGCAATTACCGGTGGAGATTTGAATCCGAAACTCGATGGTAAGGTGATGCAGAGTTATCAGACTATAAATGTCTCAGCAGGGTCGATCCTTTCTTTTGGAAAATTGCGCAGTGGATGTCGCGCATATCTTGCTGTACATGGAGAATGGCAGGTGCATCGCTGGATGAAAAGTGCAAGTGCCCTCAGTATAGGTGATGTGGATCTTGTTCCAGGTGCTCTGATCAAAAAAGGTGCGTCCATAGCCATTCAGGTCACCGATACTCTTCCAGAAGTTCTGACACACCACAACCCAATAAAGTCATGGCCCGATACGCTTACGGTGCACGTGCTTCCGGGACCGGAGTTTCAGTCATTTTCCGCTCAGCAGATCGCGTTCTTTTTCAACACCATTTTCACAATTACCGGAGAGAGCAATCGCATCGGATATCGGCTTCAACCCTCACTGCTTGAGTATGTGTCTGGTGAAGAGGTGATTTCATCAGGCATCATACCTGGTACCATTCAGATCACCCGGCAAGGGCAGCCAGTAATCCTGATGGCAGATGCACAGACAACAGGAGGATATCCCCGTATTGCAAACGTCGTGTCTCAGGATCTTGATTCTCTTGGTCAGATGAAACCAGGCGATACTGTGAATTTTCAGATTGTGAAGGGGTGACCGTTCGTTAAAACGAACGGAAATTGAACGGAAATTTGAATTTCGGCCACATCGCTTATCTTCACGTCACGAATTATGGTACATATTATTATTACATAGAAGGGCTCTATCGCAATCTGGAAAGACAAAGCCTCGTCAGATTGCACGGGGCTTTTTTTATTTATGGAAGGATGAAGAATAGAACACAGATTTACACGGACGAAACGAAGTTGCACGGATAACAGTGATTTATCTGGTAATATCCGTTTGATTCGTGTCATCCGTGTTCTATTTCTTTCTTCCACATTAGAGTAGCATTTTAATTCATTTCATGAACAAGTATCCCGAATACAAACAACTGGATCTTACAGCGATCGATCGAGAAATCCTCGCCTTCTGGGAAGAGCATCAGATCTTCGAGAAGAGCGTAGACCAACGACCGGAAGACCGCCGCTTTGTCTTTTATGAAGGACCTCCTTCCGCGAACGGCTTGCCTGGTATTCACCATGTGATGGCCCGCACGATCAAGGATCTCTTTTGCCGCTATCATACACTCAAAGGTGAGCGCGTAGAACGCAAAGGAGGATGGGATACACACGGCCTTCCGATCGAACTCAGTGTAGAAAAAGAACTCGGCATCACAAAGGAAGATATCGGTACCACGATCTCTATCGCCGACTATAATGCAAAGTGCCGTAGCACAGTTCTCCGTTATAAAGACCTCTGGGATGATATCACGCGCAAGATGGGCTATTGGGTGGACCTCGAGCATCCCTATATCACGTATGAAAACACATACATCGAATCTGTCTGGTGGCTACTGAAGCAACTCTATGATAAAGGCCTGATCTATAAAGGCTATACAATACAACCATACTCACCTGCTGCCGGTACTGGCTTGAGTTCGCATGAGTTGAACATGCCCGGCACATATCGCGATGTCACCGACACTTCCGCCGTCGCGCAATTCAAAGTTGTACGCAATGCGAAATCTGAGTTCCTTTTTAGTGCTGTCGATAATGCGTGGTCCTCCGATTACCGATTACCGATTACCGATTACAAATCAACCTTCTTCTTAGCATGGACCACCACCCCCTGGACACTTCCAAGCAACGTCGCTCTGGCTGCTGGTGCGAAGATTGCCTACGTGCTCGTCAAAACGTTCAATCCTTATACATTTCTTCCCGTCAATGTCATCCTCGCAAAAGAATTGTTGAATAAGTGGTTTAAACCAGAACAAGCAGATTCAGATTTTGATACATACAAGGCTGGAGATAAACTGATCCCCTATCACGTCATCAGCGAATTCAAAGGCGCGCAATTCGAATACATCGAGTACGAACAATTGCTGTCGTATGTACAACCGATAGATGGTGATGCATTCAAAGTTCTGCTCGGCGATTTTGTATCTACGGAAGAGGGAACTGGTATCGTCCATGTTGCTCCATCATTTGGTGCTGATGACATGAGAGTGGGTAAGAAGTACGGCATGGGTACGCTCACACTTGTTGACCTTCAGGGAAAATTTGTGGATGCGGTCACCGACTTTGCCGGACGTTATGTCAAAGATTATAAGGATGAAGAAAACTATCGCAACGTCGATATTGATATCTCTATCAAACTGAAGGAAGAGAACAAAGCGTTCAACGTTCAGAAGTATTCTCACAACTATCCACATTGTTGGCGTACGGACAAACCGGTGTTGTATTATCCGCTCGATAGCTGGTTTATCAAATCTACGGCATGCCGCGATCGAATGGTAGAACTTAATAAAACCATCAACTGGAAGCCGGCATCCACCGGGGAGAAGCGTTTCGGCAATTGGCTTGAGAATCTGCAGGACTGGAATCTGTCGAGGTCGAGGTTTTGGGGAGTGCCATTGCCGTTATGGCGAGTTGATTCTCAATTCTCAATTCCCGATTCTCAAAATCAACGTGCAGAAAAGTGTATAGGATCAATTGAGGAACTGCGCGAGGAAATTGAAAAAGCAAATAAAAAGCTGGGTTTAAAACAAACAGTGCCCGATGATCTGCATCGTCCGTATATCGATGATGTCATTCTTGTGACCGATGATGGTCGTCCGATGTATCGAGAGAAAGATCTCATCGATGTGTGGTTCGATAGCGGAGCGATGCCGTATGCACAATGGCATTATCCATTTGAGAACAAAGAGGTGTTTGAGAAAAACTTTCCGGCCGACTATATCGCGGAAGGTGTGGATCAGACACGAGGATGGTTCTTTAGTCTGCATGCGATCGCGGTGATGGTCTTTGACAGTATCGCCTTTAAGAATGTTGTGTCGAACGGACTTGTACAGGACAAAGAAGGGCGTAAGATGTCCAAGCGTCTCGGTAATGCCGTAGAGCCTTTCGAGACAATAGCGAAGTATGGAGCTGATGCAACTCGCTGGTACATGATCTCCAATGCATCACCCTGGGAAAACCTGAAGTTTGATTTCGATGGCATCGCAGAGGCACAACGCAAAGTGTTTGCGACCGTATATAATATATACAGTTTCTTCGCGCTCTACGCAAACATCGACGACTGGTCCATCGATGAGCAGAATGTCTCATCAATCGCGGATCGTCCCGAGATCGATCGCTGGATCATCTCAAAGTTGCACAGTCTTGTGAAAGACTACCGTAAATCGATGGATGATTATGATGCCACTCCCGCATGTCGCGCTATCGAGACGTTTGCAGATGATCATCTTTCGAACTGGTATGTCCGTCTCAATCGTCGTCGCTTCTGGAAGGGCGAGATGAGCGAGGACAAGAAGATGGCGTATGAGACATTGTATGAATGCCTGATGGTTGTATCGCAGTTGATGGCACCTGTTGCGCCGTTTTTTGCGGATTGGATGTATAGGAATCTCAGGAAGGCTAAGGCTACCTCCTTCGCTGAAGCTTCGGCGGTTGAAAAGGCGAAGGAAGAGAAGAGAGTGCAAGGCATTGCCACATCACCCATCACCCCCGCCCGTACCGAACCGGTACGTTCGGGCGGGCATCACCCATCATCCATTGATTTGGCTGAGGCGGAGGAAGAAAAAAACACAACCGCGGTCCCTGAGCCTGTCGAAGGTGTGGTCCCTGAGCCTGTCGAAGGGTCCGTCCATCTCACCGATCTCGTAGTTGCAGAGGAAGACGTCATAGACGCTTCACTCGAACAACGCATGGATTATGCACAGCGCATCTCATCACTTGTACTTTCATTAAGAAAGAAAGAACAGATCCGTGTGCGTCAACCATTGCAGCGGATACTTCTGCCAGTACTTGATGAGCAATTTCAATCACATGTCGATCAGGTGAAAGACCTCATCCTCTCCGAAGTGAATGTGAAAGAGATTGAATATCTCACTGACGCCTCCGGCATTCTCAAGAAGAAAGCGAAAGCAAACTTCAAAGTGCTCGGGAAGAAAATCGGTAAGCATATGAAAGATGCTGCCGTGATGATCGCTGCATTTACTCCATCGGATATCGCGACATTGGAAAAAACAAATTCTTACGCGATGTCGATCAATGGTGATCAATTTGATCTTTCACTCGAAGACATCGAGATCGTCACCGAAGACATCCCCGGCTGGCAAGTCGCCAATGATGGCCCACTCGTCGTTGCGCTGGATATCACATTGAATGATGAATTAATTGCAGAAGGCTATGCACGTGATCTCGTGAACCGGATACAGAATCTTAGAAAGGATAAAGGATTTAATGTGACTGACCGGATCAACGTTGTTGTGTCTGACCATCCGGATATTTCTAAGGCAGTATCTGATTTCGGAGAGTTCATTAAGTCGGAGACGCTCGCGCAGTCGTTGGAAGTTGGTGATGCAGTAGAAGGAGAGATTGTCGAATGGCTAGATGGAGCAAGTGTGCATATCGTCCTTACGCGTGCTTAAGACCTCCCATCGACTGCGCTCAGGGCAGGCTGCACGTCCGACGTCTTCGGGCGCCGAAGCTATAGCGAAGGTGACAGGAGGACTTACGAGCGTCATATGCCGGAGGGTGTCCTTTATGTTCACATTATCCACGAAATGCGAACGCATCTTTCAAATCCGTTCAAAATGTGAACATGTTCTCCTTATCTGTTCACATTTTGGCTAAAACGTGGACACATTTTCCGGAAATCCAGGCAGATCAGAACTGTTGTGCACTCCAGGAGTGCAGATCGAGGTCATTCAGTACTCATTTCTGAAAAATCAGTGCATGTCCCTTGACCAGAAATGCAACCCGTGTATAATTTCTATACACGCCTGTCTGGATATGTATAGAAAACACATATTTTTATACACACTACGGGAATGCGGCCCTAAGGTTAACTCATAATGGTCAAAATCTTGGTAAAAGATGTATAGAATATTGGCACTTTATATACAATGCAGTATAAATGTGTATACTTTTAGGCGATTTTTATACACGACAAAACTGACATGTTACGACTACCGCCACCGCCGACTCCGGACGAGCTGGAGACTAAAGCCATCCTTAAAAAAGTGAGCACGGCCCGAGCCGCCCTGGCAGAGCTCAAAGGTGTGGCCAGCTCTATACCTAACGAACAAATACTGATTGATACCCTCGCCCTTCAGGAAGCTAAGGATAGCTCCGCCATTGAAAACATTGTCACCACTCATGATGAACTCTATCGCAGCTACTTCAGCGAGCATCAGTTTTCTTCTCCTGCAGCGAAGGAAGTGTATAGCTATGCTCAGGCATTGCGTCATGGTTTTGATTTTGTCAGCCAAAACGGGTACATCCCACTCAATCTCATTCTCTCCGTTCAGGAAATCATAGAAGGAAATAAGGCAGGCATCCGCAAGCTTCCTGGCACTGTTCTGAAAAACGACATCACAGGCGAGATTGTATACGAACCACCACAGGACTATGATTCGATCATGCGATTGATGAGTGATCTCGAAACATTCATGAACGTTGATGATCCGTACCCGGTTGATCCCCTGGTGAAGATGGCTCTCATGCACCACAACTTCGAAAGCATTCATCCCTTCTACGATGGCAATGGGCGAACAGGCAGAGTGCTGAATATTCTTTATCTGATCAAGCACGATCTCCTCTCACTTCCAATTCTGTACCTCAGCGGATACATCATCAGACACAGACAGGAGTATTATAAACTCTTACAACAAACAAGAGACACTCAATCATGGGAAGCGTGGATTCTTTATATGCTTGATGCAGTCGAAGAAACGTCGAGAAAAGAAGTTGAATTGATCAAAAAGATCAAAGAACTGATGTTGTCATTGAAACAGCGGATCAGATCGCAGTTCCCAAAACTGTATAGTCAGGATTTGATCAACAACTTGTTCAGATATCCGTATACAAAAATTAATCTCATCGAAAACGATCTTGGAGTGAGCCGGTTGACAGCAACGAAATATCTGGATATCCTGAGTGCTGATGAAGCGGACCCGATCCTGAAAAAGATGAAGACAACCAAGGGTAACTACTATATCAATATCGCTTTCGTAAAGCTCTTGACAGAAGCAGGATAAACGATGTATTGTATACTTGCAAAAGAAGAGGGCTGACCTCGAAGCGTCCCCCAAGGACCTTCGAGCGTCAACTTGCGTGGGCAGACTTACGAGCGTATGAGAGCAGGATCCTTGTACTTTAAATGACATCAAAGTGATCAAACGAGTTCCGCATGTGAATACCAATCAGCCTCGGCTGCTATCCGTTGCATTATGCCTCTGCATCGCTCTTCTCTCTTCCAGTTGCAATAAACTCACAAAGGCCTGTGCCTCCGAAATCATCAGGGACACCTATGGATTTCCAATTGCCAGGACAGAATTATTTCAATATGGAGAAATCAATTACTCCCGCCACTTTGGTGGAAGCAACATGCGTGAGCACAAGTATCTCGCAGAAAACGGTCTCATTACGTTTGAATATCAGGGAGTGAAGAAAGATCCTGCGTTTATCTATGAAAGCTATCATCTCGAAATGACTCCGCATGGCCATGAGTATATCGTGAACGAAACAGGCACACCGGATGGTCGTCGCTTTTATTACATGAAGACGGCCGATGGAAAGTTTAACGCCGTGACAGAGATTCACCCTTTGAGTGACACATCGGACACATCCATAAAAGTTGAATTCTCTTGGAGCTACATCAACATCACGCCGTTCGGAGTGGCATCGAACTTAAGAGTCCGCTCCAACAATGATATGTGTGGCGTATCCTTTACCGGAGATGAATATGATGAAGAATGGATCTTCGATGAGACGGTGGTGTTTATTAAAGATGATGGAGGGTGGACAATTCAACCACCGTTGGTGTTGAGGAGTGGGTTGATAAGGGTGGAGTCACCGGAGTGATCTCCCTGAGAAACAACAGACACAAAAAAATCATCCAGACCAGGACGAAAGAAACGGGAATGATGTAGATTGGTATTCACGTTTACCAAACCATGTATAACCAATGTCACGCCTGTTCAAAAACAAATACCGCATCGCGTCCGCGCGATTGCAAACCTGGGATTACGGTTGGAATGCCGCATACTATGTGACCATTTGCACACGGAATCGCATCTGCCATTTCGGGAATGTGGTAGATGGCACCATGCAATTATCCGACAGCGGAATGATTGCCGACACATGTTGGTTGGAAATCCCCGAACATTTTCCCTTCGTCAAATTGTGCAACCATATCGTGATGCCGAATCATGTACATGGGATTGTGGTCATTGATCGGCATGATGACGGAAATGCCGGGGTATGGGGTGGTGATGGGGGTGGTTATATATATGATAATGACGGTGGTGGGGACGGACCCGTAGAGACGCAAAATTTTGCGTCTCTACCAATGCCACCCATGAAACCACCAATGCATATGCCCCGGTTTCCACTCCCATCAACACCCCAAAACGATGATACCCCAAAAAACAAATTCGGACCACAATCCCAAAACCTTGCATCGATAATCAGGGGTTTTAAAACCGGCGTCACCATAAATGCCAGATCGATCAATCCCGATTTCAAATGGCAACCGCGATATCATGATCGCATCATTAGGAATGAAGATGCCTTTCTAACCATTTCTAAATATATTTCTGACAATCCCCGGAATTGGCGGGATGATCAGTTTTTTAAATAGGCGATATCATTATTCTCATTGACCCATGGTAAACGAATCCGCCCTCGTCTCCAAAGACTGGAATTTCGCACACGTCCTGAGGGATGACGGTGTAGGCTATGGCGACTAGTTGGAGTAAATCACATACCTGCCCTTCATAAGTTCCCTTGTTCAAGCGATTTCAGGATCTAAGCAAATTAACCTTGGAGTATCCGTACGAATTGGTGCTAAACCTGCGTTCTGCCTGTTTTGGCTATCAATCCTCATCTCAATGGTTAAAGGTATTGTATCATTTATTCTTTTGCTTCTTACATCTCATGTGTTTGCCTGCAGTTGTGGCGATTCACACTTGAGTGTGAGTAAAATCCTGCTAGCAGACATGTTCTTCGAAGGTGAGGTGCTATGCATTGATCCAATGCTTCCGAATTATTACATGTACACGTTCCGCATTCATGACCTCTTTCATGGAAATGAGGTGACAAATGAAGTAGAAGTCTTCTCAGGTCCTCCAATGAGCGGAAGTTGCTCAGCGGATTTTGAGCTAAATGAAGTATACTACGTATTTGCGCACGAAAATGATGAAGGATTGCTTAAAACCGGAAAATGTACGCACAACTTTAAGCGGGAACACATCCACGAAAAACAAAGGCAAATTCTCACCGACTTTAAAGAATCACGCGGGATGGCGTCCTGGAAGGATGTACAAGACACACGCGTCGCTCGCGGAGTGGTCCTAAGTCAGAAGCCGGATGGGAAGTGGGTGTTTTATCATCAGGATGGCACCATAGCAATTACTGCAGAGTACAATAAAGGCTTGAGAAACTGTACCTGGAAATACTATCTCAGCAAACGACATTCACTTATGACCTTTGAAGACTCGAATGCATCCTCGCACGTATTGAAGAATATGAGCAAGGAGAGCTGGTATGGCATGAAGAGTATTATCACTTTATGATGTGGTAGTTTGCTTTCTCTTGGGCACAAATTCTCAGTCGCCCCTTCACGGCTCAACGCCCTCTGTAAAAAGCAATACACATCTATGCATTGAACCTAATCCGCTTTTTGAAAAGAAGGTTGGGCTAGATCCCTGACGTTCGTAAGTTCTCGTGCCTCGAACGCCCGCCCGCCTGAATGACAAAGGCATTCTGGCATTCGGGCAGGATCCGAAGTCAAGTGGCTTTATTAAATAGATCCGCGAAAATTCCCGCCCGTACCGAAACGGCACGTTCGGGCGGGCGCTCCATTCGCGTTCCATTCTTCTTCCGCGGTTATATTTTCAACCCCACCTGCACCCCCACACTCAACGGCGCCAGAGGTGCTATCTCCACCCCCGCAGAAATCACCGACCATTGAAATCCGGCTCCCAGCTTCAGCAAAAAACGATTCGTTGCAGGGATGTCGATCTCTTGTACGGCAAATCCTTTGAATGGATCTTCATATCTCACCGATTGACTAAACAATTGCATGCCCGCGCTGGCGTAGTAATGAAACACTTCGCCATACCCGCCGCCGGTGACTTGAAAGAAGGTGTGCCTTGCATCCATGATGTCCCCTGCCGTTATATCCTCATACCCTGCGGAGACGGATAGTATCGTTGACTCCAGTTCGAAATATTGTGCGAAGTGATGCTCCACTGACAAGCCGAAGGTGGTGAAGTTCCCTACCTCGTCATCAATATTAACTGTGATGAAGCGTAAACTTACAGCGCTGTTGAGAATACCTTCTACAGTGAGTTGAGGCACTGCGATGGTAATAAAGTCATAATCAAATCCACCGGGAAAAACATGGCTGTAACCATTTGCTTCGGTGACGATAAGTGCTTCATTCACGCCAAAGACAGTAGGTGCATTGACAGCGAACATTTGTCCGGTCTCCAGAGAAGTATAGCTGGCTTCAAAACTTTTGTATTTCTCCGGGATAAAGGAGCGCGCGGCAATCACACTCACTCCCAGCCGCAGACGGGATTGTGGCCTGTGACTCTGCCAGTGCATCGACATCCCAGTGTTTAGAACATTAGACAAGGGTTCAAAATAGCCCGGTCCATTCTGTGGATCAGCATACACTCTTCCAAAGATCGAGACGGCTTCCTGAGCATCTGATCTGAAGAAGCTGATGAGAAGGATCAACATGGATAGTAATCCTGTCTTTAATATGTCGGTCTTGGTTCTCATAAATCATAATCATTCGGGGCTTAAGCCCCGGGTAATTGTTCCTTTGTTTAGACCGTTGGCTAAAGCCAACGGTTAAAGATGGTCGACTCCTCAATTACAATCCTCCGCATCAGTTCCGACTGGCACCTGTACACAAGCCCTGAAACTAAATTTGAATGAAAAAATAACTTCAACGTCCACGTCAGTCATGTCCGTTCCATCCTGAGCTTCAAGGAGCAAATCCAGGATGTAATCGTTTATCCCACCAGTCTCAACCAGATCATTCAGGTTTTCAAGCATTTCGATGTAATCATCACCCAGATTCAGATCTGCAGGATCAATGATGAGTTCTCCATCCACAAAGAGGTCTTCAATAGTGAATACAGTTGTAACCTGGCTGCTGTCCTCAGTTATTTTGATGTCAATAAACTCCGCTTCATGCCCGTCATTCGAATTGACTATTAAGCCTACATCGACGACAAATATTTCCTCCAGAGTTGCGGCTTCAGGCATTTCTTCTTTTGCAAGCGCTATCAGATCTTCCTGGCTGAAGGTCATTTTTTGGAGAAGAGATCCCAGGCCGAGGAATTTATTATTAAAGCTTTTGTTGAATTGACCGACGAATTGCATATTCTTCTTTTCCACGATCAGATCTTCTGATTGACAGGAAAACAAAGCCATGGCTATTACGGCGGATAGGAGAATGTATTTTCCTTTCATCATAGATTATTGATTTGGACTAAAACAACTCATGTCAGACTAAAGGGGCAGGTTAAGGGTCAATTGGGAGAAACAGGCGTTTAAACCTTTTCTTTAGTATGAAACGTCGGATGTAGCAATATCGTATTTCAACAAGGGGAAAGTCTTCAGTCCGCAGTCTTCAGTCCACGTACAGTAAGCTCTTCGAGATACAATTCGATGGCTTCTCTCGCCATTTGAATAGCGTGATCCACATTCTCTCCATATGTAATGCAGCCAGGAAGTGATGGGACAGTGACTGTATACTGTCCTTCAGGCTCTTTATGAAGTAAAACCCGATATGTTCGTGATTTCATGTGTTCAAAAGTATGAAATATCAGGGATCGAAAAAAAACTTATGACAATTGCTGCGGACTATTGGAACATTGGATTTATTTAGCTGAAGAACTCTTCATCACCGATAACAGCTATGCCGATCTTGCAAAAATCACGATATTCGTAATTCGCGAATCACACATGACTCACCATGAAACAATACAAAGGGATTCTCGCTATGGATGAGAGTTTGTTAGATGAATTGAATCAACTTATCCAGAAAGCAAGCTCCCGCTCAGAGACAGATCTTGAAGCTTCCATTGAGGCCGGATTGATCGACATCGAGGAGGGCCGGACCTATGCCCATGAAGATGTGCAGGAGTACGTCAGGGCAAAGTATGGTTTGTGAATGTTCAATTCACTGTGCCGTACGTCTCTTCTTCACTTTCGGTAGCCCTACTTTTTCAAGCACTTTATTTGCCATCTCGACCTTTTCCTTAAACAGTACCGTGTCTTTATACTTGTCCAAAGATTTGTCAATACGGACAATCGGGACATTGGATTTATTTAGCTTCTTAATGTTCATTTTCCAAATTTACAACTATTTCTTTCTCAAAAGATAGGCTTCGTATGTGACGTAAAATCGCGATATTCGCGATTCGCGAATCGCGAATTATAATTTGATACAGCCATGAAACAACACAAAGGAATGCGTCCACAGGATATCGTAGTCCTACTCAAAATCGCAGCAAAAGGCAAGAAGTCATGGTATATGAAAGACCTTGCACAAGAACTCAGCATCAGTCCTAGCGAGGTGAGTGAATCCCTGAATCGGAGCGTCTTAGCTGGCTTGATTGCGAATGATAAAGTGACAATTATCAAAGGAGCGTTGCTGGAGTTCTTACAGAATGGGTTGCGGTACGTATATCCACAAAAGCCCGGTGCTTTGGTGAGAGGACTTGCCACTGCGCACAGTGCACCTCCATTGAATAGCAAGATCGATAGTCAGGAAAAATATGTCTGGCCATGGTCTAAGGGCAAAGACCGGGGGCAGAGTGTTGACCCCCTTCACCCATCTGTACCAGAAGCATGTCAGAAGGACAAACTCCTGTACGAACTCCTCGCACTTGCAGATGCGTTGCGGCTGGGTAAAGCACGGGAGCAGAATCTTGCCATCACTGCCCTAAAGGAAAGGATATGAAAAACACGACAATAAATCTTGGCGTCATTCGCAGGATAGCCCAGGGGCTTGGGTCTCTCAATGAAAAGGTCGTGTATGTAGGAGGCGCTGTTGTGAGCTTGTACATCAATGATCCTGCAGCGGATGATGTAAGACCAACAAAAGATGTTGACATATTTCTTCAGATCGCTTCACTAGGTGAACTCGAGGATCTTCGTCAGTAACTGGTGTCTAAGGGATTCAAACAAACTTCAGAAGATGATGTGATCTGCCGGTTTCGCTATGAAGGAATCAAGGTCGATGTCATGGCAGCCAAGCCTATGGGTTGGGCACCTGCCAATCCCTGGTTCGAACCTGGTTTTGCACATCTTGAAACGAATATTGTTGAAGGGAAGATCATTCGGCTATTGTCACTGCCTTATTTCCTCGCGTCCAAATATGCAGCTTTTCAGGACAGAGGAAGTAAGGATCCAAGAACCAGTCATGATCTCGAGGATGTCACTTATATCCTTGATAATCGAGTAGACCTGGTCGAGATACTTACAAAAGCACCAGCTGATGTATTGCAGTATTTAAGAGGAGCATTTCAAAAAATATTGAAGGACTCTGTCATGCAGGAAGCAATTATAGCGAATCTATATTACGAAACACAGTCGGAACGATTTGAGATGATCATCGACAAAATCAAGCAAATAGTGCAGGTATGATCAAAGTTATATTCTGATCACCTCCGCAATCCGAAATCGACAATCCGCAATCTTACTCCACTCTCCTCAAATCCAAATCCTGAAAATCAAAACTGAAATCTATGTTCGGTGAAATCCCCTTCATCTCTATGCGTTGCGCCTTTCCTTCTTCGTCCAGCGAAAACATTGCAAACGCATCGGCAGGCATGTCCTGGTATTCCCATTTGATCGCAAACGTGTTGGCTTGATAATAAGACATGGGACCATTTAGCTTCCGTGATCGATAAGCACGGAACCAAAGCTGACCGTCTTTCATAGAGACTTCGACTTTGCCAAACCACTTATCCTCGTAGATACCGACATAGTCGGCTGGATCGATATGCGCATCATCTGCCGCTTCGACGGTTTGCCACACACGAGTGACAACGGAATCAGCTGTACCGAGCATCTGTTCATATTGTTCGGCATGTTTATCCGTCCATTGAAAATTATCGAGTCCGAGATAGCTGTCTACGATGGTCTGCGTCACTGCGGAGAAGAGCGGGCCGCCACCCATGCTCGTATTCGTTAGTATTACAACACCAAGGTTCAGATCAGGGATCAGGATTGTCTTTGAAAGCATCCCCGGAAGTCCGCCGGTATGTGTGACACTCATCTTGCCCGCGACATCGCGCAGACCCCATCCAAGACCATAGCCGGCAAAGTGTGTATTGTAACGCGAGTCCGGAGAAAAGTTGGTTACCGTATGGATGCGCCACATGTAGCGATGACTTGCTTCTGAGAAAAGTTGTTTTTCCAGGTTAGCGCCATACTTGCCTTTGTTGAGTTGAAGTCGCATCCAGTTGCAGAGGTCGTCGACATTGGAGAGGATAGCGCCAGCAGCGCCATTGATCTTCTTTGCATCTTTTTCGAAATGCGGGATCTCTTTGAGCGGGCCAGTTTCTGTGGAATGCGGATTAGCCACATTTGGCATATCCGGTTTCTGCTGGAAGGAACAGTATGAATTATCCATGCCAAGAGGATCCAGGATTCGTGTCTTTACAAAGTCTTCCCAGTGCATACCGCTGATCCGCCCGATGATTTCTCCTGCAACCAGGTAAAGCAGGTTGTCATAGTCGTATTTGGTTCTGAATGCAGATACTGGTTTGAAATGTTGAAAACACGTCAAGACATCTTTGATGGTGAATTCCGAACCATCCGGAAAAAACATCAGGTCGCCTGCACCGAGTCCCAGTCCGCTGCGATGCGTGAGCAGATCCACGATCGTGAAATTAGCGGTCACATATGGATCGTACATCCTGAATTCCGGAATGTAGTCTACTACGTTATCCGTCCATTTCAGCTTGCCTTCATCTACGAGGATTGCCAGTGCTGCCGAAGTAAACGCTTTAGTATTTGAAGCGATCGCAAAGTTTGTGTGCGCATCTACAGGTGCTTGTGTATGTATCGACCTGACGCCATATCCTTTGGTGAGCACGACCTCATCATCCTTCACGATGCCGATAGCAACTCCGACAACATTGAATCGCTTCATAGCATCTGTGATAAGATGGTCGATTTCTTGTGTTGTGAGTTGCGCATGGATGGCAACATGCAAGAAGAGGGTCCAGGAGAGTACAGAAAGTATGCGTAGACATTTCATAATGACATGATTCTTCATAACAAGGTACAATTCCGGCATGTTCTGGTAGGAGAAGAAGAAAAAGAAGTCAAAATGTAAAATAGCAAAGTCCAAATATCGAAGTGAGTTTCTCTTCACTTAGGACTTTTACATTTTACATTTTGACTTCTCTTCATCCCCATTCATCTGAATATTCTCTCATCAAACGGAAATTTCTTTGCCTCCAGAATCTTGATGCGTTTGAATTCTCTATGAAAGGAATTGAGAAGGATATTGAAGTCTCCATCCGTAACCGCAGAAGGGACTTTCAACAGACAGTGTGTATTGTCTCTGATAAATGCATCTCCGAATGTCTGCGTCGCTGTGAGATGTGGAAACTGATTCCAGTTGGCGGGGAGATCTTTTACCTGAATTGTTTTGATGGATGTACCATCAGGAATAAAGATGGTCAGCATAAAGTAGTCCGTGGGAAGGGATGCAAGCGTCAGATGAATGGCTACCTCGGCCATTGCAAGAGATCGATTGCTCGCAGTATAAATGATTTCTGTCCCTATACTATTCCAGCGCGCGCCTTTTAGTGCAGCCCCTTTACCCGAAAGGAGTTTGCGGTGTTTTGCGCGCGACAGCCGATAGACTTCCATCAGACGAAGATGCCCTGATCAATTCTGACGAGTTCGCTTAGCACGAGCTCCTTTCCATAAGAGTCGTTGAGAAGATCTATGGGTTTCATCTTGCCCAGGGCATAGTTCTCGGCAGACAGCCATTGGCTGAGTTTACCCAAGTCGTTGAAGACGGTCATTCCTGCTTCAAGGACTTCGGCGAGTTCCAGGATCTTTTCCGAGTGGATCGGTTTGAATCGTGATTTCTGTGCCTTATAGCGTTGCAGAGATTTTACTGAGATATCCAGAAAATGTGACCACTCCTGTATGGAGAATGGACTCGCTTCCCGGATCAGATGAAAGATGGAATACGGCAATCCTTCCCTAATCACATGTACGAGAATGATTTTATTTCTCAGAAGGTCATGCAGATCCAATGATTTTGGGAGATGACCACGGATATCCGATTTCTTCAGCAGGCTTATGAGCTCGCTTGAGAGGCGTTTTTGCGCGGTAGTTGTCATTATGGACATTTGTCTGTAATATATGGACATTTGTCATAGTGGTTTCTTGGGCGCTCCTACTTTGCTCGCCTATTGACTTTTACCCGCCTGCCGGACGGGCAGGCATTTTGACTTTTACATTTTACCTGCCCGACTGTGTCATTCAGGCGGGCATTTTGACTTCTCTTCTATTTGTATCCATTTAACATCTCTCTAAATTCTAACGCCCCCATGGTAAGTCCTCCCGTCTTTGACCAAAGCACGTTCATATCTTCATCGATCACAAGAGTTTTCGGGAGGGCGGAAATACCAATGTCTGACATACGTCCCGCAAGTTTCAAGAACGGTATTGTATAAGAAACCTTCGCTTTAAACACATTGATTTTTTCAATTGGCTCATCAGACACGAGAAAGAGTTGCCACTTGTCTTTGTCTAGAGATTGATATACAGAATCCAACATTGGCATCTCTTCGATACATGGCTTGCACCAGGTTGCCCAGAAATTCAGAATGGTATGCTTGTCGGCGAGAAGGGTATCTAAATCAATTGTTTCACCTGTCAGTGTTGTGAAAGCGAGTTTCTGAAGCTTGACTGGTCGGAGAGTCTGATAGGTAATCCATCCTATAAGCAACAGGAATACTATCCCGAGCAATTTCAGGATTCTTTTGATCCACGTTCGTCGCATAGTCGATCAGTTAGTAAGGACGTACTACGCTATGACCGCTTTCTTCTGCACGCTGGTTCCGGAGAGCTTGTCGTGTAACGAGGAGTTCGCGTCACCAATCAGGAAGAGAATGATGCCGACAATCAGGTGTATCGAAAACACTTTCACTAGTGCTCTCGTGATCGCGGTAGAGAAGCCAGCCTTTTCTGGCGCATTCTGAGTCACCACAAGACCCATCACTTTCTTGCCAGGTGACCCTCCTGACATTACATCAGTAAGGAAATACAAAGCAGAAACACCCAGGCTTAGGATGGCGACTGGATTGTACAACACGCTTAGGCCACCGGAAGTCCAAAGGGTCTGTATCTCAAGACCCGTGATCATGCAGATCACACTGCTCAGGATACCAATAAAAATGGCGTCGATCAGGTAGGCGAGAACACGTTGTGCTTTCATACGGCGTTGTTTTTAGTAGTGATGAAATTACGTCAACAAATTCAATAGTACGCTAGAGTTTAATAATAAAATGAGGGCTGCAACATCAAGATTGCAGCCCCAGGTTCTATGGTTCACCTTGCAGACAGGCATTAAGACGGAGAAACCAAGCTCATGGCTATTTACATACGTGTTGCTGTCAGGTGTCCCGGAGAACTGTTGGTAATGATCATTGCTTTTGGGGTAGTCGTTGACCTGATGGGTGCAATTCTCTAATTGATCAAGTCGCACGGGGTAATGATACATTGCCATTTATTCTTGTTACAATTTCAATTTACCTTCTCAACTTCAAGAGGCAAGTACCTTCCCGTATCACCCTGTAGTACCGGATAAGTTTTAGCAATCACCCGATAATCATTGCCATCAGGTAGTGGAAATGTTGGGGACAAGGTCACCTTTAGGCTTTGTAGACTACCCCTTGGTACTTTCATTGACTTTTCGATTGCCTGGATCATATCCTCGGAAGTCCCTTCAAACTCTGTGACGGATTGGCCATTAGAAGCCGCGGATTGACCGACCAGTTTATGACAACCTTTATGGCCAAATAGCTGTCCTAAACCTGGCTGAATGATATCAGTCCAATGCAAATCGCATCTCAAGGTGACACAGATCGCAACAGGGCCTGCGTTGAGGCAAACCCGAATATCGATATCTGGCACAGGCAAAGCCTCACAGATTGTTTCCGTTGGATTGGACTCCGGAAGGATAGAATTAAGATTACTATTCGCTCTAGAAGTATTCCAGAGCAACGTTGAAATCAACAGAACTAACGATGGAACAAATCGATTTTTCATATTTTGGAATATTATGAGTAAGTCATTCCCTACTTCTTGTTCAAGCGGTTTTCGGTAGCCCGCTACTCTATACAAAAGTGAAGATGCGTGGCGCCTTGCGCATCTCACTGGTCTAGTGTCATGCAGTTGGTCACTTAATAGTCATAGTCACGTTATTACAGCCTTCGATCAATAAGTCCCCCTTACGTATCGATGTCAATGTCCCCGTCAATTTCAGATCGTAGGTCCAGACGCCGACAGGCAACTGAAGACTACATTCGCTCCCTCCGTACACAATGACGAGTTCGTGTTGTTCATCTGAAGTCCGATGGTTTATCGTAACGGTAAGGGATGTATCCCGATCGTTGGTAATGCACAGATCCGCATGACGACCTTTGCATCCTGTTTCTTCATCTTTATTCTTATCGCCACTGAGCACTTTGATAAGCTCAACAAGTACTTTTCCTCCCTCTACTACGACCTGGTCGGTTGTCTTTGTTTGTGCCTGAGCTCCAAGACAACAGGTGATAGATAAAATGAGTCCTAGTTGGCGTTTTTTCATGACTTTGGATTTGGTTTGTGTGAAAATATCTTTGAAAAATCCTTCTTAAAGTCTGATACAAACTTGCAGACTCTCTCGTTTAGGGCATGAATCAAGAAGGGTATGTACGGGATTTAGAAATTCCGTGTAATTCCTGCTGAGTCCTCTCTTAAATGATAGAAAATCAACAGATTACTGATTTTCGCTGGGTAGAAACCGGAACTTCTCGCGGCTGGTATCGGTGGGACAGGAAAATGTACTCTAATAAACGTAATAAGAAAAATATAGATGATTGATTATCAGATAAACTAGATTGATGAATGGAGACAATCTGGAACACATTTTGACCATTTTTCTCCATTCGACTGCAACTACATACCATTATCGATATCCACTCCCATCGAACGCAGCTCTCTGGCAAGCTGCGCAGGTGATGTAAAATGAATCCCTTGAATGCCAAGAGCCATTGCGCCAGCGACATTCCCCACATTGTCATCAATGAAAACAGCATTTCCGGCGCTTACACTAAATCGGTCCAGGAGGATTTCAAATATTTCCCGGTGTGGCTTGATCACTTTCTCCACTCCGGAAACAACGATACCTGCAAACCACTTTAGAAAATCATAGCGTTCAAGTGCTACCGGAAATGTTTCATGGGACCAGTTTGTCAAAGCAAAGAGCCGCTTCTGATTTTTTGATTTCAACACGCGCAGGAGATTGACACTTTCCTCAATTGGACCACCCAACATTTCTTCCCATCGTCCATAGAACGCACGGATTTGTTCTTCGTATTCCGGCCACTCTTCAACTTTTTCCTGAGTAGCTTCTTGTATTGACCTTCCCGCATCCTGTTGCAGATTCCATTCATGTGTGCAGACATTGTCAAAAAACCATTTTCGTTCTTTTGGATCCGGATAGATATGTTGATAGACATAGTCAGGATTCCAGTCGATGAGCACTCCTCCGAGATCCCAAATGATTGTGTTTATATTTTTAGCGTTGCGCATATTATTGCTTAAAGGACATACTGATTTTCGAAATTCCGTTCATCTCTAGAAGGCAGCTTTCTATTGGAGGAGTGGTTTGATTCTGACTTTGTTGGGCTGAACAACTGTAAACGCATGACTGAGTTCTTGCCCGTACTTTTCAACTACCCGGCTTATTGTTCGGGCCTTGCTTTCACGAGACAACGTGCGAAGACGTTTCAATATAATTCCTGTGTGAAACTTCCTCTCACGAAATGCGAGCTCGCCAAAATCTTTGTCACGTGTGATGAGAATACTTTCTGTTGAACTAGCTAAATGCAAAACTTCAATATCTGTAATTCCAGGATTGTGTTCTGCAATATAAATAACCTAAAACCCAGCTGCTCTTAATCTTTCAACTACGAGACGGTCAACGCCTTCGTCGGCAACGAACTTCATACAGCGATTCGATAGACCTTCTCTCCTTTAATTGCATCAGCAACGAATGCCAACGCTGCAAGAATACCTTCTTCTGTGAGTCTTGGATATGCATTCAACAACTCTTCATGTGATTTGCCAGAAGAGAGCTCTTCCAAAATCAACTCTACTGTAATTCTGGTTCCCCTGATAACCGGCTTGCCCAACATGATCGCCGGATTAATCTCAATTTGATTTGTGTAATCCATTTGACTTTTTATTAAACTCAACCAAAGTTAGGCAAATACTATGTACGTCAATGAGTTCGTAGCGAAGTCGCACTTGTCCGAACCCAAATGCGCGGCTTTCTTCTCGGTCGATAGAATCCTTGCATATTGATTTTGAGTAAAAGTAAGAGATCTCGTACCTCATCCTGCCTCCTTTGAGAGTTCAACAACAAGTTCATCAAAGGAAATGACAGGGCTCCTCGGGACGAACGTATACTCAAGATTTCTTTTCTCACATTCCGCCCTGATGTGTGAAAGCATGATTATGTCAGCGCTCCATGATGAATAGTTGAGTTGATGTAAATGCGCGTCCACTTCCTGCAGATACTTCATGCTCAGATCATACTGCCCTTTCCATAATAGATAGGCGCACAGAGCCCTCATACTGATCAGCGAAATGATTTTGTCTCCTGTCTCCCGTGACTCATTGAGTGCCTGAAAAGCATACTGCCTGGCTCCGTCCAGGTCTCCGTTTATTAAATGAATGAAACCCAGAGAAAGAACTGCATAACCCTTCGTAGATCTTGAGTTGGCTTTTTCAAAATATTCAAGACTGCGTTCGATTGCCACTTTTGCTTCTATGAAGTCACCTTTGGCGAACAACACATTTCCTTTTTCGAGAAAGACGATAGCCACGAGATTATCCCGTTCCAGGGAAGATCTGATCTCAGAATGTGTTTTCAAAATCTGTTCCGCATTCTCAACAGATTTCACTGCTTCTGCGAGCAAGCCCTGAACTGCATACACCTCTGCAATGAATGTAGTAGAAAGGAGTACACTAAATATATCTCCGCACGAATTCCCTTTTTCAATTGCCTCCTGAAAATACGTCAAGCCCTGAGGGTCGCCGGTAGATATCGCAAGGAGGCCCAAATACATATTGCATCGTGCAACCCCGTCTTCCTGGCCTAACCATTCAAACATCTCACGCGCGTGGAGCAGTTCATTCTTTGCAGGTATGAAATCGGCCGGAAAAAATTTAAACGAACCAGAAACCAACATCACCATCGCATATCGACGAATATCTTCCTGAGGCAAGGTGTTCCATTTTTCTGGCGGTTGGATGTTGGCATCTTTCATCCAGCGCAGGCATTCATTCTGAAATCCTTCTCTGAACCAGTAAATGCCGACCGTGTAAATGATCTGACATGCTTCAGATTGTCTATTGGATTTCACGGCATAGTCAAAGGCATACCTGAAATTTTCGTACTCTTTAATGACAACCGCAACCCAATCCCTGATTTGTTTCGTACTCAGTTGGAGTGAATCACCTTGCGCACTCAGTTGGATGAAATAGTCCAGAAACCGACCCTCTATGGTAATACGATTTTCATCATTGGCAAATAGCTCTTCAGCAAACTCTTCGATCGGTTGCAGCATATCGTATCTCATCTTGCCATGATCATCGATGTGCATTCGGATGAGACCCGCATCGAGGAGTTGTTCTGAACTCTTTCGGCATTCGGCAGAAGAAATATTGCTCACAGCTATGAGTGCCTCCATTGTCCATCCATCCTGAAAGACGGATGCAATACGAAAGAGAGATTTTTCATTCTCTGCAAGCAGATCGTAACTCCAGTCAATAGTTGCCCGAAATGACTGCTGTCGGTCGGGCAGATCACGGGCACCATCAGAAAGAATATCAAGTGTCTTCTCCATCCCTTTCAACAATGCGGTTGGCGTCATGTACCTCGTTCGCATCGCAGCGAGTTCCAGTGTAAGTGGCAAGCCACCCAATCTTTCACACAGAATACAAATCGCTTTCAGATTTTCAATATCAAGTTGCAAACGTGGATTCACACTCCTGGCACGTTGGATAAACAATGACACAGAAGGCACTTCCAGTACGCGTTCCATCATGATCAAATAATCTTTCAGTGGCAGTGCGAGAGGCTGCAATGGATAAATATGTTCTGCACGCTGATACAAAGGCCTGCGACTGGTGACAAGCATATACACTTCTTTTGCTCTGGCCAGGATTTTACTCAATAATTCAGCGCCTTCAATAAGCTGTTCAAAATTGTCCAGGATCAGCAGAAGATGTTTATCATATAAAAAGGAAATCAGGGTTTCTGTGACAGATTGAGCAGAGCTATCCGTGAGACCGAGATGGTGTGCAAGTGTAGAAGGCAATCGTGTGGAGTCATTGGTGGATGCAAGACTGATAAAGGCTACACCATGTCTGAAGTGTGGAAATAATTGTTGGGCAAGCTCAATTGCAAGGCGTGTTTTTCCGGTACCTCCCATTCCCAGAATCGTCACCAATCTGGACTTTTGATCTCTGATCTGTGTCATGATCTCAGACATTTCCGTCTCTCGTCCGATCAGTGCATGGTATGGGTTGGGAATGATATTGAATACGCTGGTATCGGCAGATGCTCTGGAGGAATCTTTGTGAAATTGTTCCGACAGTAATAAGGCGAGATCATTTTCTATAAGCTCTTTGAGGTTTTGCGGGCCTTCGAAGTATTTATAACTCACGCCGGCAGCACTGATGTCATTTATCAACGCCTCAAGTCGCTCTTGCCTCGCATCACTTTTTTTGATGTAGATCAGTCTCAGTTTGTCACCGCTCAGCCGATATTCATCTTCAAGACCTGAGATGTCCATGTCAGGAGCAATCCAACCATAGCTATTCCAGTAGATGCCGATGAAGATGTCACTTTGAGCAAGGTATGCCTGGTACACATCGCGGGGCGGATAAGGGCGGGCGCCGATTTCGAAGAGCACGGGTATCAATCGTAGTTCTTCGATCGCTTTCCGGGCTTCGAGACGCTCTTCTGACAATTCCTGAATTGTCGAACTGATGAAGACACGCAGCCGTTGATCCGGAGTTCTAATCATATTGAGCGAAGATCACAATCGGCAGGGATTTGTGTTTGAAGTCTATAACGATTCATCTAGAGCAGCGCGTTTCTTACGGGCATATTGGTGCAACAAAGTAGTGCTAAGGATTGCAATTGAAAGAATGAGTAAAAGCAAATTCAATGTGCCGATCCCTTGAAATCGTACAGCGAGGCCAATGAATAACAGGTTGACCACCACAAGTATCCCTGTTGCCTGCATATGGGAGAGACCCACATCGATCAACAGATGATGAATGTGTGATCTGTCTGGATGCATTGGAGATCGTCCCTTCAGAATTCTCACGGTAAAAACACGCAACGTATCAAACAATGGGAGAATGAGCAGCCCAATAGCTACTGCTGGTACGGATGTGAATGCATATGGAGAATCTACCAGCTCTTTATGGATTTCGATAAACTCTATTGTCAATATCGCACAGACGATGCCCACCAACAAGGCTCCTGTGTCGCCCATGAAGATCCTTGCAGGAGTGAAATTGTACTTCAAAAATGCAATGATGGATCCCGCCAGTGCAAATGCGACAATTGCAAGCGCGGTCCGATCGATCAGAAAAAACCATGTCCCCAATGTGATTGAAATCAAAGCGCCAATACTCCCGGAGAGTCCATTGATCCCATCGATAAGATTGAATGCATTCACAATGACGAGAATCGTAAACATCGACAAGAGGATACTCGGGATTTCCGGAATCGCATAGATTCCAAAGATGCCATACAAACTGGTGAGTTTGATATTGGCTTTGAAAACAAGAATAAATGACGCTAAAATCTGTCCCGCGAGTTTTTTATATGGCGACACTGGATCGATATCATCCTTGGCACCAATCAGAAAGACAATGATAAATGCACAGAGGATATACTGCAGATCCCCAAAGACGTCGAATGGTGTCCAGAGAATAATAGAGAATATCACGCCAGCAAAAATCCCGATTCCACCAAGTGTGGGCACATTCGTCGTGTGTGACTTGCGCTCATCGGGTTCATCATAGAGATGCTTCGCCGTTGCAACCCTGATGATCGGCGGGATCGCAAAATAGGTGAGTCCAAAGGCAGTGATAAAACTGAGTATGATATCGTACATGATATCCGTAAAAAACGGTGCACCAAAGTTAAACGGATAAACGGATCAAGGATTTCGGAATGCGGATTTCGGATTTCGGGAAAGCGCTCGGCAACCCGCCATCCATCCGACATCACACATCCGCAATCCGACATCCAGAATCCGACATCCAGAATCCGACATCACACATCCGATATCCGACATCCAAAATCCGAAATAGACCCTTCCGCCCTTCAAAATGTACTTTTGCACCTCTTCATGCAGACAGCAAAAGACAATATCGATCTCACCCGCCTTCCAAAACATGTCGCCGTGATCATGGATGGCAATGGTCGCTGGGCAAAAGAGCATGGCCGTCCGCGTGTATACGGACACAGACATGGAGTACAATCGGTGCGGGAAACCACCGAAGCCGCGGCAGAAATCGGTATCCAATGGCTCACTCTCTACGCCTTTTCTACAGAAAACTGGAATCGCCCCCAACTCGAGATCAGCGCCCTCATGTCTCTACTCGTGGAGACATTGCGCAAAGAAATCGAAACACTTAACAAAAACAATATTCGGCTTCAGGCTATCGGTGACCTGGAGAAGCTTCCCAGAAGAACGCACAAAACCTTGCTTGAAGGCATCGCAAATACAAGCCAAAACACCCGCATGACCCTTACGCTTGCGCTCAATTATAGTGCAAGGTGGGAGATTACACAGGCTTGCAAAACAATTGCCGCAGAAGTGCAGCAAGGGAAAGTTTTACCAGAGTCCATCCATGAGGATTACTTCGCGTCAAAACTGACAACAGCGCTTATGCCCGATCCTGAGTTGCTCATTCGGACAAGTGGGGAATGCAGGATCAGTAACTATCTCCTCTGGCAGATCGCATATTCCGAACTCTACTTTACATCAGTGTTCTGGCCTGAGTTCAGAAAGGAGCATTTCTATGAGGCCTTGGTCAGTTTTCAGCAGCGTGAAAGGAGGTTCGGAAAGACGAGCGAGCAACTCTTAACAACACCGTCATAGACAACAAGCATTGATATCAGCCGTTTTCAAACCACAAGGTTACTTTTGCATCCCTATATCACCTTTTAAAGGACTATCAACCAGTATTACATGAATCGTTGGATTACCCTCTTTAGCATAGTGCTCCTGGTCAGTTTCCGCGCCGAAGCTCAGGATTCCATCCCACTGAAAGAGTGGACCACCCCCGCAGAATATGAGATTGGCGGCATCAAGGTGACCGGTGCCTTCAACAGTGACGAGAATGCAATCAAGTCAGTAGCCGGCCTGAGAGTAGGTGATAGAATCACAGTGCCTGGTGCAGATATTACAAGAGCGGTTCTCAATCTCTGGAAATTGCGACTCTTTACGGATGTGCAGATCATTCAGGAAAACATCATCGGTGAAGCGATCTTCCTGAATATTTATCTACAGGAGCGATCCAGACTCTCTCGCTACGCATACACCGGTATACCCAAAGCGTCGCACGAAGATCTGAATGACGTTGTCAAACCATTCCTCATCAAAGGACAGATCGTATCCGAAGACACAAAACTCAATGCGGTTCAGGCAATTGAAAAATACTATCGCCAAAAGGGATTTCATGATGTAGAAGTGACGGTCACAGAAAGTGCTGAGAAAGAACTTAAGAATGCCGTAGTCCTGGAATTTGACGTCAATAAGAATGAAAAAGTGAAGATTGCTCAAATCACGTTTACTGGTAATGAGAATGTGAAGAGCGGCAAGCTTAAAAAACTGATGAAGAACACAAAGCCCAAGACCAAATTGCTCGCAAAGTCAAAACTCGTCAACAAAGACTTTAAGGAAGACAAACAAACATTGGTTGCATATTACAATACAATCGGATTTCGCGATATGGCAATCACCGGAGATAGTATCTGGCGCGATGAAAAAGGCGAGATCAATATCCATGTAGCAATAGATGAAGGGCGTAAATATTATTTCCGTGATATCACCTGGAAAGGAAATTCAATCCACACAGATGAGAGACTGTCGAACATACTCGGAATAAAGAGAGGTGATGTCTATGATGATGAATTGCTCGAAAATCGCTTGCGCTTCAGTATCGACGGTCGTGATGTGAGTTCGCTCTATCTCGATGATGGTTATTTGTTTTTTGATGTGCGTCCGGTTGAAGTCGCCGTAGAAGAAGATTCAATCGATATCGAAATGCGGATTTTTGAAGGACCTCAGGCGATTATTGATCAGGTCCTCATCGAAGGCAATGATCGTACTCATGAACATGTGATCCGCCGGGAATTACGTACTACACCAGGACAGAAGTTCAGCCGCTCGGATATCATTCGCTCGCAAAGGCAAGTCCTGAACCTGGGCTATTTTGACCAGGAGAAATTTGACATTCAGACACCGGTTGATCAGACACGCGGCACAGTGGATATTGTATACAAAGTAGAAGAGCGGCCTTCCGATCAATTAGAGTTATCCGCAGGATGGGGTGGGTTTGGCCGGAGCAGAGTCATCGGTACTCTCGGTGTGGTGTTTAATAATTTTTCGCTGCGGAATATTTTTAATCGTGAAGCGTGGCATCCGTTGCCGCAGGGAGATGGACAGAAGTTGTCAATGCGTGCTCAGACAAATGGAGACTTCTATCAGTCGTACAATTTTTCATTTACCGAGCCATGGCTTGGAGGAAAGAAGCCGACATCGTTTACCCTGGGTGCGGTTCGCACAGCGTTCAATAATGAATTCTTTAGTGGTGGTAAACTCGCTATCAATCGCGGATTTGCCGGTATTGGTACAAGATTGCGTTGGCCTGATGACAATTTTATTGTGAACGCGCAGGTCGCTCTCGAAGCATTAAACCTCGAGGATTATTCTACACGAGACTTCGTCGACAGGTTTGGAAATTTTATCACTGATGGCAGTTACAACAACTTCAGTCTTGCACTGACACTTTCACGCAACACGATCAGCGAACCCATTTTTCCGCGGAGTGGATCGAATGTCTCACTGACAGCGAAACTGACTCCTCCGTATACATCTGTGTTTGGCCGTGATTTCGATGCAGACAATGCACAGAGTCTTTACAAGTTTGTGGAATATCACAAATGGCGTATTGATGCAGAATGGTATGCACCACTCGGTGGTAAGTTTGTTTTAAAGACTGCTGCCAAGATGGGCTTCCTCGGTTATTATAACAATGAAATTGGAACAGCACCATTTGAACGCTTTGAGCTTGGTGGTGATGGAATCAGCAATCAACGATTTGGGATCACGGGTAAAGACATCATTTCCCTCCGTAGCTATGACCCGGAGGACATTGCCGCAAATGATCTTGGAGGAGCTTCCATCTTCAACAAATACACGATAGAATTGCGTTATCCCATTTCGCTAAATCCATCGACAACGATTTTCGGTCTCGGCTTCCTCGAGGGTGGAAATAGCTGGACGAGTTTCGACGCCTTCAACCCATTCGACATCCGTAGATCCGCCGGCTTTGGCGTGAGGGTATTCCTGCCGATGTTCGGCTTGTTAGGTTTCGATTATGGTTGGGGATGGGACAAACCTTCTTTGATCAACAGCGGTGCAAAGTGGTCTGAGTTTGGAAAGTTCAGTCTCATCCTTGGCTTTGAGCCGGACTAGGGAATTCTCAATTTTCGATTTTTAACTGCCGATAGGCACTTCTCCATGAGAAATATTCTTCTGTTGATTTTGAATGCACCGTTAATTTTAACTGCTCAATCACAAGCAGTAGAGCTTGGCAATGTCCATTGGTTGCGCACGATGAATGAAGCTCAGATTCTTAGTGAAAAAGAACATAAACCGATCATGATCCTTTTCCAGGAAGTACCGGGATGTGCGACATGCAGAAATTATGGAACCGAAGTATTGACACATCCTCTCATTGTAGAAGCAATTGAAACAGAGTTTGTTCCTCTTGTGATCTACAACAACAAAGGCGGACACGATGCAGAAGTGCTCAAACGCTACAACGAACCAGCATGGAATAATCCTGTGGTACGCATCGTCGATCATGATGGGGAAGACATTGTGCAGAGACTGAATGGAAACTATAGTCTGAGTGGTCTCACAAATACGATGCGACAGGCTTTGATTGAGAAGAATGGCAAGGCACCCAACTATCTTCAACTTCTCGCAGATGAATCGTCGGCTATACAGAGGAGCAAAAATGTCACGTATTCAATGTATTGTTTCTGGACAGGAGAAGCACTCCTTGGTCGTGCGAACGGCGTGATAAAAACGACTGCAGGATTTCAAGGTGGAAAAGAAGTGGTGGTTGTCGAATATGATCCTCTTGTCATTTCGAAAGAACAGTTGGATAACATTGCTTTAAACCAAAAGTGCAGTGTCGAACCATCGGGCAGTATTCGTGCCGATTCTACTCCGAAGTACTATCTCTCGAATAGTAAGTATCGTTCGATCCCCATGACAGAAATTCAGAAATGCAGGGTAAACAGTGCATTGGCTGAAGGACAGTCTCCAGATGAGTTTCTTTCTGCACGTCAACTCACAATCCTGAAAATAAATGACACGGTGAATTGTGTTGGACTCTCGCTCATAGAAGCATGGGATCGTACCAAGCTGAAGTGATTGCAAACTATGTTTTTTTGATTTCCCGGTTTCCCCCGCTTCACCGGTTTTCCCGATTTCTCCCTTCCTATTCCGTCACAAAATCCGTAAACGGATCGTGCTTCAAGCCAAGATCACTGTGATGTGTACCAGAGCGCAAATTTTTTATTTCGATGCGATAAGGTCCGATATGATGCAGGGTTGAGATACGCACATTCCAGGTGGTCCATTCTTCCCATGATGCTTTTAATCCTCTGATAGGCAACAAGCGCGCCCACATTCTCCATTCAACAGGAAGATAATTTTCATCGGTGATCCAGAGAAAGCTATCACCAGGATGAGTCACTCCACCTTTAGTATATGTAGCGAGTAATGCTTTCTGATGATTGTCCAACGTCACCAATCTTCTGACGACACCGCTATCGCGAAGTTTGCAGACAGGGTTGAGCCAGAAGGAATCATTGCACCAGAATTTCCATGCTTCATTCAGATATTTTCGCTTCTCTGTGATGCTTAGGCGCTTGCCTTTCTTCCACACGATACCATCGAGAGTATTGACATTGAGTAATACCCGTACATCCCTGTATTGGATTTCAGCCAGGTTATACAACTTGTCCCAGACATAATCATGCTTATCCTGATAAGACCAGGCGACATACCTGAGGCGCTCCCAATCGCTACAATTCACTGCAGCAAGCATTGAATCAGTGAGTGCTTCAGCTTCAGGACCCACGATGCCTCTGGGAAGCGGTTTGTTTGAAATGATGATGATAGCAATCACGACTGCGATTAAAGAACTCATCGAATAAAGAATGATCTGAAGGAAGCGCTTCATGTGACGAATGTATGCATCAGCGCCATAAGCTAACGATACTTATTTTGCACCCAGATGTATAAAGGAAAGAAAGTCGTAGTGGTGCTGCCCGCCTATAATGCGGCCAGTACTTTGGAGCAAACGTATCGGGAAATACCGATGGATCTCGTAGATGAGGTGATCCTGTGTGATGATGCCAGCCGTGATGATACTGTTGTGAAAGCCAGGCTTCTTGGTATCCGACATATCATCGAACACCAGCAGAATCGTGGTTATGGTGGCAATCAAAAAAGTCTTTATGATGCTGCACTAAAGCTGGGAGGCGATGTGGTCATCATGCTTCATCCGGATTATCAATACACGCCCAAACTGATTCCCGCAATGGTGAATATCATCGGCGAAGATTTGTATCCTGTGGTTCTTGCATCGAGGATACTAGGCAGAGGTGCATTGCGCGGAGGGATGCCACTATACAAATACATTGCAAACCGGATACTCACGTTCACGCAGAATATCATGGTGCGCTATAAGCTTTCCGAGTATCACACAGGCTATCGCGCCTTTAGTAGACAAGTACTTGAGAACATAGCGTTCAGGGACAACTCTGATGACTTTGTGTTTGACAATGAAATGTTGTCCCAGATTATTTATCGTGGATATCCGATAGCTGAGATATCATGCCCCACGAAGTACTTTCCCGAAGCATCATCGATTAATTTCAGCAGGAGTGTGACATATGGATTAGGAGTACTAAGGGTGTCATTTATGCATTTGCTTCAGAGGACTGGGCTCGCGAAGTTTAAGATGTACAAGTGAATTCTCGATTGTCAATTCTCAATTCTTAATTCTGGTAAAATGCTTGAGCATTGAGCTATTTTTTGCCGGCAAGCAATTCTCAATTCTTGCATTTTTGTAAAATGCATAGGAATTCAGCCTGAAGGGCTGACACGCATGAGCATTGGGCTACGCCCAATGCGAGGAGATTTAGACATATATAGCGCTGAAGGCGCGCCAAAGAAGTTAAGCCCACAAGTACCTCTCGTCATATTCAAGAATAGCATCCAAAATGGCATTGGCCTGGAATCACTGCAGTAGTATACTGAAAGTTGTTTTATGCTGATTCAGGACTATCGTCACTCTGGTTGAGAAAAATAAACTGGTCACAAATTGTGACCGGTTTAAGAATCTACGACATTCATCAATCGGTTCATGGCTTTTACTGAGAAGGGAGTAGCCATGACGTGAGTGTTTAAATCAGTGAGTTAGAATTCTGTACGCCCATTCAGGGCTTAGCTAGAGGTTGAATTAGAGCATGGGGCAATGCCCCATGCATAGATATTTGCCGCCCTTCAGGCTGCAATAGAAAGATGAGTTTTCAATTAGGTTTTATCGCGAATTGAGAATTGACAATCGACAATCACTCTTCCTCTTCACTGGAGCTATCAAACAAATTCCGCTCCTTCAAAAATCCATACCACTTGATCACTTTCTTGATATCACCGAGATACACGCGATCTTCATCATAGTCCTTTACGATTTTGCGAAAGAAAGTATGTAGTTCTGCACCCGGCGCATTCGCATCAGGTATTGGAACTTCGCCATTCTTCATTGTCGTAAAGACTTCGGTAAGATCCTGCACATCTTTATAAGTGTAGATTCCAACTGTCTCAAGAGGAGTGAACTGATACTTCCTTATCGAAGCAAATGTTCGCTTACCTGTGTCGTAGTCTTCTACGATGATACCGTTGTCACGTGATGCGATCATCTTATACAGACCTGGCATCCCGCTCACGGCCACGATATCTTTCAGTTTCATTTTAGTAGCCAAGGAGTTTTTCTATTTGTATACCTATACGATTTACCGGCAGGTATTGTTGTTCAAGTACGGAAGCAAAAGGGATTGGTGTATCAAGGCCGCCTTCACGCAGTACCGGGGCGTCAAGATATTCAAATAAGTGTTCTCCGATCCATGCCGCGATCTCACCACCAACGCCACCTGTCTTATTGTCTTCATGTAATATCAGCACACGCCCTGTCTTGCGGACGGTATTTGTAATGGCATCATAGTCAAGCGGCGCAAGACTCCTGAGATCCAAAATTTCAATGTCCATTCCGTTTTCATCGACATATTTCTCGGCCCAGTGCACCCCCATACCATAAGTAATGATGCTCACTTCAGATCCTTCGCGCACCATACGTGCTTCGCCAATAGGTACCGTATAATATCCTTCCGGTACATCTCCACCTGCATTTCTGTACAATGCTTTGTGTTCGAAGAAGAGTACCGGATTCGGATCTTCAAATGCCGCAAGCAAAAGTCCTTTTGCATCTGCAGGCGTCGAAGGATAGACAATCTTCAGTCCCGGCACATGGAAAAACCAGGCTTCGTTCGTCTGTGAGTGAAAAGGACCAGCCCCTACACCAGCACCTGTCGGCATACGGATCACGGTATCCACATTTTGCCCCCAACGGTAATGCAACTTGGCAGCATTATTCACAATCTGATTAAATCCACATGTGACGAAATCCGCGAACTGCATTTCTACCATGGACTTATATCCGGTGATACTCAATCCAACCGCTACGCCGAGTATTGCACTTTCACAGAGCGGAGTATTTCTCACGCGATCCTTACCATACTTTTCAAGTAACCCTTCTGTCACTTTAAAAACACCACCATACTCAGCGATATCCTGTCCCATCAGGATGAGATTCCGATGTCTCTCCATCGCCACAAAAAGTCCATCGCGTATCGCATCTACAAAACGCATCTCTTGCACTTTACCGGATGGCGCATGTCGTGTTTGTACAGATTTTGAATAGACGTCATGCATTTCTGTAACGACATCGGGTGTTACAGGTGGCTGACCGGATGCGTACACAAGTGCATTCTCAATTTCACTGGTGATCTCTTGCTGCATCTTTTGCTGAATGGCGTCGGTAAGTATCCCTTTTTCACGAAGAAAGTGCTCATAGTTATTTACGGGATCTTTCTGTTCCCAATACGTCATCAGTTCTGTCGGGACATATTTTGTACCTGACGCTTCTTCATGACCACGACGGCGGAAAGTCATGCATTCCAAAAGAAGAGGAGCAGGATGTTTTCGCATTTTTTCCACCGCCTTTTTCATCGTGCGATAGACCTCAAGGATATTATTGCCATCAATCGTCATGGATTCCATACCATAACCCTTGCCTTTATCTGCAAGTTGTTTGCATTTGAATTGCTCTGAAGATGGTGTGGATAGACCGTAACCATTGTTTTCAATAAGAAAGATCACAGGCAATTCCCATACTGCAGCGACATTGAGCGCTTCATGGAAATCACCTTCACTCGTACCGCCTTCGCCCGTGAAAGCAAGTGCGACTTTGGGTTCGCCTTTGAGTTTGTATCCCAATGCTGCACCGCATGCAAGAGCAAGCTGCGGCCCGAGATGCGAGATCATGCCGACGATACCATACTCCGTTGTACCAAAATGAAATGACCTGTCTCTGCCTTTTGTAAATCCTGCATTCTTTCCCTGCCATTGACAGAAGAGGCGTTCGAGTGGGACATTACGGCCGGTGAAGACACCGAGATTGCGATGCAAAGGGAAGATATGTTCATCTGAATTCAATGCCATCGTCGCGCCGACAGCAATCGCTTCCTGACCGATCCCTGAAAACCACTTCGAGACCTTCCCCTGACGCAGAAGTTTCAACATCTTGTCCTCGATCATGCGTGGCTTGAGCATTCCGCGATACAATGCCAGCAGGGTCTCATGATCAAGTTTCTTGATTTTATAGCGAATTGGTGCTTGAGTTGTAGCAGACATCTGTTTTTGTCAGTTAGGTGGACGAAGATACGATGTGAGAACGTGGCCTACTTTTGGTTTAACTAGGGTTATAAGAGAATCGACAATTAAAAATTCTTCGAACCGTTCTGCCCTTCCGCCATTTCCCTAATTACTGTCCCCGTGATATACCCATACGGTTCATCTGTTGCAACGAAGATGTCATTATGATTTTCTATTCCGAATTGTTCAAGATTCATTGGGATATGATGTTTGTTGGGCATCTTCAGTGTGATTTCATTCACCATATCAAACTCCTTCAGCACCTGCTCACCCATCGCATATAATGTGTGCTGTACAGACAGGCTTTTATGATTAGCAAAGGTGTGGAGTAATGTGGCTCTAATCTTCGTATAGTGATCGCCAAAATCAAGGTCACAGGTCGTATACTCCCAGGTCACTTCACATTGGGTACTCAGAATCCTGTCGTCTGTTTCTTTTAAGGTCGTATACACATCCTTGGGATAACCCTTGAAGGCAGAATCCGTCGTCTTCAAAATCAGCAAATCACGGACACCTGAGATTACTCTGCAGTCGGTTCTTGTTTTGATGATCATTGCAATATGTTTTTCCAGTCCACCATTGATATAGGCATAGGAGTGCGGCACATCTTCATTGACCATTCTGACCCAGGAATATTCTGTTAGCTCGATGCGGGTTTTTGCTAGATGAGAATTGATGGACATAAAATGATTGGCAAGGTGAATGCCGAACTCCTCGATTGAATTCGTGAAATGCTGTTGTGCAAGGGCATATACTGTATTCTTCTGGGTATCGGTAGGAAGCACTCTGCTGTTGTCTCCTTCAACATGCACAGTTTCAAAATCTCCTTCGAGAATACTGTTAACAGAAATTTGTCGGAATTCATGGCGGTCAGCGTGCCGAATGATCTTAGACAGGTTTACCGCATTTTTGCCGTAGGCATTTGAACCAAGCCTGATGTTCATATCTGTTTCTTAAAACTCCAAGTTAGTGCGGATATTATTTATTCTCCATTTTTACTGCTGTAACTGATATGAAAAGATTCGCAATTCATAGCACACGTACTGTCACACCTCATGGTGTAAAAGATGCCACAGTCGTTGTGTCCAATGGTGCTATTGAAGAAGTGATGGATGGGATACATGAGTCACCTGATTTGGAATTGATAGATGTCGGCGACGATGTCCTGATGCCTGGAATTGTCGACCCACATGTCCATATCAACGAGCCTGGTCGCACGGAATGGGAAGGGTTTGATACTGCCACGATGGCGGCGCTTGCAGGCGGAATAACAACCCTGGTAGACATGCCGTTGAACTCTTCTCCGGTGACAACTTGTGAAACGGCGTTTCATGAGAAACTCACCGCGGCGCGGCAGCATCTCCATACAAACTGCGGTTTCTGGGGAGGTGTCATCCCTGGAAATGAAAATGATATTGAGCCTTTGATTAAAGCCGGAGTTTTGGGATTCAAAGCATTTCTGATCGATTCGGGTATTGATGAGTTTCCTGCAGTGAACGAGGATAATCTGCGCAAGGTGATGCCGATCATTGCGAAACATAGCTTGCCTTTGCTTGTACATTGTGAACTGACAGACCGGCCCTTCGACAAGCTCAGGGACCGGCCTTTCAATCGTATGTCGTATGGAAATTATCTGCAATCAAGGCCGCGCAAGTGGGAGAATGACGCAATTGCACTGATGATCCGCCTATGTGAAGAATTCAACTGCAGGACGCATATCGTACACGTGTCATCATCAGATGCACTGGAACTCATCGAAAATGCCAAACAGCAAGGATTGCCCATCACTGCCGAGACTGCACAACACTATCTCTATTTTTCTGCAGAAGAAATTGGCGATGGACAAACACAGTTCAAATGCGCACCACCAATTCGAGAAAGTGCGAATAATGATAAGCTCTGGGGTGGACTACTGGGTGGTATTTTGGATTTCGTTGCGACCGATCACTCACCTGCGCCACCAGAGTTGAAAGAAATGGGGAGTAGTGATTTTATGAAAGCATGGGGTGGTATTGCTTCCCTTCAGTTTGCTTTACCTGCATTTTGGACTGCTGCGAAAAGACATCACTGTGAGATAACCGATATCGCAAAATGGTTATGTGAAAGACCCGCGGCATTCATCGGCGCGAGGAAGAAAGGAAGAATAGAAAAAGGATATGATGCAGACCTGGTCGCCTGGTCACCTGAAGAACATTTCATTGTCGACGGAACCCTGATCTTTCATAAACATAAATTGACACCTTATCTCCATGAAGAATTGTTTGGTGTTGTGAAACAAACTTACCTGTCTGGTGAATTGGTCTATGACAACGGGGAATTTCTACATTTGAACAAGGGAAAATTAATTGTTAATTGATTTAAGATTAATTATTTAATTACCGATCACCGATTATTAGATTACCGATTACTCTCAAACATGTCAGAACCAACATTTACAAAGCTTATCGATCTTGCTGGGGAAAGACTTGGTGGCAAAGTATTACAATGCAGTGATGATTTTTTTGCTGAGAAAGAAAACTTAATAAAACCAGGTCGGGGCATTTTTATTCCCGATAAATACACCGATCGTGGAAAATGGATGGATGGGTGGGAGTCGCGGCGAAAGAGAACGCCAGGTCATGATTGGTGTATAGTGCAGTTGGCAACGACTGGGAAAATATCCGGTGTCGATATCGATACAAATCATTTTCTGGGTAATCATCCTCCCAATGCTTCAATTGAGGCTGCACTAATAAGGCATAGAGCAGAGGGCCGGCCAGAGGCCGATCAGCCTTTGGCTGACATAGAGCATAGAGAAGATGTATTTCGTAAGGAAGGAAATTCTATTGTCTGGAAAGAGATTCTGAAGAAATCTCCATTGAGTCCGGGTTCCCAGAATTTCTTTCCTATTGAAGATCATAACGTGTACTCTCATTTGCGATTAAATATCTATCCGGATGGCGGAGTCGCGAGATTGAAAGTATATGGAGAAGTAGCGAAAGATTGGAGTGCTGTGGATGATAATGCACTTATCGATCTCGCTGCGGCAATTAATGGCGCAAAGTCTGTCCTCTGCAACGATATGTTCTTCTCACACATGGATAATCTTACCATGCCAGGACGGGGAATAAATATGGGCGATGGCTGGGAAACAAAACGCAACAGGACTCCTGGTAATCGTGATTGGGTAGTCGTAAAACTTGCACACAAAGGAACGATTGAAAAGATCCTGATCGATACGTGTCACTTCAAAGGAAACTATCCAGACACTTGTATGATCGAAGGGAGTTTGATTACTTCTGCTGAGGAAAGTAATCTTGATAGTCCTTCAATACAATGGCACAAAATTCTAACACAGACGAAACTCGCTGCTGATTGTGAACATGTATTTGAAAAGGAGATTACAAACAAGGGTCCGTTTACACATGCGCGACTGACGATATTCCCGGATGGTGGTGTGAGTAGGATGAGATTGTGGGGAAAGATCAAAAAGTAGGCGAAGGCTGAGGCGAAGGCTAAGGAAGAAAAAGCCCTGAAGGGGCTGAATATGCATAGCAATGGGCGGTGCCCATTGCCCGGAATGCATAACATCTTGAGCCCTGAAGCCCGCCCGGCCGGTCGGACGGGGGGCGCAATAGAATCTTTACAACGAGATCATATGTTTTAATGTTGATAGCAGAATTTTTGAAGCAATCTGAAGACTTCCGTCGAAGAGAACTGTTTAAATGCTGTGGGTCCATCCGGTGGGTAGAAGGGATGTTAAGTCTACCAGAAACCGACAGCCTCTCGGAGCTCCTTATTAAAAGTGAACAAGCATGGAGTACATGTAACGATACTGACTGGCGCGAAGCCTTTACCTGCCATCCGAAAATCGGAGATGCTGAATCCCTCGCAAAGAAATTTGCATCAACTGCACAATGGGCTTCTGGAGAACAATCAGGTGTCCAGGCAGCAACCCAGAGCGTCATTACGTCACTTGCTGAGGGTAATCGGGAATACGAAGAGAAATTCGGATTTATCTTTATCGTATGTGCTACCGGTAAGACTGCAGAAGAGATGTTGGAATTATTGCGATTAAGATTGACGAATGCTCCGGATGTTGAAATACGGATCGCTGCACAGGAACAACTAAAGATCACGCAACTTCGCTTACAGAAACTCTTTACATCATGAGTCGGATCACCTCGCACGTGCTTGATACATCGAAAGGCAAACCGGCAGTCGGAATTGCTGTGGTATTATTTATGGAGAGCGATCATCATTGGATTGAGCTTGGAAGAGAAGTCACGAATGCAGACGGCAGGGCGACAGCACTCGCAGATCCTGATGTGGTATTGCCACGTGGCGATTATAAATTACGGTTTGAAACACGTCAATACTTTGAGCGGAATGGCATCACAGCATTCTATCCATCTATTGAAATCGTTTTTCACGTGAATAGCGGTGAGCACTATCATGTTCCGCTGCTGTTAAGTCCCTTTGGATATTCGACATATCGCGGATCGTAGACTCTCCAGATTTCTCTGTGTTCTCTGTGTCTCTGTGAGAAACATTTCTTCCTGCATTTGAATTTGACTCGCCATCTTTATTCATTCGCCTAAAGCTCGACAAATGAAACTCTCAATAACAGACAGCGATAGATCACTAGTCCTTGACACCTTAAAAACTGCAAACCTTTCTTTCCAGCAAAAATATCCGGGCGACAAACCTGATCGTCAACCGGTACACACTGTCTATGGCGGAGCGAATCTCTTTAAATCAGATACCTGTCTAAAGATGGGTGAGATCGCATTGAAAAATCTACGGACGTATGCTCCGAATTTCGGTGTGCTTGCAAATGTGTTGAAATTCGAAGGACATGATCAAGTACCTACGTCCGATGCTGACATAGCGAGGTTGAAACACAATCTGGATCTGATGACTGAGACGGATAGAAAACATGATTCCGCATGGCTATCCTATTCTGTCTACAATAAAATCATCAACAAACTTCAGACAGAAGCAGTCGAAGATTTTCGCATTGACTTTGAAGACGGATTCGGCAATCGCCCTGATGCTGAAGAGGACGAAACTGCTATTTACGCCGCACATGAACTTGCAAAAGGAATGGACAGTAAAACCATTTCGCCCTTCATCGGTATTCGTATTAAACCCTTTACAGAAGATCTAAAACAGAGAGGAATCAGGACACTTGATCTTTTTCTTACCGCATTACTTACTCAAACAAATGTTAGGCTGCCGGAAAATTTCGTGGTGATGCTACCAAAGGTGACGATACCCGAACAAGTCACTGCCCTGGTAAAACTCTTTGAACTCATCGAGCACGCAAATAACCTCGTGGAAGGTTCATTGAAGATGGAAATCATGGTAGAGGCCACACAGATCCTGATGGATGATGAAGGTCGTGTACCACTGATGTGCATCGTCCGCGCGAGTGAAGGACGATGTATTGCAGCCCACTTCGGCACTTATGATTATACAGCATCCAATGGTATCACAGCAAAGTATCAGACGATGGCACACCCGGTATGCGACTTCGCACACCATATGACCAAGATCGCATTGAGTGGTACGGGTATTTATTTCTCAGATGGCGCGACGAATGTGATGCCGATCGGCCCTCATCGTGGAGAAAATCTCACTGATGCACAACTGAAAGAAAACACAGAGGCAGTTCACAATGCATGGCGGATTGGTTATGGCCATACCATGCATTCTCTGATCAACGGATTTTATCAGGGATGGGACCTTAATCCTGCCCAGTTGCCCATGCGCTATGCAGCAACATACAATTTCTTCCTCAGCAGTATCGAAGATGCAACTTATCGACTCAGGACATTTATGGATCGTTCAGCGATCTCCACATTGACAGGTGACATCTTTGATGATGCTGCCACAGGTCAGGGCTTATTGAACTTCTTTCTGAAAGCATTGAATTGTGGGGCGATTACTGAAGAGGAAGTACTGGAGACGGGATTGACATTGGAGGAGATCAGGACGCGGTCGTTTTACAGGATTTTGGAAGGAAGGAGGGGGAATAGTCTTCAGTCCGCAGTCTTCAGTCCATAGTCCCGGTACATGCTCTAACACCTTCCCACCCTTCCCTATATCAGGAAAAAACAAGCCCCGGCAGAGCAGCTTAATAAACCAGGTTCTCCATTTAGATCGGATTTCTGCATTCCAATAAACGGTCGAATCTGCTGATTGCACCTGTCTTAGTTTTCAGGATATTATTCGACATGACATTTTTTAAAATCACGATCAGGTAACAAGTCACCTAAAGAGTAAAGCCAGAGTCCTATGAAATATTCCTATCATTTTCTGTCCCTTCTCCTGTTATCAGCATGGGGAGTATCAGCGCAGCAACTTAGCCCATTTGTGGTTTCTTCCTCGGGGGAATTTTACAGCAGCACAGCCGGCATGCTGAGTTTCACTACCGGGGAAATGTCCGTAGTGGAAACCTTTACTTCTCCTGCGGGCATTCTGACCCAGGGGTTTCAGCAGGCGTTCGATATCGGTACATATATCACAGAGAATCCAGATCCGCAATTTTCATTTGGCTTTTATCCCAATCCGACTACCGGCTACTTCAATCTCGTTACCGAAACTGAAAAGATCTCAACCCTGGTCGTGGATATCGTGGACGTTTTCGGGAGAGTGATTCTGCAAAAAGAGATTCAGCAACAATCTCTCGTCAATGTCGAGCCCTTTGATCTTACACATGTTGTAGCAGGCATGTATGTCCTCGCGATCACGTTCCAGGAAAATGGAGCGACTCGCGGAAATCAATGCGTCGCAAGAATTCAAGTGATCAGGTAACGATCAATAATTCTAATTTAATTAAACATGAAAAAAGTACAACTCCATCTCCTTACATTATTCCTGCTCACTGTCGGCTGCTCACTGCAGACTACTTTATTCTCACAAGCACCACAAAGTTTCAACTACCAGGCGGTGGCTCGTGACAATGCCGGTGATATTCTTCAAAGCCGAAGTATCAGCATACGTTTCACGATCACTGATGAACAGGATGGCGCAGTGCTATACCAGGAAACTCAAACGACTACGACTAATCAATTTGGTTTGCTCACGATGAATGTTGGAAAGGGGGTGCCTGTCTTCGGAGATTTTTCATCTATTCCCTGGGCTGCAGTGAATGCATGGCTTCAGGTTGATATGGATCCTGATGGAGGGACTGACTATGTGACGATGGGTACATCTCAATTATTGAGCGTTCCCTATTCCTTGTATTCCGCGAGCGGCAATGAGGGACCGGCAGGCAAGGACGGTGATCGATATACGACTACTTCCTCAACGTCAATGACGCTCGCAACCGGAGTACAAAATTTTACCATAGAGCCAGGATTAAACTATGCGATCGGCCAAACGGTGATCATCGCGAACTCTGCAGGTAACCTGATGACAGGAACTGTGAATTCTTATACTTCAACAACAGGAGCAATGGTTGCAAATGTGACTTCCATATCTGGCAGTGGAACATTTACATCATGGAGTGTATCACTCAACGGAGCGCCGGGACCAGAAGGACCACAAGGTCAGATTGGTGCAACAGGCCCCCAGGGTCCACAAGGACTTGCCGGAGAAACAGGAGCGACAGGACCTCAAGGGCCTCCTGGTGCAACCGGACCTCAGGGGATTCCGGGTGAAACAGGTGCAACCGGGCCACAAGGACCTATTGGTACAACCGGACCACAGGGACCTGCCGGAGAAACAGGCCCTATCGGACCGCAGGGACCAGCGGGAATATTACTCAATGGCGGTATAGCAGGAAATACGCCTTATTGGGATGGCGCTTCATGGATCGTGAACAACAGCAATATTTATAATAATGGAGGCAATGTTGGAATCGGAACATCATCACCAGCAGCGAAGCTCGAAGTCAACGGACAAATAAAAATTGCCGGCGGTGCTCCTGGCAATGGCAAAGTGCTTACATCAGATGCAGCGGGTTTGGCAACATGGCAAACATCCACATCAGGGCTTGGTGGGAGCGGTACGACAAACTATCTATCAAAATTTGCTACATCGAATACGATCGGCAACTCTCTCCTTTTTGACAATGGTTCTAATGTCGGAATCAATACAAATTCACCATCTGGTCTACTACACGTGAAAGGTTCTGCGAATGCAACGCAATTGATCATTGATGCGGGTAGTGGACAAACGAATGACAATCCGCTCTTTAAGTTGCGTAACAGCGGTGGTAGTGACCTCATGTGGATTCACTCCAATAATGAAACAAATATTTTTATCGGTGTAGGTGCGGGAGAAACGAATGGTGGAGGGACGGCAAATACATTTATCGGAGGGTATGCGGGCAGTTTGAACTCGAGCGGTGCTAATAATACGGGACTGGGATTTGGCGCCTTAAATGTTAACACCTCAGGCAGCGGCAACACTGCTACCGGCTACGCAGCACTGAATTTCAATTCATCCGGAGGCGGCAATACCGCCAACGGGTTCTCTGCACTTACTTCCAATTCATTCGGAAGTAACAATACAGCCGTTGGATATGAAGCGTTGAATTCGAATACATCAGGAGTGAATAATACGGCTACCGGAGCCTCAGCCTTATCTTTTAACGACATCGGAGTCGATAATACTGCTACTGGCCATTTAGCCCTCGCCTCTAATACAAATGGAGACTCAAATACCGCCGATGGTCAGGTTGCGCTCGCAAGTAACCAAACTGGAAATGGCAATACGGCCATCGGATTAGCATCACTTTTTGCCAATGTGAGTGGAAATTACAATACTGCCATTGGCCTTTCGGCTGGTAATTCAATTACCGGTTCCAATAATATTACAATTGGATTTGAATCAACGGTAGGACAACCACATCTCAGTAATCAGATTGGAATAGGCAATAATTCCATTTCGTATGCAGGATGCCAGGTAGCGTGGTCAGTCACTTCTGATAAGAGGTTGAAAAATGATATTCAGGAATCAAACCTTGGGTTGGATTTTGTGAATAAACTCAAACCCGTATCGTATATACGCAACAACAATGATCTCCAGACACGGGAATACGGATTCCTGGCCCAGGATCTGGAAGAAGCATTAATGACATCTTCGGCAGCCGATAACGGAATAATTACGAAAGACTATAATGGTATGTACAGTGTTCGTTACACTGACTTGATGACACCGATGGTGAAAGCAATTCAGGAACTGAATGAGCAGAATCAAACTCAACAGGAACTGATTGAAACACTTATGCAGCGTATTGAAACACTTGAGAGGCAATAAAACAATTCTCTTTCTCTAAAAAGACAGGAACTAACGTCAAAACAGAATATTATGACCATGAAAAAATTACAATTCCATCTCGTTGCATTCTTCCTGCTGACTGTCGGCTGTATACTGCAGACTGACCTATTCTCACAAGCCCCTCCGGGACTAAATTACCAGGCTGTAGCCCGAGACAATGCAGGTGACATCCTTCAAAACCGAAACATCAAAGTGCGCTTCACTATCACCAATAACAATGGTGGACCTGTATTATACCAGGAAACTCACAGTGCAACGACCAATCAGTTTGGATTGTTCACCTTGAATGTCGGTAACGGAACACCAACGGTTGCATCCTTTGTAATGATTCCCTGGAGTACTGCGAATGCCTGGCTGCAAGTTGATATGGATCCTGCAGGAGGTAATGCATTTGTCAGCATGGGATCATCTCAGTTACTCAGCGTCCCGTATGCCTTGTATGCCGCAGATGGTAATCCCGGACCCGCCGGCGCACAAGGACCTGCCGGAGATGATGGTGACCGCTATACCACTACATCTTCTACATTAATGACGATAGCAAGTGTCGCTCAGAATTTTACTGTCGAAACAGGATTAAACTATGCCATAGGACAAACCGTCATCATCGCAAATTCAGTCAACAACCTGATGACTGGAGCCGTCGTTTCGTATAACTCCATCACAGGAGCGATGGCCGTAAACGTGACTTCCACTACAGGGAGCGGATCTTTTTCTTCCTGGAACGTCTCTCTCAATGGAGCCCCCGGTCCGGCTGGACCCCAAGGCCCCGCTGGTGCAACCGGTGCTACAGGCCCGGCAGGACCAACCGGACCGCAAGGTCCTGCCGGCGTCAACGGACCAATGGGACCAACTGGACCTCAAGGCCCCGAAGGCTTATTGACTTCCGGGAATGCTGCAGGGAATACACCTTACTGGAATGGTTCATCATGGATCGTCAATAACAGCAACATTTATAATAACGGTGATAATATTGGGATCAATACCACAACGCCTCTCGGTAAACTGCATATCGATGGTTCTGCTGATGTATCTCAGTTGATCATTGATGCACATAGCACGCAAAGCAATACAAGTCCATTGATCAGACTCCGCAACAATAGCGGCAAGGATCTTATGTGGATCCATTCAGATGATACTACAAATGTTTTTATTGGATTAGGTTCTGGTAGTGCCAATAGTGGTGATTTGAACACCGCTAACGGGTCATTTGCTCTTCATGCGAACACCGACGGAGATGGAAATACTGCTAGCGGAGCGAATGCTCTCACTTCAAATACCGCGGGCAGTTATAATACAGCTACAGGATTGAATGCTTTGCAATGGAATGTATCAGGAGTAGAGAATACGGCGACAGGAGCTGCTGCACTTCAAAACAATACAGAAGGAGATCACAATAGCGCTCATGGGGTGTATTCCCTTTATCTTAATACGACTGGAAATAATAATACAGCAAACGGATACGGTGCGTTGAACGCGAACATTTCAGGTAATGATAACACAGCTACGGGAGTGGGCGCACTCAATTATAATTCAACGGGTAATAATAATTCAGCCCACGGCAGTTTGTCTTTATACAACAACACAACAGGTTCTGGAAATACAGCGAATGGCTTTGCTTCGTTGAATGCAAACACGATTGGAGATTACAATACAGCTACGGGTTATGCAGCGCTCAACTATAATTCATCCGGAGCTCATAATACTGCTCATGGTTCTTCTGCCTTATATTCAAATACAACCGGAGAAAGTAATACCGCTATTGGCTTCAACGCACTTTGGACAAACAATGCAAGCCTCAATACCGCCATCGGTGCCAATGCACTTTCTGCCAATACAACTGGATATCGTAATACCGCGACAGGTTTTAGTGCACTCTATGGCAACACAACTGGCTACCAGAATACAGCCAATGGTTATGATGCATTAGGTGTAAATACAACAGGTGAAAATAATTGTGCGTTTGGAGCTGACGCTTTGGCATCAAATACAACAGGAGGGAGAAACGTGGCGATTGGATCCTCTGCCATGGGTAGCAATACATCTGGCTTTTCGAATATTGGTATTGGAATAGGAGCCTTATCTGGCAATGTCACAGGATACCATAATACTATCATCGGTTTTTTTGCTGACGTATCTGCACCTGATCTGATCAATGCCACATCTCTGGGATATGGAACCGGGGTCAATGCGAGTCACAAAGTCCGCATTGGAAATAGTGAGGTTCTGGTCATAGAAGGGCAGGTCGAGTTTGGATGGCCATCAGACGGCAGATTCAAAGAGAATATCCAGGATGATGTCAAAGGATTGGACTTTATCCTGAAGTTGGAGCCAGTCTCTTATAATTTCAATCGCCTCAAATACGCTCAACATATCGGAGAGCCTCTCGATACAGACCGGGAAAGAAGTTTAACTGAGAAAAGTCAGAATCGCTCGGTAGGATTCATTGCACAGGACGTTGAAAAAATTATTCAGCAAACCGGGTTCTCTTCTTTTGATGCTGTACATGCACCAACCAACGACAGAGACAATTACTCCATGGGTTATGGTCAGTTTGTGGTGCCCCTCGTAAAAGCTGTGCAGGAATTAAATGAGCAGAATAACGCTCAGCAGCAATTGATAGAAAAGCAAAACCTCACCATTGAAGAGCTGATGAAAAGAATCGAAAATCTGGAGAAATGATTATCATGCATCATTAGGCATACTCCTAAATTTAAATGGAATGAAATCTCTCCACACTAAGTCTCAATTCATTTCAGGTGATGTGATGTTGATGAGATAACTTTTCCGTATGGAAAATATAAGATGAATTCAGTTCTTTCTCCGATTCTCTTTTCACTCATTTCTAACATCCTGTTGTTTACTGATGGAAGTACAACTGTTGCTTCTGTTTTGAACACTCAAAACTCGCATTGCCTACCCTCTTCAAGCTCAGCATCACTTTCGGATTGCCTATTTGGCATTTATCCGGAAACACAACCCATGCTGGCGTCCGCATCAGGCACTCCTGATTGGTACCCTCTAGGGCCCGGATTAAATAATGTGGTTTATGACATCAAATTGTCTGGTACAGATGTATATGCCGGTGGAGGTTTTACAGATGCAGGAGGAAATCCGGATGCAGACTTCCTGGCCAGATGGGATGGGTGTGAATGGCATGCTGTAGGCCCGGGATTGAATGGCGCTGTGAGAGTCATCGCGTTGAATGGAGGGAATGTATACGTCGGTGGAGATTTTACTGCCCCCTTCAACCATATCGGTTTTTGGGACGGAGTCCAATGGAATGCGATGGGATCAGGTTTGAATGGCACCGTCGTCGCACTTGCTATCTCAGGAAGTGATATTTATGTAGGTGGTCGGTTCACGGATGCGGGGGGAAATGGAAATGGGGATCATGTAGCACATTGGAATGGCAGCTCATGGGTAAACCTCGGATCCGGGTTGAATGACGAAGTATTGGATATTGAAATCAATGGAAATGATGTGTACGTCGGCGGTCGGTTCACTGATGCAGGTAATAACCCGGATGCGGATTTCATCGCACGATGGGATAGTACCAACTGGAATAATCTCGGCACAACGTTGGAAGGAGCGTTCGTTAATCAGATTGAATTGGATGGAAATAAGGTGTACATCAGCGGGCCTTCTCCCTGGCCCTATATTATGCCCCCATATTGGGATGGAAGCGAATGGCATGCACTCGACTTTAACAACGCTTTGTTTGCCGAAACCATGCTTATCTATGGAGGAAACATATTCCTGGCCTTCGGAACTTCAGATTGCACCTGGCTGATTAGGTACGACCTGAACGGCCAATACTGGGAACCTCTGCCCAATGGCTGTTTTTACGCTAATGTATTTGCACTTGCATCCAATGGAATAGACTTATATGCCGGAGGTGATTTTGTTTACGGAGGCAATAATTTCAATTGTCCCGAATGTATGATCATGCGATATGGCGAGCCTGATGCGATTCTCATCATTGAGGGTGTGCCTGCAGAAATTTGTCAAACAGATCCTCCGTTTACTTTAGCAACAACACAAAGTGGATTTATTGGAAACTGGTCTGGTCTGGGAGTTGTCAATAATGTATTCGATCCTTCAGGGCTTGATGGCGAGATCACCATCACTTTCACGCCTGATCCGGGACAATGTGTTTCACCGGTGGATACATTTCTTACCGTGATTGATTGTTCACCTTCACCTTGTCCCAGTGCAGGGGAAGACATTACTGTATCTGGTTGTCCTAACAACCAATATTTCGAAAATTTTCTCATTTATCTTAATGCAGATCCAGGAGGCACATGGGATCCACCATATTTTGGTTACGGACCATGTATTGATGAAGAAGGATCATACACGTATACGCAGGATAATCCGGGTTGTCCTATTGAACAAGCCACCATCACTTTTGACTGGACTTGGGATCCTTGTGATTGGAAGCTTGAAAGTCTCTGTCTGACAGGAGATGAAGGTTCATTTACGATTCCTGCATTTGAAGGTGTTCACCCAGGATCAACTTATACAGTACACTCCAACTGCATTACTATAATGCCTATGACAGGAAGTCTTGATGAATCAACAGATTTTACTTTTTCATGGAATATCTGGATTCAGGCACCGGGCTGCATTAATATTTGGATATCAATTAATGAAGATCCTTCCTGCGAATACTATTTTGGGGAACCTGATGGTTTCTCCGGCGATTGGTTGTTATGTAATCTTCCCCTTTGTAATTGTGTCGACCCCCCGTATGCCGGCGAAGACAATGTAATTGCAATCTGCCCTTTTGGCGATCATTTCGATCTGACAACAGCACTTGAAGGCGTTCCAGATCAAAATGGGGCATGGACACCATCTCTCCATAGTGGAGGTAATCTATATCACCCAATGTACGATGGCCCGGGACAATTTGCTTACACGACAAGCACCCCGGGTTGCCCTGATGATGATGCCACAGTCACTATTAGCTTTCTGGACAACTTACAATGGTACTCGACATGGATATACGAATGTAAGCAAGAAGGAAATCCTAATGAATGGACCGATGATTTGATCACGTTGACTATTCCGCCATATCCAGGCAATCCCCCTGGAGTTGTTTATGGTTTGGGGCTGGACGAATTCTTTAGTATTATTGATATAAGTGGGAACATTGGCATTTCGCTTATGGAAATCACTTTAATGTACCATGGCCATGACTCAATAACTACATATATTTATCTAGCAGATTATCTGGGCAATTTATGCAATGTCGAAATCACATCTTTTGTCAATTCAATGGAATTCGCAAACCTATGTCGAACCTTGCCCTGCAGCATTGCTTCTGGACTGAAAGTTGATGCGGGAGATGACCAGTTCATTGCATTTGGAGATGATGCCATGTTAATGGCTGATGCGACATTTGATGTTGCTAAGTGGTCATGGTCTCCTGCTGATTTTCTGTCTTGTGTGGATTGTCCCGATCCAACAGTGATAAGACCTAACCGTGATATGACCTTCATCGTTGAAGTCACTGACGAGAATGGATGTACCGCTTCGGATTTTGTTACGGTGTTTGTGCACCCGAAGATATTTATACCGACCGCTTTTTCTCCGAATGGTGATGGTATCAATGATGTGGTAATGGTGTATGCGATATCAGGAGTAAGGAATATCAGGTCGTTGAGATTTTATAGCCGTTGGGGTGAAGTGGTAAGTGAGAATTATCATGTTCCACCAAATGATCCTGACTTCGGTTGGGATGGAAGACATAATGGGCAGAAGCTTAATCCGGGAGTTTACGTCTGGATTGCAGAAGTGGAATTCGTTGATGGAAATGTAAAAACCTTTTCAGGCGGGGTGACTCTCATCAAATAGATTTCTCCGTGCTCTCCGTGTCTCCGTGAGAGGTTCTAATTCTACAATATCTCCCTCAACACCTTATGCCCATGTATCTCCGGCATCTTATCGATATGCAATTGAAAATACAATAACAAGGTATCAAGCATGCGATTCCGTATGATACGATCTGTGGATACATTCCTGACTGCATGTTGTCTCGCTGCGATGAGATATTGATTGAATAAATCCGGCTCACGTACATAGTATTCATGATCAGGCGCCATTGAAATAAAACGTCCATCAAGCAGATCAAAGAAGCCTGAATCAGTACCGCTTCTTTCTTCCGGACCAAACCCCATCAAATCTGCGAGCCTGATCATAAATAGTAAATGTGTGTCTGCAAAATGCTCCTGTGCCTGATCCAGTGTGGTGATGGTATCCTCCATCATTTGATACAACTCTTGATTTCGTTCCGTCTGTCGGATGACCTTACTGCACAATTCTGCCAGAAATAGAATGATCGCATTCTTTCTTACCTCACCAGGGATATTTCGAAATACATACGCAGCCTGTACTTCTTTAATGCGATGCAACTTGCTCTTCTCACTATGATAGGCCACCAACTCCACGATAGCCATGAGTTGCAGGAGAGCTGATCCGCTTCGTGACTTCGCCTGCCGAACCCCTCCAATAATATAAGACATGAGCCCATGCTCCTCAGTGAAGACATCCACGATCAGGCTTGTCTCGCCATAGTTCAGCTTGCGGAGTACGATGCCTTTGGTTTTTGTCAGCATTTTAGAAAACGATACGAGGTACGGGTTACGGGTTACGAGTTGTATCCTGTACCTGCCTGAAATAGGTTGACTTTTTGAGTTAGTAGATAAGGATACTCATTATCGTTATTACTTTTTCTTTTTTGCTACTTTTTTCTTTTTGTTAGTAAGTCTTGTTTTGTGGATAACTCTGAGTAACCATTGAAAATGACCTCTTTAGGTCGTTGATTTTTTGAAAGGTTTTCAACATATTTTTCAAATGCCGCTGGTGTTCTCATCTAAAGATTCCTATGCGGCTTTTCCTCATTGTACCATTTGACCACGTTGAGCGCAATTCCTCTCACATTGTCCTTGGTGAGTTCAAATTCACTCAGATACTGATTTTTTATTGTCCCCTGAATACGTTCGACGTAGGCATTTTCCTGTGGCATCTTGCACATGCTCGCTTTCATGCCTTTTGACTTGAGCACCTCCTTATGAACTTCGCTGATGTATTGACTTCCTCTGTCTGAGTGGAGTATGCATCCTCCGATATCATGACCCGCTCTTGCCTTAAAGGCTTTCTTTAATGCCTTGAAATTTTCTTGCGCACCAAGACTTTGTGATATGTGAAGTGCCAATAACTTTCTAGAGTATACATCCACTATCGTCACCCCATAGAAGGCCTCATTCTCTACTGTTTGGTAGAAAATATCCGATTGCCACACCTGATTTATTCCAATCACTGTACGTCCTTCTATGAGATTCGGGAATACTTCAACTCTTTGACTCCATGTCGTTTTTACCTTATTTCGCTTCGTTTTAAGCTTAAAACCATTCGCAAACCCTATCTCTTCAAATGCATCCCTCCCTACTGGCTTCTCATCCTGGATCGCATAATACATGCTTCTACAGCCCATTCTCTTATGACGCTTTCTGATCTCTATCATTTTTGATACCATCTGTGACGAAGTGTTCGCCCGGCTCTCAAGTCTCCGTTGGTGCTTCCACAAGCACTGCTTACTGATCCCTACAAGTGTGTACAGGTCTTTCATTTTGTACCTGTGTTCTTTCCCTTTGTGGACCTGGAACCATCCAAGGGCTCCTTTGCTATGTTTTTTTTTAGATCAGTCCGGTATTCTTCATTCGCCAGATCTATGATCTTGTTTAAGTAATCAATCTCCATCTGTTTGCGACCCAGCGCAGCTTCCATTTCATGTAACCGCCTCTCTAAGTCCTTACTCCTGTATGCTTCGCTTTTGTCTTCAACTACCATGATCTTGTTTTTTGTTAAATATCCGCTATATCGGTGAACCCACCTGTATACCGATTGCGCACTTACTGTCAGCTCTCGACTTGCTTGCAGTACACTACACCTCCCTGTCTCGATATCTCTTACCGTTTGCTTCTTGATCCCCTCGCTGAATTTACGTTGATCGCGTAGATAATGTTTCTTCTCTTGTTTCTTGTTCATAAATTGACCTTTTTTTACGTGAAAAATGGTCAACCTATTTCAGTCACCGACATCCGTGATAAAGTCGCGTATACTTTTAGTAAAACATCTTCTCTTCCTCTATTAGTCAAATGTCAGGGCTTGAGTAACAGGCCAGGTTTTTGACTCGTACCCCTCGCCCCGTACCCCGCCTCGTACCCCGCACCCCGTACC
>JANNQA010000160.1:0-37636 GCA_031400515.1 Bacteroidota bacterium
GAACTGATGATAGAGGAAACAAACATTCCTCCTGTCGTTGGCGGAATCGTAATCTGGGATGGTTCTTTCCGCGATAAAATGATGCCGCCGGGAGTGTATGTCTATTTTATTGAAATTGAGTTTGTGGATGGAGAGGTGCTGAGATATCGGGGCGATGTGACACTACTGAGGTGATATCTTGCGACGGGTTATTCAGATAAACTTGAACAAGTATTTCCAGGGCACTGACAAGAATAGTCCTATTTTGTACATCTGCTGCAAAATTTCTACTGTGTATGAAAATAGGGCAATTGCTCAAAAATGTCACTGCGTCGGCAACGCGTATAGGTGCAGACCCAAACGACGACGATGATGTCCGACTCAGGAAATCAATTCTCTTACTTTGTGCTTTTCCATTTATGCTAGCAGGCTCTGGGTGGGGTTTGCTCTACATCTTTTCCGGAGAACCCCTTTCGGGTTTGATTCCACTTACGTACGCCTTCATTTCTTTATTGAGCGTGATATACTTCGGGATCACACACCGGTATGATTTTTTTTGTTTCAGCCAGCTTATCCTTATCCTATTATTGCCTTTCGGCCTGATGATGACATTGGGAGGATTTATCAATGGCAGTGCTGTGATTTTGTGGTCATTGATAAGTCCACTTGGCGCGATGCTCTTCGATAAGCCATCCCGCGCACCGCGTTGGTTTTTTGGCTTTCTATTCCTGGTTGTTCTCAGTGGATTTCTGGAACCATACTTGGATCGTGAGACAAATCTGTCTTCAGGATTAATCCTTTTCTTTTTTGTAATCAATTTTCTGGGGGTTGGATCCTTGATTTTTATGATGGTCTACTACTTCGTTGGTCAGAAGAAGATATTCCAGGAAAAGTCTGAGTCATTATTGTTAAATATCCTTCCGAAAGAAATCGTTGCCATTTTGAAAAATGAACATCGGACAATTGCTGATCATTTTCAAGGAGCGACCATTTTATTCGCCGATGTGGTGAATTTCACTCCCTTGACAGAGAAGTTGACACCGACTGGACTCGTAGAACTCCTCGATGAAGTGTTTTCGCATTTTGATCTGCTTGCCGAAAAGTATGGACTTGAAAAGATCAAAACGATCGGCGATTGTTATATGATGGCGTCAGGGGTTCCGCGCCCGCGTCCTGATCATGCACAGGCGCTTGTCGCAATGGCTCTGGATATGCGAGAATATATCAATCAACACGAGTTTCATGGACAAAGAATATCTTTTAGAATAGGTCTCAATTCCGGGCCGGTCGTAGCCGGAGTGATTGGTCGTAAGAAGTTTATTTACGACTTATGGGGCGACGCTGTAAATACTGCAAGTCGGATGGAATCACAAGGTCAGGGAGGGGTTATCCAGATCACAAATGCCACCCATGAGTTGATCAAAGATGAATTCAACTGTGAGCCACGCGGAACGGTGCCGATAAAAGGCAAAGGGGATATGGAGGTGTGGAGTGTAATCGGCAGGAAGTTGAATTTCAATTAATCTTAGAATTTGTCCTCGTGAAGAATTTCTAATGCAGCATTCATCTCTCAATCACAGGCAAGATGACTTTTAACCGTATACGTACTCTTTATCGACGGATAAGGCACTTGCTGAAACTACAATATATGTCGTTGCGGAGCGTCCTGCAGGGAATGCCTCCGATATCAACTTCAAGAATTACGGACACACTGATTAGGAGATATGTCGACAATGCTGATCCTGTCATATTAGAGGTTGGTTGTCACGACGGCGGCAATACGATTGGATTTCTCAACATGTTTGCCAATCCACATGTCTACTGCTTTGAACCTGATCCCAGAGCGATTGCACGTTTCAGAGAACGCATAGGACAGCGTACAAATGTGCATCTTTTCGAAGTTGCAGTCAGTGATCGGATAGGACAGATTACATTTTATCAGAGTAGCCGAAAACCTGACACTCAAGACTCTACGTCACAAGGTGACTGGGATCGATCAGGTTCGATCAGAAAACCCAAGAAGCATCTAACCAAGCACCCCTGGGTCACATTCGATAAATCACTTGTCGTGAATACCACAACTCTTGATGCGTGGTGTGCCCAACAAGGAATTGATCATGTCGATTTTATCTGGATGGATGTACAAGGGGCTGAAATGGATGTTTTCAATGGTGGTACACAGACACTTCAAAAAACACGTTTTCTCTACACGGAATACAACAACCAGGAACTGTACGAAGGTCAGGCCAACCTCAAACAATTGGTGGATTATCTCACTCAATTTAAAGTACTGATCAGGTACTCTGATGATGTCTTATTGAAGAACACGAGCTTTCAAAAATCAAAACCTTACTGATGACGATATCAGGGAGGTTACCTACTTGATCAAGTTAAATCCTCCAGCTTTCACTTGATCGACCCCGTTACACCGATAGTAGAGTTTGTATAAATACATGTCCGGAATTGAATCTTCTCCATTGTAGGTACCATCCCACTTGACAAAAGGATCAATACTCTTAAAGATCTGAGATCCCCAGCGATCATAAATCTCAAGGCCAATAAATTCTCCAAAAAAGAAACGATTGCTGATTCCAAATTCATCATTGAGCTGATCCCCATTCGGTGTAAAGGCATTTGGGACAAAAACATCATTACAATCGATTTGAGATGAATCAATCACGATAATGCGTACCGTATCCGTCGCGACACAGGATGGATAATCCATGCGCAATTGATAGGTCCTCGATTGTGCCGGACTGATCACAGGTTCGGCGATACCGGGTGTGACAACATCATTCGCAGGACTCCAGGTATACCCCTGAGCACAACTATTCGGGACATCTATCTGGACGCTTCCACCGAGAAAGATAAAGGTATCACGAGTTGCGATCTGATCAACTTGTACATAAAGACTTTCTACTTCTGCCGTGGTCAATGCACGATTATACATTCTGAGTTCATCAATCCTCCCTGCAAACCGCTGCTCGCCATTTGCAAGACATGGGCTATTTGCTATACTCATCACGCCATTATTACTGACATCAAGAAAACCTGGTGTATTCACAGTTTGTACCAGGACTCCATTCACATAGAGCAGGAGATTGACGCCATTGCGTACCCAGGTGATATGCTTCCAACATTCAGGACCATCGAGCACGACCCTGCTTTCTGAACGTGCGTTGATATTCTCTGCTATCTCTGCACGTAATGTGCGGGATCCACTTTCGTATCGAATGGCAAGAGAATTATCAATTGTACAATTCGCTTTTTTTGATAAAATATCGATGATCCCCGGCGCATTCTCCGGCAGGAAATAAAAACTCATCGTGAAGTCACCGGCAAAGAGAAGATCAAAACTTCCAAGAAAGCGTACATCATCATTGACGCCATTGAGCCGCAATGCATTTCCTATTGGGCCACATTCGCAGTCTGGGGCACCGCTGAATACTCCATCGGCGCCATTTCCTGTATCATCGGAAGCATCGCATAGATCAAATGAATAATAGGCAACCAGACCAATAATCGGTTGTGCCCATGAGACGTTACACACATACAGTAGTCCCAATGCGATTGCAAAGTGGCGATAATGGATACTGAACATCTTAGGCTTTAAACGGGCTTCCAAGTCCATTGAAATCAGGCAGGAATTCACCGAGCTGGTTTTGCATTTCTTCCATAGCACGGGATTCCGCTTTCTGGATAGCTTCATTAAGCGCAACAACAAGAAGATCCTCAAGCATTTCTGTTCCTCCATCTTTCAGAAGCGATGCATCAATGGTGAGATCCTTTATCAGCTTGTTGGCGTCAATTTTTATTCCCAATGTGCCATCATCCGACTTGTGTTCGATCACGATAGCCGCGAGTTTTTTCTGGAGCTCCATTTGTTTTTGCTCCATATCACTGAACATATCAAACATGTGGTTTGTCTTTTGATTCTGTAACGGTACGGGCAAAGGTATAGTATTACGGCGACCACATCCCTGAGATTTAGGCTGCTACCCTTCCAACATGTAAATTCGCCCCGCAATATGTTTAGAACACTTCTCAAAATAGCCGCCGCGGCCACGTCGCAGAAAGGTGACCAGCCCGCAAATGGGCAGCCATCCGTTAAGCAACCTGATGAAATGTCGTTTCTCGAGCATCTCGAGGCATTACGATGGCATATCATCAGGGCATTTGCTGCCATTGTCGTAATAGGCATCGGTGTATTCATGGCTAAAGATTTTGTCTTCGACAAGATCATCCTTGCCCCTACTGATCAGGACTTTGCGACGTATCGATGGTTTTGCAGCATCGGTCAGAGATTCTGTTTTTATCCGCAGGGACTGGAGATCATCACACGCGATATCTCAGAGCAGTTTATGGTTCATATACGGGTTTCCATCTGGCTGGGCGTCATAGTGGCATTTCCCTATGTCTTTTGGGAATTCTGGCGCTTTGTCAAACCTGGCTTATATGCGAAGGAGAGAAACGCAGCCCGCGGCGTAGTGTTGATTTGTAGTCTGTTGTTCATTCTGGGTGTTTTATTCGGCTACTATATCATCTCACCATTTGCAATTACATTCCTCTCCAGCTATTCAGTGAGTGATAAAATCGCAAACACCACAACACTAAGTACACTGGTCAATTCCATGACGATGTTTACCATTCCTACCGGGCTGGTATTTGAGTTGCCGATTGTGATTTACTTTTTTGCCAAAATCGGCCTTGTCACAGCGGAATTCCTCAGGACATATCGTCGTCATGCCATCGTCATTATCCTGATTGTGGCAGCGATCATTACGCCACCGGATGTGATCACACAATTGCTTGTGAGTATTCCACTCTATAGCCTTTATGAAATAGGTATTCTGATTGCAAAGCGCGTAGAACGGAATAAAAAACTTACTGAAGAGAATGGTTAGAATTTCGTCCGATCTGACTCTGTTCTTCAAGATTTTCCTGCCGACAGCATGGATTGCATTTTTTGGTGTAGCCACCGGGGTATTTCTCTTTTCCTTTAGATCAGTACTCTTTGTCCAGGCAGGAGCATTGTTGTTTTATCTCGGAGGAATTGCGCTTCTCTATTTCACTCTTATTCCACTAAAACGGGTAGAAGGAAGCAGTGAACATCTATACGTCACGAATTATTTCAAGACCTTCCGTTACACATTTGAAAGCGTCAGAAAGGTAAAGGCGGTGGACCTTTTCTTTGTTAAAGTGATAGTCCTGCACTTCAAAGACAAATCATCGTTTGGCAAGAAAATCTTCTTCATCCGTCGTAAAACGATCTGGGAAGAATATCTGCATGATCATCCTGAACTAGCCCAGGGCGATGCATGAGGCACATCTTGAAGATCCGGGGTTGATCAAAGCAAGCTTTTATTCAGTAATTGTGTCCCCCACGTACACATCAAATGCAGAAATCAATGAAAACTGTTTGGGGTTGTTCTTCCTTCGCCTTAGCCTCAGCCTTCGCCTGACTTTTTCTTGATATCGTCCGTATCCTGAAGATTGTCTTGTTGCTGTTCCAGTTTATAGTTCTCACCGAATTGTGAATCTCCGTCTTTGGTGTGATGAAACTGTGCAAGAGAAGGAGCAATGACAAGGGATACGATAGACATCAACTTGATAAGAATATTCATTGACGGACCAGATGTATCTTTTAATGGATCGCCAATCGTATCACCTGTGACGGAAGCTTTGTGTGGATCACTCATTTTGTAAAACATCTCTCCATTGATCTCCACGCCTTTTTCAAAACTCTTCTTTGCATTATCCCATGCTCCACCGGCATTGTTTTGAAAGATTCCCATCAGCACTCCACTGACTGTTGCGCCTGCAAGAAATCCTCCCAGCGCTTCAGGTCCCACAACGAATCCAACAATGACTGGCGAGATCACTGTAATGGCTCCAGGCAATAGCATTTTCCTGATTGAAGCATTTGTAGATATCTCCACGCATCTGTCATAATCCGGTTTACCTGTGCCATCCATGATTCCAGGAATAGTCCGAAACTGACGCCGTACTTCTTCTACCATTTTCATCGCTGTATCCCCGACTGCGCGAATCGCAATGGACGAAAACAGAAATGGGATCATACCACCCACAAACAAACATGCAAGTACCGGAGCTTTATAAATATCTATGCCATCAATGCCGACGACACCGACAAACGCAGCAAACAACGCAAGAGCCGTAAGTGCAGCAGATGCAATTGCAAAGCCTTTCCCGGTTGCAGCAGTCGTATTTCCAACTGCGTCGAGCATATCGGTCCTTTCACGCACTTCTTTTGGTAATTCACTCATTTCGGCAATACCCCCGGCATTATCCGCAATGGGACCGAAGGCATCTATAGACAATTGCATTGCGGTAGTGGCCATCATCCCTGCTGCTGCAATCGCAACTCCATAAAGTCCGGCAAATTCAAAACTGCCCCAGATCCCGGCAGCTAAAACCAGGATAGGCAAGAATGTACTTTCCATTCCAATTGCAAGACCAATGATCACATTGGTAGCATGGCCGGTGGAAGATTTTTCAATAATTTGATTTACAGGCTTTCTGCTCATCGCAGTATAGTACTCGGTAATAACGCTCATCAAAGCTCCTACTACAAGACCTACAGCGATTGCACCAAGCACTCCCCATATGGTAAAAGACTCGCCGCGCAAAATCATTTCCTCTGGTAAGATCACGGCTACCAATACAGCAGACGCAATTGCGGTCAATACAATCGAACTGATATTGCCCTTATTGAGAGCTCTCTGTACCAATTTTGTCGGAGATGTTGTTGTTGAACTACCCATGCGCACAAACCATGTTCCGACTATCGAAAAAAGTATCCCAACAGCTGCAATGAGCATCGGAAAAATAATCGGTGACATGCCACTGAATCCGTCATCTCCGACCACTATGGATTGTTGACCAAGAACGATCGTTGCAAGCACTGTTGCCACATAGGATCCAAAGAGGTCTGCCCCCATTCCTGCGACATCACCTACATTATCACCTACATTGTCGGCAATCGTAGCTGGATTCCGTGGATCATCTTCAGGGATTCCCGCTTCAACCTTGCCGACAAGATCCGCGCCGACATCGGCTGCTTTTGTAAAAATGCCGCCACCCACGCGTACAAATAATGCAATGCTCTCCGCACCCAGAGAAAACCCTGTAAGTACTTCAATCGTCTGCAACATCTCCACACCAGAAGTCGCACCCGGAGCAAACGCTTGTTTCAGAATGATAAAAAGTCCACCCAATCCAAGGACAGCCAGTCCAGCAACTCCCATGCCCATCACAGAGCCACCAGTAAAAGAAACTTTGAAAGCTTTGCCCAGACTTGTGCGAGCAGCCTGAGCAGTACGGACATTCGCCAGGGTAGCCACTTTCATCCCAACATAACCTGCGACAGCACTAAAAACCGCACCGGCAACAAATGCAATTGCGATACTCCAATGACTATGCGGGTTTGCAATCGCCATAAAAGCGAGCAACACTCCTACAAGCGCAACAAAATAACTCAGCACCTTCCATTCAGCTTTCAAAAAAGCCATGGCACCTTCTGCGATATAGTTGCTGATCTCCTGCATTCGGGCAGTGCCAGCATCCTGCTTTGAAACCCAATTGAATTTCGAATACGTGTATAATAACCCTATCGCTCCCATAACCGGGATCGAATAAATCCAAATTTGCATAGAACCAATTTTTGTTTTTAGCGTCTCACGAGCCTGATAAACGGGCAGATCATTTCTTCGAGGGAAATCCCTCCGTGTTGAAATGTATCTCTGAAGTATGTGTTGTAGTGATTGTAGTTGTTCGGATAGAGAAAATAATTGTCGTCGAGCGCAAAGATATACGTAGAACTGATATTCGCTTTCGGCAGGTGCGCTTCTTCTGGTTTCGTGATGGCAAGGACATCTTTTTCTTCATACTGAAGATTTCTGCCCGCTTTATATCTCAGATTAGTTGTTGTCGACTTATCACCTACGACCCGGGAAGGCTTGCCTACACGTATGGTGCCGTGATCAGTAGTGATAATGAGCTGCATCGGCCGTTCTGCCAACTTTCTCAATGTGCCCCAGAGGGGGGAATGCAAAAACCAGGATAACGTCAGAGAACGGTATGCTGTCTCGTTGCCCGCAAGTTCTTTGAGAACTTCCATCTCAGTTCTTGCATGAGAAAGCATATCGATAAAATTGTAGACAATGACTGTCAATTGGTTATTCAAAAAATTCAATGCCCCATCTTCCATTTTATGGGCAGCCTGAACGTTCGTGACTTTGAGATATTCCCATTTGATTTGTTTCCGCAGTCGCTTGTCAATCAGCCTTCGTAAAAATTCTTCTTCATTCTGATTCTTGCCTCCTTCTTCATGATCCTGCACCCACAAATCCGGATAGTGTTTTGCAATGTCCGAAGGCATCATACCAGAAAAGATTGCATTGCGACTGTATTGAGTTGCTGTAGGGAGTATGCTGAAAAAGGTAGACTCTTCTTCTACTTTGAATAATGTACTCAACACAGGCTCGATGACCTTCCATTGATCATACCGTAAATTATCGAGGAGTAACATCACTGTCGGCAAGTCATCCTGCAAAGCCGGAAAAACCTTCTCAGTCATGATATGCGGTGACATCAGAGGCTGTTTGCTATCCAGCTTATTCATCCATTTCAAATAGTTTTTCGCGACATACTTCGAAAACTCTTTATTTGCCTCTTGTTTCTGCATCGCAAGAATTTCCCGCATCTCTTCGCTTTGAGAAGAGTCGATCTTCAACTCCCAACTCACGATACTCTTATAGACACGTGCCCAACCCTCCAGATCAAGACCGCTATTGATGTCCATCAGGATATTCCTGAACTCCTGCTGATAGTCCGAAGAAGTTTTTTCTCTGACAAGCCGTTTGTTGTCGATGATTTTTTTCAGCGAAAGAAGGATTTGATTGGGGTTTACCGGCTTGATGAGATAATCGGCGATTTGCGATCCGATTGCTTCCTCCATGATCGTTTCAGCTTCATTCTTGGTGATCATGACAACTGGTAAGGCCGGATTTGTAGCTTTGAGTCGTGACAAGGTCTCAAGTCCGGTGAGCCCAGGCATGGATTCATCTAGGAAAACAACATCAATGTCACGATTGGCATCGTATTCTTCGATCGCATCATGGCCATTGGTTACAGTTATGACATCATATCCTTTCTTTTCCAGAAAAAATAATTGTGGCTTCAGAAGATCAATTTCATCGTCAGCCCAGAGAATTTTAATTTTATCCATGCAGTGGTTTGTATATCAGCATTTAATGTACCTCACAAAACGGCCAATCATTAGCGAATATTTTCCAGATCGAATATTAGATCTACTGCCCCTGTTGGCGCAGCACACCCTTCTATTTTGTGCTTCCAAACCTAAACGGCTTGTCGGCTCGCTCTTAGAGTGCCGCGTGATTCAAGCAGGTCATGAGGAGGAGGCAAAGGTACTAATCGCCTGACAGCATTATCATCCATGAACAAACGCAAGATTCTCAACGATCCGGTATATGGGTTTATCACAATCCCCTCAGATCTGGTTTTTGATCTGATCGAACATCGTTTTTTCCAGCGTTTGAGACGCATTAAGCAAGTGGGGCTGACGCATTATGTCTATCCCGGAGCGTTGCATACACGCTTTCAGCATGCTATCGGGGCAATGCACCTGATGGGTCAGGCAATTCACACGTTGCGCATGAAAGGGCATCTGATCACCGGGAATGAAGAGGAAGCTGCGCTTGTTGCAATCCTCCTTCATGATATTGGTCACGGTCCATACTCACATGCACTTGAGCATTTGTTATTGCCACTTTCTCATGAAGACATTACCCTCCAGTTCATGCATTTGCTTAACGATGAATTTGAAGGCCGGTTGTCACTTGCAATTAAAATCTTTGATGGTAGCTACCCACGAAAGTTTCTTCATCAACTTGTGAGCGGTCAACTCGACATGGATCGACTCGATTACCTAAAGAGGGATAGTTTTTTTACCGGTGTTGCAGAAGGGGTGATTGGTCATGACCGCATCATTGCGATGCTGAATGTGGTAGATGATGAGATCGTGGTTGAGGAAAAAGGGCTGTTTTCTGTTGAGAACTTTCTTGTTGCCAGACGTATCATGTATCTGCAAGTGTACTTGCACAAAGCCGTGATTTCTGCTGAGCAAATGTTACGCAGAGTGATCACGGTTTTGCGCAACGAAGTGATGAATGGCAAAGTCGATGACCTGCCTGTATCACTCAAGAAATTGCTCTTGCATCAGGCGGGCACGTCATGGCAGAGTCAACCAGAGATGCTTGAGACGTTTGCCGCTGTCGATGATATCGAAATAGATTACACCTTGAAGCAACTCATGCATAGTGCTCAAACAACATTGCGTCTTTTGAGCACAGGCCTTATCTATCGTCGCTTATTTCGAACAGTTTTCAGTGAGCACCCGATTCCACTCAGCCAGGTGAAGGAAGCAATTGTCCAGATCTCCGGAATGCTCAACATAAATTCTGCTGATGCAGCCGACCTCGTGCTCACTGGTATGGAATCAGTGCCTACATATGATCCAGCACAGGGTGAGATTCGTATCCTGCGTAAAGACTCAAGTGTAGTCAACCTTCCGCAAATTTTGGAAGAACATGCGAATCCACGCCTTCATCACCGCCACTATATGTGCTATCCGGTAAAACAGGTGATATAACAAGACAAATGAGGCCTTATGTCTCGTTTCGTTTGACAAATGTGCATTTGAATTTGACCAGGTGCAAACATTCGAGAGTTGCAGCGCAACAAATTCTGCAAAACATGGATTTGGCCAAATCTTATGCATAAAGTAACCGATAATTGCAGATAGTCGTCTGTAAAAACACGAACTTATTGAACTTAGTCCTGTTACTCGCTTCTCGCGAGATAATACACATTTGAAGGTGATCAGCTAGAAATCATGTTGGTTTAATAGCGCTATGCATTCTGTAAAACAACGATTTTACCAAATCTTATGGATAAAGTAACCGATAACTACAGATAGAATACTTCAAAATTGCCCACGACATTAGAGAAAAAATGGAAATCCAACTCATTATTTTAATGACCAGGCAAGACATCCCATTCGGTCAGTTTGGTCGATCTCGGATTATGCTGCTGTCTGAGCAAATGTTTGCTCCATTAAATTAACTTTGCCCGCTTTAAAAAAGTAACAACACTCTCCAATGAAAGACCCTGTATTTGCACTCATAGACAAGGAAGAAGAGCGCCAGCGCAACGGTATCGAACTGATCGCTTCAGAGAATTTTGCGAGTAAGGCTGTGATTCGTGCAATGGGTACCTGTTTGACAAATAAATATGCCGAAGGTTATCCCGGTAAGCGCTATTATGGTGGTTGTGAAATCGTAGATGAAATAGAACAACTGGCGATTGACCGCTTGTGTGAACTCTTTGGGGCAGCGTATGCAAATGTCCAGCCTCACTCTGGAGCGCAAGCCAATAGCGCTGTGTACCTCGGAGTGTTGAATCCGGGAGATACCATTCTCGGATTTGATCTTTCGCATGGTGGCCATCTCACACATGGATCACCGGTGAATTTTTCAGGCAAAGTATACCGACCCGTGTTTTACAAGGTGGAGAAAAGCAGTGGACTCGTAGACATGCAGATGGTGCGTGAAGTAGCACTGAAAGAAAAACCTAAACTGATCATCTGTGGCGCTTCGGCGTATTCAAGAGATTGGGACTACAAAGAATTCAGAGAAATCGCTGATAGTGTAGGAGCCTTGCTCATGACTGATATGGCACATCCGGCTGGATTGATCGCTGCCAAACTCCTCAATGACCCACTACCCTATTGCCATATTGTGACTTCAACTACGCATAAGACATTGCGTGGACCTAGAGGTGGAATTATTATCATGGGAGAAGACATAGACAACCCATGGGGAAGAACAACGAAGAAAGGCACACCAATCAAGATGTCCACAATTCTGAACAGTGCAGTCTTTCCCGGAATGCAAGGTGGACCTTTAGAGCATGTGATTGCGGCAAAAGCAATTTCATTTGGAGAGGCACTCACTGAGGACTACCAATCGTATTGCAAACAGGTGAAGTCAAATGCTCAGGTACTGGCTGCTACTCTGACAGACAAGGGGTATGACATCATCTCCGGAGGTACAGACAATCATCTCATGCTTGTTGATCTGCGCAACAAAGGTGTCACAGGCAAAGACGCGGAAGACGCACTCATTCGGGCCGATATCACCATCAATAAAAACATGGTTCCATTCGATGACCAGTCACCTTTTGTGACATCTGGTATGCGCATCGGCACCGCCGCAATCACTACCCGTGGGATGAAAGAAGATGATTGCAGAAAGATTGCCAATTGGATTGATCGTATTATCTCTCATCATACTGATGACACTATCATTGCAGAAGTCAAAGAAGAAGTGAAGAGCTTTGCGAAAGGTTTTAGATTGTATCCGGATGAATGAGAATGGTTTAGGGGGGATGTTTAATGTTTAATGTTTAATGTTTAATGAGGCACTTGTTTGTTAAACACTAAACATTAAACGTTAAACAATTTTCTTCAAAAACCCCGAAGGATATTCCACATTCATAAGATGCAATCCATGTGCAGGAGCACTTTCAGCCCTTGGCATAGGTGTTTGATCGTCAAGTGCAAATTTCACTTCACTGATATTAAGTTTCCCACGACCAACCTGCAAACAGGTACCCACAATAAGTCTCACCATACCACGTAAAAACCGGTTGGCACTGATTGTGAAGATCGCTTCATTTCCTTTATCAATCCATTGTGCTTCAAAAACATCACACAGGTAGTGCTTTGTGTCCGAGCCTTCTTTGCAAAAGGACTTGAAAGCCTTGTATTGCGTGAGTAAAGAACAGACATTACGCATTGCCTCCAGGTCAAGCGTGTCTTTGTAAGGATACCAAAGGGCAAGCTCGGGCGACAATGGGTCTTTGGTAAACTTCAGATAGTATTGATAGGTCCGCTGCATTGCATCGAAGCGAGCACTTGCCGTATCCGGAGCCGTATACACTGCAAGCACTGCAATGTCTTCCGGGAGATATTTATTGAATCTGTACAGAAGCTCAGGTGTAAACTCCTGTTCAGTATCAAAATGAAAAAAATATTGTTGCGCATGCACACCTGCATCGGTACGTCCACATCCAGTGATTTCGATTTCTTCACGAAGGATTAATGAGAATGCTTCCTCGAGAGTTTGTTGGATGGTCAGATCACCTGGTTGACGCTGCCAACCTGCATAGTGTGTGCCATTGTATGAACATTCGATAAAGTAGCGCATTCGGCAAAGATGTGCTTGAATTCTCTTTCGCGCCTACAGCGCTCAGAATCCGGGAATCAATTTGCATTGGGCGATGCCCAATGCAAATGTCTGTCAGCCCTACAGGCTGACTTTGTTATGCAGCACGAAGTTTATTCAATCTGGATTTATTCAGTTTGTCTTTAGCATAACGGACATTGAGCTCAAATTTTTCAATGTCACGCTTGCTGGGCATTTCATACATGACGTCTGTCATCACCGCTTCACAGATTGAGCGCAGACCACGAGCGCCGAGTTTGTATTCCAGTGCTTTCTCGGCGATAAAATCAATAGCACCATCTGTGACATGGAGTGCTACACCTTCGAGTTCGAACAGACGTTTGTATTGACGCACAAGAGCATTCCGTGGCTCAGTCATGATGCGCACAAGATCATTTTTCGTCAATGGGTCCAGATGCGCAAGGACAGGAAGCCTGCCAATGAGTTCGGGAATAAGACCGAAAGTTTTCAGATCCTGATGAGCTACATATTGGAAGATATTATCCTTGTCTATGCGTTCGACTTCTTGTGTATGATAACCAATCACCTGAGTATTCAGACGACGTGCAATGATTTTTTCCAAACCATCAAATGCACCACCGGCGATAAAGAGAATGTTTTCGGTATTCACCTTCACCATCTTTTGCTCAGGATGTTTACGACCTCCTTGCGGGGGAACATTCACAACTGTGCCTTCGAGGATTTTGAGCATTGCCTGCTGTACACCTTCACCAGAGACATCCCGCGTGATGGAGGGATTATCGCTCTTGCGTGAGATCTTGTCAATCTCGTCGATGTACACAATACCGCGTTCGGCAGCTTCGACATTATAGTCACATGCCTGAAGTAATCGACTGAGCATACTCTCTACATCTTCACCGACATAACCTGCTTCTGTCAATACCGTTGCATCCACGATTGTGAAAGGCACATCCAGAAAGCGTGCAATCGTTTTGGCTAGTAAGGTTTTACCAGTACCCGTCTGACCGACGAGAAGGATATTGGATTTCTCTATCTCCACGTCACGTTGCACATATTTCAGTCTTTTGTAGTGATTATATACTGCAACTGCGATATAGCGTTTAGCTTCTTCCTGCCCTATCACATACTCGTCCAGATACTTTTTGATTTGCTCGGGGGTGATATTCTCAGGCAGTGCATACGAGGAAGAATTCTGAGGCTCCTGATCGAGTTCCTCTGCGATGATCTCGTTTGCCTGCTCTACACAGACTTCACAGATATGCCCTTCAATGCCAGCTATGAGAATGAGCGCTTCATTCTTATCACGGCCGCAAAAAGAGCAGCGGAAATTATCAGTACTCATTTTCATATTATGCCAAGGGGGATGGTTTTCGGTGGCGAAGATACAGAAAAGGGCTAACGGCACAAGGTGAATGGCTAACGGCTAACGGAAACCGCATTGACCTACCGACCATTTGCATTTACTTTTAAACAGAGACCCGCCGTGTTCGTTTACCGTTTGCCGTCCTACAGCTTCTTCCCCTGCCTTTCGAGCACTTCATCTACCAGACCATAGTCTTTCGCTTCTGTGGCCGTCATCCAGTTGTCCCGGTCGCAGTCCCGCTCGATCTTATCATAATCCTGACCAGTGTGACGAGCGAGGATATCATAGAGTTCTTTCTTCATCTCCTTATTGAGATTGTAGTAGATCTCCATGTCTGAGAATTGTCCCTGCATGCCACCGGAAGGTTGATGGATCATCACACGAGCATGAGGAAGACAAGTCCGCTTTGATTTTGTACCCGCCGCCAGAAGGACAGCACCCATAGATGCTGCAAGTCCTGTACAGATTGTGCCAATCTCAGGTGTCACGTATTGCATGGTATCATAAATGCCAAGCCCCGCGATTACACTTCCACCGGGGCTATTGATAAACATCTGGACATCACGCTTCGGATCGGTAGATTCCAGGAAAAGCAACTGTGCCTGTATGACGTTTGCAACATAATCATTGACTGGGACGCCCATAAAAATGATGCGATCCATCATCAGTCGTGAAAAAACGTCCATTCCGACAATATTCATCTGGCGCTCCTCGATCACCTGCGGGGTGAAGTTGGTAATGCCTGGGATTGAATGGGTCGCATATTTCTCCAGGTGCATTCCAGACATCCCAAGGTGTTGGGTAGCATATTTGTAGAACTCTTTGTAATCCATGATTTTGATGTTGTTAGGCGGCTAAGATAGTTTTTGAAGAGGGATTTGAAAATCCTCTATTTTTCAGCATTCCTGTTCCAGCCGAACGGAATCCCTTAGATAACCCTTCAAGAACACAAAGCCGCATCAAAAGTTCAGCCCAGCAAAATTTGGCAGTAACATTTGTTCCATAGATTTGGCATCGAATGGATCAATACAAAATTCCTGCCCAAACACGCATCGGCCATGTGCATCTCAAAGTGGCTGACATCAATCGCTCACTGGAGTTCTATTGCGACCTGCTTGGATTTGAAGTGATGATGATGTATGGCACAGATGCCGCGTTTATTTCTGCAGGTGGCTATCATCACCATATCGGATTGAATACCTGGTATAGCAAGAACGCCTCACCTGCACCAGTGAATCTTCCCGGACTCTTTCATACTGCAATTGTCTACCCGACACGAAAAGACCTTGCGTTGATTTATGATCGATTGCGCAGAGCTTACTATTCATTCACCGGAGCATCGGACCATGGCGTTTCTGAAGCCTTGTATCTCGATGATCCTGATCACAATGGAGTGGAATTATATTGGGATCGACCAAGGGAGTTGTGGCCAAAAAAATCTGACGGATCTTTGGATATGTATACAAGGGCACTTGATCTTGAGGATTTATTGAAAGAGTTGATCTCATAATTTTTTTCTTTAAGACATCTATGAAACACTTCTTTATATCGCTTTCATTATCTCTCTCCATCAATGTATCTGGTCAACATGAAATCCGACCAATCATGTGTGGAAATGAAATTTTCTCGCAGATAATCCGTGAGAATCATCCTGCATTGTATGATGCGTTCATTACAACCTTTGACGAGGCCAAAAATACCACTGAACGTCGCAGTCAGGATCCAATTACCATCAATGTGGTCGTTCATGTAGTCTGGAAAGAAGATGCAGAGAATCTTCATGACAGCATCATCTTCAATCAGATCCAGGTTCTCAATGAAGATTTTAATCGGCTCAATGCAGATACCGGCAATCTCCGTGATATCTTCAGGCAAGTTGCCGGAAATGCAGATATCCATTTTGAACTTACCGAGATCATCCGCGTCCAAACCAACCAGGAATTTGACGTCGATCTTCTTGGCTCGAATCTCCTGCCTGAAGTGAAGCATAACAAGGATGGTGGTAGCGATGCGTGGGATACAGAGCACTATCTCAATATCTGGGTATGTAAGATCCAACCCATCGAGATATTTGGCGTTGTCATCGGGCAGATACTGGGCTTTGCGTTTCCTCCGAATGGACTACCTAACTGGCCGCCTGATGTCAGCGCACCTACACCAGAAGAAGATGGGGTCGTCATTGATTTTCGTGTGTTTGGCAGCAATAATCCAAATACCATCGAGATACCCTCCGGAGGAGGCTTGCTTCCAATACAAGGGCGTACTCCTGTACATGAGGTCGGACACTACTTAGGACTCAGACATATCTGGGGTGATGGAGGCATCTTAGGTCCGAATGATTGTAATCAAAGTGACGGAGTAGACGACACCCCCTTTGCCGATGCACAATCTGCCTTTGACTGTGATACCCTCAAGAATTCGTGCGAGCTGATCGAAGCCCATTACAATTTTGATGCACCGGATCTTATTGAAAACTATATGGATTATGCCAGTGAGGAATGCATGAACATGTTTACATACGGACAAGTCGAACTCATGCGCAATGTCATCTTTGGACCAAGGAGTGGTTTACTTTCTCCACCTGCGTCTGTTGACAAGATTGATGATTCTCTTGTATTCAGGCTTTCACCAAATCCTGCAAGTGAGTATGTGTTGCTGGATTATAAAGTTGACAACACATCACCCCTTGAGATAAGTATCATGACTACTCATGGCGTGACACTCATGGCTCAAACCTGGTCATCATATGAACCGGGAACTCAGCAACTGATTCTTGACACGCATACACTACCTGGTGGTGTCTACATTGTTAAGGTAAATACATCCAAAGGTTTTGGCGCGCAAACACTTATTGTGAATCATGATGACTAGATAACTTCTTGTATTATGCAGGCTCTCACATTCTCGCGATCGCGGCCTGAGCGCAGTCAACCGCGTGCCGCATTAGCTTCAGCGGTGGCGCAAGGCTCATATACTCCTATCTATGACAAATAAAAATCTGCAGACCGAAATCGATGCGGCCTACCTCTATCAAGTGCTTGCCGATCATGAAAAAGATGCCGCCATTGGACATGTCTTTCGTCAAATGAGTGAGATCGAAAGAGGTCATGCAGAAGCATTCTCGAAGAAACATAACATCTCACTCGAGGCTGTATTCAAACCTTCCTGGAGGGCAAAAGCAATCCATGCTATCGGAAAAATCTTTGGCTACGGTTACATTCTGGGCGTATTGATGGATACCGAAAAAAGTCTTTCAGGAGCAATTGTCTCGAGCAAAAAGAAACAACAGAAACCGATCACAAGAAGCGATACAAGCCATGTGATCATCCTGCGTACCATCCTGGAAAAAGGAAAGTATGTCACAGGTGCACAACTCTCGAGATTTGAAAAACGACATCGCACTGTCGGCGGAAATGCAATCAGAGCTGCTGTCCTCGGGGGCAATGACGGCCTGATCTCCAATTTCAGTCTTGTCATGGGAGTGGCTGGGGCTGCATCAAGCAATGAAGGTGTGTTGCTTGCAGGTATTGCAGGATTGTTGGCTGGGGCACTTTCAATGGCATTAGGTGAATGGATTTCTGTGAAGAGCTCACAAGAACTCTATGAAAACCAAATGCAACTGGAGATGGAGGAAATCGAAACAAATCCTGAAGGCGAACAGAAAGAACTGGCGCTGATCTATTTCGCGAAAGGCATTCCCGAACCACAGGCTACTGAAATGGCACGCGATCTCATGAAAGATAAAAGTCAGGCGCACACAATGCTCGTGCAGGAAGAACTCGGCATTAATCCGGAAGAGCTCAAAGGTTCGGCTATGGAAGCTGCGATTTCTTCTTTCGTGCTGTTTGCAATTGGCGCTATTATTCCTGTGATGCCATTTTTATTTACCTCTGGTATCCGGGCCATTGTGATCAGTGTGATCGGAAGTGCTCTCGGGCTATTTATTATTGGTGCAGCAATCACATTGTTCACAGGAAGAAATGTCTGGTTCTCAGGATTCCGTCAGGTGATCTTTGGACTAGCCGCAGCGGCAATTACGTTTGGAATTGGCAGGTTGATAGGTATTTCTATCACAGGATAGCACACTCGCAGATTGCCCAAAAAATCGGTGCCAAACAAGAGCACACTTTACAAAAAAAAGACATGCCTTTGAAACTTGAACATCGACATCAGAAAGTAGCTTCCTTACCGCATTTCTTGTTCAGGCTCACGCGGTATTTGCTCTTTGCGTTGGCATTGATTTTTATTTCAGTTTGTATGGGAACAGTAGGCTATCATTATTTAGGCCAAATCAGTTGGTTGGATAGTTTTCATATGGCCTGTATGATCCTGACCGGCATGGGACCCGTAGCAGAAATGAAAACTGACACCGCCAAACTCTTTTCGTCTTTCTATGCCCTTTATAGTGGAGTGGCATTCCTGAGTATCACTGCTGTATTCTTTGCACCCATTGTGCATAGAGTACTCCATATCCTGCATGTAGAGGATGATGAAACTGGTAAATAATTCGCAGAGTTTAAAAAATCTGTGCTGTACGGTTTAACAAGAATATGAAGATTTCTACCTTGATTTCTCTGCGGCTCTCTGCGTCTTTTCTCAGCGGCCCTCTGCGGTTTTAATTTTATTTCTCCGTGGTTCTCTGCATCTTTTCTCAGCGGCCCTCTGCGGTTTTAGATCTTGATTTCTCCGCGGCCCTCTGTGTTGCCACTGAAACTTCGTACTCAGAAAAACTCGTTGGATGAATCTCCAATAGATCAATGCTCGTGCTTATGCGCATTCTGCATTTCTTTAAACTCGGCGTGACTGATTTCCTTCTTCACGACAGGCATATGATCTTTGAGTGCATAAAAGAGTTTTGTGTCGACGATAGAATTCCTTAGCTGTTCGACACTATCTCTGTCACTGATGTAGCGCTCGATGATCTCCTTCATTTTTTCATAAGGCATTGAGCCTCCAAAGCGATCATACACCCTATCTGCCGCTGCCCGAAGAATTTCATCCTGATTCACTTCAATTCCAAACTTGCTCACAAGTTTGTCTTTAATGAAATGCCAACGGAATGCACTGGCTTGTTTTTCCGGCGATGACTTCTGCTTCTCACCTTCTTCCGTTGCAGTAATGAGTCTGTCAATAAACTCAAGAGGTAAATCAAATTGATTCGCATCCATCAACTGATGTTCGATCATGTGCCTGAGGTGTCCATCGCTTTGTAGATCATTGCGTTGTTTGAGCACATTACCGATGACTTCACGCGCTTGTTCTTCTGACGTAACTGTACCTGGGTCAAAGGTGGTATTGAAAAACTCCTCATTTGCTTCTGCATGTTGCAGTTTAGAAATGTCCATGATTTGCCCTTCAACCATTTCAGAGATGGCATCATTCTCATCCGTAACATCGAAATAATATCTTTTGAAAAGTTGTGCGTCTCCATTCTTCAGAAAATGATCCGGATCGAATCGAATGATATCACCTACGGACTTGCCAATGAGTTGTGTTTTGAGATCCTCGCGCAATAGATCAGGATAGATCATTCTGGTATTCTCACGACCATCAGGTTTTGGTCCGAGGTTTTCCATTTCACGGAAGCGCATATTAATACGGCCTTCTGGTTCCACTACTTCGCCTTGCACGTACGAACCCTTGCGTTTGAGTAGCTCATTCCACTCCTTATCAATCTGCTCTTCTGACACCGGTACATCATACCACGCTATTTCATCATCGAGCCCTTTGATATCGAAATCCGGCAACAGACCAATATCGAAGGTGTAAGAATATTCCTCCGCGAGCTCCTTTGGATCGAATAAGATAGGCGCCTGATCCTTTGCTGGCAGAGGTTGGCCTATGTATGGGACTTTATGCTCTTCCATATACTTGTTCACCGCATCTTTGAGCATGTCGGTAATCGTATGAGAGAGCACCTCATGTCCAAATAATTTTTCGAGATAGCCAACGGGGGTCTTGCCTTTTCTGAAGCCTTTGAAACTGCCTTTCTTGCGATAGTCGAGCAAAGAAGTCTTGAACTTTGGCTCATAGTCCTCACGCAGGATTCTTACGGTCATACGCGCATTGAGTGGGTCAATTTTCTGATAATCTACATGCATAGTTTAAGCCCGATCTGATCTTTCGGAGGCGCAAAAGTAACTGACTTAAAGAATTGCCGTTCGTTTTTTCAGCCAGAGGCTGACCAGCCTTTGGTTAGCGCCGTTCCCTGAAGACTAAAGGAATTGCTATTCGCCGTTCGCATTTTGGCTATGCGCTATGGCTTCACTTATATCATGAGTCAAGTCCTAAGCGGGTTTTCAACAGTCAGTTCGTTTCGGACATTTCCTGTGTTAAGGGTTCCTGTCGGTTCAAAGAGCATCATATGGACCTCCTCTTCTGCTATCGGCAGATGCTCGACGCCTTTGGGCATGACGAAGAACTCACCCGGATAAAGGATCATGTCCCTGTCCCTCATTCGGAGGATCAGACGCCCTGTAATGACAAGGAACATTTCATCCACATCTGCATGATGATGCCAGACAAATTCACCTTTGATCTTCACAAGCTTTACCTGCTGGCCATTAAGTTCTCCGACAATGTGAGGATTCCAATATGAGTCGATGAGATTCAGTTTCTCGGAAATGTTGACTTTGTTCATGACGGAAATTTTAACTGGTTGATAAAAGTAACAACTCCGATGAAGAGGAGGTTTGGTCCCGCTGCTTCTGACGCTCGCTCTGGAACAGTTTCGCTTCATAGCTCGCGTGGAGCCGGCCTCGCGTTGCGCCCCGCAGTAGCCAGCTAATGCCTCCGCCGTGCTCCTACGCTGAAGCTTCGGGGCAAGTGTACGGCAGACGACGTCCGCAGAGTAGCCTTCGGCGCTCCCAGCAGGCGGCACGCGATCGTGTAGCCAAAACGGAGCAAGGCGCCTCTTCATACCGGGTTATTCGAACGTTCCGGGGTAGCACTCCCCAAACGTAGTCTGCTTTTTGGGGTTGCGTTTGAACTTGAGTTTGAGTTTGTTGTATGCCCAATTCCTCTATCTTCGCCCCGCAAATCAATAATCCCGGTTTATGGCTAAACTCAATCAGAGTTTTAATGATAAAGGTGAATCACTGAGTCCTGTGCTCCCGACGGAAGTCAGAAATTTCTTAATCGATATTGATGGTACGATCTGTGACGATATCCCGAATGAGGAACCTCACAGAATGGTCGATGTGCTCCCATACCCTGATGCACTGGAGATGATCAATAAATGGTACGACGAAGGGCACATTATTACCTTCTTTTCTTCACGTACGGATGCGCACAAAGAAATCACTGAAGCATGGCTTGTTCGTTTTGGCTTCAAATACCACTACCTGTTGCTTAACAAGCCACGTGGCGGAAACTATCATTGGATCGACAATCACATTGTGCGTGCTACAAGATTTAAGGGACGCTTCACTGATTTCGTGACAATGCAAAAGGAGATCGAAGTCTTCAGGTAGTCTCTGACTTCAATGCAGCCTGAAGTGAGGATCGCATGTCAGGAAAACTATGGCGAAAACCGGCGCGCATGATTTTATCGGGTCTCACATCCGCGCTTTCGAACAGCAGTGAAGACATTTGCCCAAACACAAGTCTCAGAAGAAACGATGGTACACCGAAGAGTATACCTGGCTTATGTGCCACTACTTTCAGAGTACGCATCAAATCATGCTGCGCAATCACCTCAGGCGAGGTTGCGTGATAGGTTCCGCTGATCGAAGGTGTTCGGATGCAATAGAGTATCAATTGTGTGAGGTCATCGATATGAATCCAACTCAGCAGTTGTTTGCCGGTCCCGAAATAAGGAAAGAGTCCAAAGCGCATTGGAAGAATGAGCTTGCCAAGAAAACCACCATTCCTGGATATCACTACGCCGATCCTCAGTACCACGTTTCTTGAACGATGAATTGCATGATGTGCCAGTTCCCAGGATTGCACCAACTCTGCAACAAATCCCGGCGCCACAATCTCACTGTCATCTAAAATCGGACGACTACCCTGGTCGCCGTAGATGCCGATGCCCGATGCTCCGATATAACAATCTGGAGGTTTAGCGGACTTATTTATCAAACTATTCAAAAACTGTGTAGGCACTACTCTACTCTCTTCCAACAGGCGTTTGTACCGTGACGTCCATCTCTTGTCAGCAATTGACAGACCACAAAGATTAATCACTGCTGATGCACCATCCACAACGTTCTCTGCAATCCAATGCTCATCAGGATTCCAGGAAATCTCTCCCGGCTTTGTATCCTTACGTCTAGTGAGGATGTAAACACGATAGCCTTCTTTGATGAAGAGATCCTGGCATGCAGAGCCTATTAGTCCACTCCCGCCTGCAATCACAATTGAGGGATTCGCCATTTTATTTTCTGTGCCAGTTTCTGAGCGATTGTATCTTCACCCGGAAAGGTCATGAAAAAATAGTTACACCCAATGAGAAGATTGTCTGGAGTATGTTATCTCGTGTTTGCTACTCTTACGCTCACCGTTAGTTGTAAATCTGATCGCTTAGTCGCAGATGCAGAGAGTATTGTCACAGTACGACTTCCCAGTGAGCCAGATAATCTTAATCCGGCACGTTCAACAAGCAGCTATGCAACACAGATTGAATCTCATATTCTTTACCCGTTGGCGGAAATGGACCCACAGACATACATATTGACCCCACTATTGATTGAGGATATTGTACCCTCAGAACCGATTTTACAAGGTCCGGATTCCGGAGGTGCAGTATTTCGTTTTAAAATTCGTGATGAAGCAACCTGGGATGACGGCACACCAGTCACAGGACATGATTATGCATTTACAGTCAAAATGGCATTGAACCCCAAGGTCGATGTTGAGCAATGGCGTGGTTTTCTTACAATTGTTACAGACGTTCATGTCGATACTGCTGATCCCAGGAAATTCGATGTGATTATTTCCGAGCAATATTTTCTTGCTGATATCATCGCCTGCAATTTCAATATCTATCCGGCACATATCTATGACTCTACGGGCTATCTCAGGGAAATCCCAGTCAGGTTGCTGACAAATCCATTGCATGCAGATTCTCTCGCCAAAGCTGATCAGCGCCTCACGCAATTTGCAGAAGCATTTATGCAGGTGCGCTTTGCTAAAGATCTCGTCACAGGTAGCGGACCATATCGACTTGCATCCTGGGAAACCGGACAACGTATTGTTCTGGAACGTAAAACCAATTGGTGGGGTGACAAAGTCAAAGTCAAGCCATCAATGATGAATGCATTTCCACAAAGGATTATTTACGAAATCGTACCTGATGAGAATACCGCGTTGACAATGGTGAAGGACGGGGCAATGGATGTGATCTCAGAAGTGACGCCCAGATCTTTTCTGGATCTCCGTGCGGATTCTACATTTCATGAAACACTTCAATTCTTTACTCCGAAACTGATACAATGTTATTTTCTCGATCTCAATAACCATCATCCTATTCTCAGTGAAAAAAATGTTCGTAAGGCTTTAGCACATGCAATAGATGTCAATGGCATTTTGGAGAATGTGACGGCAGGAATGGCAGAACGGACGATCGGACCTTTTCATCCTGACGTGAATTATTACAATAAGGACATTACACCTATTCCATTTGATCTTGAAAAAGCCAGGACTCTTTTGACAGAAGCGGGATGGTCTGATACGAATGGCAATGGAGCTGTTGACAAAATGATTGGCGGTAAACTCACAGAATTGAATCTCGATGTGACTGTATCTCAGCGGCAGGAAGGACAGTCATTGGCATTGTTACTAAAAGAAAGCGCGGCGAAAGTTGGAATTGAAATAGACATAATCACAAAAGATGGTACTCTTCTTTTACAGGATAGGCGAAACCGGGCTTTTGAAATTCTCCCAATACGCTCGCGCGCTGAGGCAGCGCTGGTTGACCCATTTCAAAATTGGCATAGCAGCAGTGATGCACCTGGAGGAAACAACACTTGTGGATTTCGGAATGCAACTGCCGACTCACTCATTACTGTCATTCGTGTTACAGACATTCCTTCGGAGAGAATTTCAGCATACAAAGCATTGCAAGTAGTTCTTGCAGAGGAACAACCAGTCATCTTCCTCTACGTTCCCCTTGAGCGATTGATTGTCAATAAACGGTTTGAGATGCAACCCTCCTCACGACGTCCGGGCTTCTTTGAAAACCAGTTTGTCCGTGCCGACATGTAAAGAACGATCTTAGAGCCATATGCTCAGGTACCTGGCAAAGCGATTAGTCTATGCAATACTCGTATTGCTCGCTGTATCCATGATCACATTTTTCATGAGTACCATCGCGCCAGGCGATCTTGTCAATGCACATCTTTCCCTTGAAGGAGGACAAACTGCATACAAACAACATACTTTCTCTGTGCGCTCCGCCGCGTATATGCGCTCGGCTGAGAGGTTAGGTACACATCTTCCGCTTTTCTACTTTACCGTTCATCCCATATATTTTCCTGATACACTGCACCGTATCGTACGTAAAGAAGAGAGGCAGGTAATAAAACAACTGTTGCTCAGAAATGGAAATTGGCAACAAGTCGAAGCCTATCGCAAAAATGTACATGGTCTTCTCCTACAGCTTCAATCACCACAGTACGAAGCCATGGCCCTATGGCCTGCACAGGCCAGCAATGATGCCGAATTTCTTCTTACGACTTCCGATACAGGTCGCATCTCATACTTAATGAATTCTATTTCTCATACCATACCGACTGACAAGACAGACCTTCAAGCTATTGTACAGAAACTCACTTCTTCGTATGAAAGGATTCAAAACACAAAAACCAACGTATGGAAATTGATACCAACAATTGCATGGCATGGAAAAGAAAATCGATATCATCAGTGGATTAAGAAGACTATCGGTGGTGATTTGGGTTTGAGTCTGATCGATGGACGGCCCGTGAAAACCAAAATCCATGAGGCGCTCCGATGGACCTTAAACATTAATGTTGTCGCCATCATTCTTGCATTCGGAATTGCAATACCACTCGGAGTAGCCACTGCGCGGCGGGCAGGACGATGGAGTGATCGCGTGATTTCAAGTGTGCTGTTTGCGTTTTATGCAATCCCTTCGTTTTGGCTGGCAATGCTATGCATCGTATTCCTGACTACTTCTGAATATGGAAGTTGGCTGGATCTCTTTCCGACAAGCGGAGTCGGGATGGTCACAGACGGGATGTCATTCTGGGAGCGACTTAATATCAGGATCAGTCATCTGCTATTGCCTGTGTTTTGTGTCACAGTAGGGTCGCTCGCCTATCTCACGAGACAGATGCGTGGTAGTATGCTCCGGGAATTGAGACAGGATTACATCCGCATGGCGAGAGCAAAGGGATTGAGTGAGCGGGTCATCCACTGGAGACATGCTTTCCGCAATGCACTTTTTCCCATGATCACCATGGTCGGTTCAGCATTTCCTGCAGCAATATCTGGTACGGTAATACTGGAAGTTATTTTTAGCATCCCAGGGATGGGCCGTCTCTTATATATGAGTATCCTTTCACAAGATTGGCCTGTCGTCTATGCGATGGTGTTACTCGCTTCTTGTCTGACAATCGGCGGATACCTGATCACTGATTTGCTCTATCGATGGGCTGACCCAAGAGTGAGCTTACATATGAACAAGGCATGATGACACATGATATCACTCCATTGTCCTTGTATCGTAAAACATGGAAGGACAAACGTGCCCGACTCGCGAAGTGGGGTTTGATCACACTGATAGGTATTGCATTGCTTGCAGATTTCATTGCGACAGAGATCCCACTCTATTGTAAAATTGATGGTACTCATCGGTTTCCTGCCATCCACGAAGTGCTATCTGGTGTCGGAATTACCTCATGGTCTCTTGCACAGGAGTCGACAGATTGGAAGTCTTTATCGTATGAGAAAGTATTATTTGCCCCAGTCCCTTACTCCGCTACAGAAACAGATTTAAAAAATGCAAACTTCAAAGGCCTCTTTGATCGACAAAATCTTTCAGGAATACGATTCAGGCATTGGCTAGGAACAGATCATCTTGGCAGGGATGTCCTGGCTGGATTGATACATGGAACGCGTATCACGTTGCTTGTAGGAGTCTGTTCAATACTTCTTGCTGCCCTTTTTGCTATTCCGTTGGGCGCTTTATCAGGCTTCCTTGGAGATGATAGACTCCGGATGCGATTCCCTACACTGATTGTCTTCGTGATCAGCATGATCCTGTGTATCTATTTTCTCGGAATGAGTTTCGCTGCGGAAGGAGGTGTCGCTGTCAATGCAATCCTCCTTGCATTGATTTCAATACTTGTTGGAATAGGTCTTACACTTCTTATTCGTAAATGGTGGTCACGGGCAAAAGAAATCAGAGTACCTGTCGATACGCTTTTCTTAAGGAGTATCGAAATCATTCGGAGTATCCCCTCATTCTTTTTGTTATTTGCAATTCTTGGTATGCTACGAACTCCAAGAATGCTGTATGTAATCATGCTTATTGCATTCTTGTATAGTCCGTCGATTATGCGATTCGTACGTGCCGAGGCGATGAAATTGCGCAATCAAACATTCATTCAATCAGCAACTGTTCTTGGATTATCTGATTTACAAATCGTACTACGACATATCATTCCGAATGCAATCGGACCGGCGTTGATCACCATTGCGTTTGGAATTGGTTCTGCAGTCCTGATAGAATCTGGTCTTTCATTTCTTGGCATTGGCATCGCACCAGAGACAGTCAGTTGGGGTAAGATGCTGAATCTGGCCAGGAGTAATTTCTCAGCATGGTGGATGGCGTTACTGCCTGGGGCTGCAATTTTCCTGACGATCGCAATATTCAACCGTCTTGGTGACGTTCTGGAAACGCATATTTCAGGGAGGTAGACCGTTGGTTATGTTTTCTTCTTCTTTTTATGGGCGTTTGGAGGTAGAAGTCCGGACTTAGCCTTACCCGCTTTGGGGATGCCAGTTGCACTTGTTTTTGCCTGGACATCTTCGGCAGGACATCCTGATTTTCGGCTACATGACGTGAGTGAAAATGACGAAAACAACACGAATGCCGTGATGAGGACTGGAGCCCAAAGCCGGCTAAAAATGGATTTCATATGTATATAAAGTTGATATGATGCCTATAAAGAGCGTAAAAATGCCAAAAAACCGCATAAAATCGGGGTTTTTTCAATGTTTTCTAAGTATGATGCTTGGTATTAATATGTATTCAGGTTATTTTTGCGCCATCAATTTTTTCCATTTTCTAATTTAAATTCTGAAAAATGAACAAACAAGAACTGATCGAAAGTATCGCAACCTCCACAGGTTTGAGCAAAGCTGATGCCGGTAGAGCACTTGACGCTGCCTTCGAAGCGATCACAGGATCATTAACGAAAGGTGACCGTGTAGCAGTACCTGGTTTTGGTACTTTTGCAACTTCGCGCAGAGCAGCTCGTACAGGGAGAAATCCTCAGACAGGCGCTGCGATCAAAATCAAAGCAAGAACAGCAGTGTCTTTCAAAGCAGCGAGCAAACTGAAAGAAGCAGTTAACTGATTTGTCAGTGATTCTTTCAAAGTCCTAACACACATGAAGGCAATCTCTGAATCGGGATTGCCTTCAGTGTTTTATCTATGATTCTCTTATGACCAACCTCGAGAACTTACAAAAGATTTGTCCGCAAGTAAGGCGTGACATCATCCGGATGGTATACTTTGCACAAAGTGGACATCCCGGTGGATCATTGGGTTGTACTGAATTTCTTACCGCCCTATACTTCCATGTCATGAAACATGATCGTGCATTCAATATGACCGGTCGTAATGAAGACATGTTCTTTCTCTCCAACGGACATATCTCACCAGTATGGTATAGCGTCCTTTCGCGAAGCGGATATTTTCCCATCAAAGAAATGGGCACCTTCCGAAAAATGAATTCGCGACTACAAGGACATCCCGCTACCCATGAAGGACTGCCTGGTATCAGAGTCGCATCCGGATCTTTAGGACAAGGACTCTCTGTGGCGATTGGTGCTGCACTTGCCAAAAGATTGAATAAGGATCCACAGCTCGTGTATGTACTCACTGGTGACGGAGAATTGCAGGAAGGTCAGGTTTGGGAAGCGGCAATGTTTGCTGCACATCATAAAGTAGACAATCTCATTGCGACCGTTGATTGGAATGGTCAGCAAATCGATGGTCCAAACGAACAAGTCATCTCACTTGGTGATCTCCATGCGAAATGGAGTGCTTTCGGTTGGCACGTCCTTGAGATGAATGGCAACAAACTCGATGAGGTACTTTCGACACTCGAGACTGCAAAACAGGCTACTGGTAAGGGAAAACCAATTGTCATCCTGATGCATACTGTTATGGGTTACGGTGTTGACTTTATGGAAGGAGACCACAACTGGCATGGTGTTGCACCTTCACAAGAACAGGCCAGAAAAGCACTTGACCAACTCGAAGAGACACTTGGCGATTTCCCATACACAGAAACAATCTGACAATATGCTATCCAGATATCAGAGTACCGGTAAGAAGGCAACACGCGACGGGTTTGGTGATGCGCTCTATGAATTAGGTCAACAGCATCCTGATGTTGTGGCGCTCAGTGCAGACTTATCCGGATCACTGAAGATGCAAAAGTTCATCAAGGAATTTCCAGATCGATTCTTCCAGGTGGGTGTTGCAGAAGCGAATATGATGGGTATCGCAGCAGGCCTCGCAACCTCAGGGAAGATTCCATTCACAACGACATTCGCGAATTTTTCTACTGGCAGAGTCTATGATCAGATCAGACAGTCAATCGCCTATTCTCACAAGAATGTCAAGATCTGTGCGTCACATGCCGGACTCACACTTGGAGAAGACGGCGCTACCCATCAGATCCTTGAGGACCTGGGCATGATTAAAATGTTGCCTGGATTTGTTGTGATCAATCCCTGCGACTACAATCAGACGAAAGCGGCAATGCATGCTATAGTCAAATATCATGGACCGGTGTACCTGCGCTTCGGCCGTCCGTCCTGGCCAATCTTTATGCCGGAAGACGAACCCTTCGAAATTGGAAAAGCGATTGTGATGCAGCCTGGCACAGATGTCACTGTCATTGCCACGGGTCACATGGTTTGGTATGCACTTCAGGCTGTGCAGCAATTGGAAACTCAGGGTATCAGCGCAGAGCTCATCAATATTCATACTATCAAACCTCTGGATGAAGAAGCGATAGTAACTTCAGTACAGAAAACAGGCTGTGTTGTTACGGCTGAAGAACATCAACGCAATGGGGGTCTCGGAGAAAGTGTTGCAGGCGTATTAGGGCGTCAGTTTCCTGCATTTGTAGAAATGGTAGCAGTAAATGATTCTTTTGGCGAGAGCGGAAATCCTACTGAACTTCTGGACAAATATGGACTCGGAGTCGCGGACATTGTCAAAGCAATACAAACAGTACTTCAGCGTAAGAAGAGCGCAGGGATTCATCAGCCAGCTAATGGACAGCCACTAGCAGCAAAGAGTTAAGCCAAGAAACTTTTCAATCGCTATACATCTCTTTCAATTTCTCGACAATCTTTTGAAACCGGGGATCGTCGTGTAGCGTGGCGAACATTGGATCGTTTGCGATCCCCCAGGCAAAATAACTTTCCCCACCTGTAAGGATAGAACCTTCAAGATGTGCTATCGCACTATCGTGTTGCGCTATTGATTCGAACGCTACGGCAAGCATGTAGTCTGGCACAAATCCACGATGGCTTCGCGCGACAAGCGTATCCAACACCACCTGGGCAGCAGCGGGATTATTTAACTTACTATGACAATAACTATAGACCCAGTTGGTCGATCTGCCAATTGTTCGTTTATCAAGTGTTTCGATCGCTTTTTCAAATTCCCCATTGCCCGCATACAGATAAGCAAGGGTCCAGAGTATGAAGTTGTCGTTTGGATGTAATTCCAGAAACTCTTGTATTCTTTTAATACCACCCTTATAGTCTTTTGTCATATAATAGGCATTGCCTAGTGAACCTTTATAGCGCGTGTATAAGGGGTCCAACTGAATGACGTTCTCAAGCAACTCAAATCCATTCCGATTTCGCCCATAACAAAACTCGACCCATGCAAGTCTTTCATACGCAAATGCATAACTCGGACTGAGATCGAGGGCGCGGCGTAGATTTCTTTCGGCATCACGAAGATTACTCTGAAACAAATCCACTGCTCCCAATACACCATAGGCTTCACCCAAATCTTTATCAATCTTCAGCGCCATTTTTGCCGCTTTCATCGCGAGGGGCAATGCTTCTCCATCTGCTGCACGATGCCAAAACACATATTCTATGTACGTGTCTGCAAGCCCTACCCATGCCCTGCTAAATGTTGAATCTGCCCGAATAGCCATCTCGAAATATGATTTCGCAGCTTCAATTTCCTTCAGCGATCCGCTGCTCTTTAAGAGCGCTTCCTGACCTCGCTGATAATTCACATAGGCCTCTTCGTTCACATTCAGTTTATTGGTAAATCTGCTTTTCAGTGCCGGACTCAGGCTAATCTTGAGTTTTTCGGAGACGGCCATTGCAATATCGCGTTGCACATTGAGCACATCTTCGATTTCCCGATCAAATTCCTGTGCCCACAATACATTCTCTTGTTTAGGATCAATCAACTTCACTGTGACACGGAGATTGTTTCCATACTTTCTCATGCTCCCTTCGAGGATGTGCGTCACACCCAGTTCTCTTGAAATATCGTAGAGTGACTTGTTTTCACTCTCGTAATCCTTGTACTTCATGCTCGAGGTCCTTGCAATCACTTTCAGACCGGAGATCTGTGCGAGTTGGGTAAGAATGTCTTCAGCCAAGCCAGTACTTAGAAATTCTTCATCAGGGTTTTGGCTTATGTTGTCAAATGGAAGCACTGCTATTGAGCTTGTGTACTGCAACGTCTCTGGCGACGTTTGGGCATCCTTGGGATATAAGTACAAGGCCAGCATTACTCCAATAGCCAGAACTACTCCGATGGCCGATAAATACAATGCTCCACGCTTTTTCTTTACCTGTTCCTTGAGTTTTCCTTCAATGAGTTTCAAATCCGGAGCACGTAGTTCCGGATTTACCAATGCATAAACCTCGATCGGTTCATGGACGTTCTTAAACTCAAAGGATCCGATAGATCGCATTTGAAATTCTGTGTGATTACGCACTTTCTGATAGACATCCCTGGAGAAAAGAACCGTCCCAGCTTGTCCAATCGATTCAATGCGTGAAGCAATATTGACACCATCACCAAAAACCTTTCCTCCTTCGGTGTATATCTCACCGATATGAATACCCGTACGAACTGGTACTACAGGTTCTTCCTGTAGCTCTTTTTGAAATGTCAGAGCGCAATGCATTGCGTCCGTTGCACTATTGAAAATGCTCATGCTCCCATCACCGTAGTACTGATAGATTTCTCCATTGTGATAAGGGATACACTTTTCAAGTACTTCCTGATATCTCCTTACAGCCGCCATGGCAAGCTTTTCATCCTGTTGCATCATCGAGGTATATCCAACGATATCCGTAAACAGGATTGCTGCCAGCCGTCTATTTGATTCTCTACTCTCCATCGGATTTTAGAAGTGATCAAAATTAATGGAAAAAACAATTGAAAATTGCCTTATCCCATCTATATGGGATATGACCCTTTAGATGTAAAGTGACTGCTGGCGGACACTGGGTGTTATGAGTTCCCTGGGTCTGCCTGAACCTCCGGTTTTAGCCTGTTTTTGCCTGCTTCGCCTATTTCACCTTTATCCAATACCTTCGCCTGCCTAACTACAAAGTCAATCACAATGAAGTTTGCCACGAAAGCGGTACATGCAGGAGTGCATCCGGACCCAAGTACAGGTGCCATCATGACACCGATTTATCAGACATCGACCTATGTACAGGCGGCCCCGGGAGATCACAAAGGCTTTGAATATGCGCGCACACAAAATCCGACACGTCATGCGCTTGAAGCAAGCATCGCGTCGTTAGAAAACGGCACACACGGATTATGTTTTGGGAGCGGTATGGCTGCGATGGATGCTATAGTTCGTCTTCTTGATTCCGGAGACGAAGTGATCGCTTGCAATGATCTGTACGGTGGTTCTTATCGTCTGCTGACAAAGGTGTATAGTCGTCTTGGGATACAAAGTCAGTTCATTGATATGACAGATCCGGCTACTCTTCGCAATGCGATTTCAAATAAAACAAAACTCATCTGGCTGGAGACACCAACCAATCCATTGTTGCGACTTATTGATCTTACTGCTGTTGCAGAGATCGCATCAGCACATGGCATTTTCACTTGTGTAGACAATACATTTGCTACGCCATTTCTTCAAAGACCTCTAGAATATGGTATTGACATGGTTGCGCATTCAGCGACAAAATATCTTGCGGGACATTCTGACGTTGTACTAGGTGCAATCGTGACCAGCAATGAAATGCTCGCAGGAAAGTTGCGTTTTCTTCAGAATGCTGCCGGTGCAGTACCGGGACCACAGGATTGTTTTCTCACATTGCGTGGTATCAAGACATTACATCTGAGAATGGAACGCGCATGTATCAATGCTCACTCGATCGCAGAATTTCTTCGGGGACATCACAAAGTGGGCCACGTGATTTATCCAGGCTTAAAACAATATCCTCAAAGAGAGTTAGCAGAACGCCAGATGAGCATGCCTGGAGCGATGATCTCCTTTGATCTTAAGGATGATAGCATGCAATCCGCATTTCATGTATTGAGTAACACCAGGATTTTTGCTTTGGCAGAATCCCTCGGTGGTGTGGAATCCCTGATTGGACATCCGGCAAGTATGACTCATGGATCGATACCAAAAGAAGAGCGTTTGAAAAACGGACTTACGGATAGTCTTATCAGACTAAGCGTCGGAATAGAAGACCATCATGATCTCATGGCAGATCTGGAACACGCGCTCTCCGGAGTTTAATTGCACTTTAGTACATTGTGGCACACATCCAAATCGCATATGCCACACTTACCACAGAGCATTAAGAATCTGCCAGAGGATGACCGTCCTCGTGAGCGGGCAGCCAGGCAAGGCATTAATACATTATCCGATTCTGAGTTGATCGCTATACTCATTGGCTCTGGATCACAGGAGATCAATGCGGTCACACTAGCTCGTCAGATCATGCAATCGGCAGGAAATGATCTTCACACGCTTGCAAAAATGTCTATCCCCGAATTACAGAAACATAAAGGAGTAGGCATTGCAAAAGCAGTTACTATCGCAGCATCGATGGAGTTGGGCCGACGCCGATGGTCACGCGACACTCTGAAACGTTTGGAAATTCGCAGTTCAAGAGAAGCCTATGATCTTCTCATGCCTTTAGTGATTGACAAGAAGCAGGAGGAATTCTGGATGATCCTCCTCAACCAGGCGTGCAAAGTGTTGCACCATCAAATCGTGGCTACCGGTGGAACTGCACATGTGCCTGTCGATATTAAGGTCATCCTCAAAGCCTCGGTCGAATATGGAGCCACGCAGATTATACTTGCCCACAACCATCCATCTGGACGAACAGTAGCTTCACAATCAGACATTGCACTCACGGAGCGTGTTGTCAATGCTGCTAAGCTCATTGATATGCGGGTGATCGATCACATCATCATTGGTGACAGTGGGTATTTTAGTTTTGCGGATGAGAATATGATATAAGGCAGAACGGCAGAATGGAATCTCTCAAGACGATGAATTGCTTTCTGCCATTCCGCCGTTCTGCCATTCTGCCACTTCTTCTTGTGTGGAAGTCTCTTACTTTTGACATTCTTTAAACCAGATCAACAAATAGCTTGGATAAGGAAAAAAAATCCCTGGATTGGTCTCTCTTAGTGCGTCTGCTCAAGCTGGCGAGGCCCTATCGTAGTGCACTTTGGCTCTGCGCCTTGCTGGCTATTGTGCTGGCTCCTGCATCCACTGCACAGCCTTGGCTGATCAATAAAATCGTCGATGACCATATCGCCCATGGAGACACGCAGGGTTTGTTCCAGATGTCCATGTTGTTTTTGGGGATACTTTTCATGACGGGAGTCCTGCAATATGTTTTCGTGTATACGACCAGTCTACTCGGTCAGAATGTGATCCGTGATCTCCGTGTCAGGATATTCTCACATATCGTAGACCTCCGCCTTGCATACTTCGATAAAACGGCGATCGGTACTTCTACCACACGCACGATTAATGATATCGAGACCATCAATACGGTTTTCTCTGAAGGAGCAATTACGATTATTGCAGATATCCTTACGATGGTTGCGGTGCTCATTGTCATGTTTATTACGAGTGTAAAACTGACCTTGATTTGTCTGCTCACAATGCCATTGATGTTGCTTGCGACTTATGTGTTTAAAGAAAAGGTGAAGAAGTCCTATCAGGTGGTACGTGCACAGATCCAACGCATGAATGCATTTCTCCAGGAACATATCACTGGCATGCGTATCGTGCAGATCTTCAATGCAGAAAATCAGGAACGCGGTAAATTCAAAATTATCAACAGAGAGTATACCCGGGCAAACCTGGATGCCATCCTCTACTATGCCGTGTTTTTTCCTGTAGTAGAAGTTATCATGGCCATTGCTTTAGGACTTATGGTGTGGTGGGGCGCGCGAAGTGTATTGAGTGATGACGTGACTCTGGGTGCACTCATCGCTTTTCCGATTTACCTCAACATGCTATATCGACCGATGCGTGTACTTGCTGATAAATTCAACACAGTGCAAATGGGACTGGTGGCCAGCGAGCGTGTATTTGCAATTCTCGATGACGATAGTAAAGTTGAAAACACAGGCGTCCTTCGTCCGGAAAAACTCAAAGGTGCTGTCTCATTTCAACATGTATACTTCACGTATGATGGCAAAGCGGAAGTGCTCCGTGACGTCAGTTTTGATATTCCCGCAGGAGGCACATTGGCTATCGTCGGTAGTACTGGCTCAGGCAAGACCACGATCATCAATATCCTCAATCGTTTTTATGAAATCAAATCCGGCGCTGTGCTCGTAGACGGCATTGATCTCAGGCAATATGAGCTCAGTACACTGCGTGCGCGAATGGCCATGGTGTTGCAGGACGTATTCTTGTTTACGGGCACAGTGTATGAAAACATCACTCTGATGCGTCCTGATATTACGCGAGATCAAGTCCTAGAAGCATCACGAGTGATCGGAGCGCATCCCTACATTGAGAGGCTACCAGATGGATATGATTTTGTGGTGACAGAACGCGGGAATAACTTATCGATGGGGCAGCGGCAATTGATTTCATTCGTACGTGCGTTGGTGTACGATCCTGATATTCTCATCCTGGACGAAGCAACTTCCTCAATTGACAATGAAACTGAGGCGATCATTCAGCATGCGATCGAGACATTGATCTCGCATCGTACATCGATCATCATTGCGCACAGATTATCTACGATTCGGAACGCGGATAATATACTCGTGCTTGACCATGGACAGGTGAAAGAATTCGGTCCTCACGAAGAGTTGATAAAAATTGAGCATGGACTCTATAAGAAGCTCTTTGAGATGCAGTTTACGCATGCCGTGGAAGCGTAGAATGAACCACTTTCCGTGAGGTTTTAAATGCTTCTACGTAGAACTTCCACAAGACGGACACATAGGTCCGCCGCTACGTTCGCTACTAACTGGCTACATAATCGGCGTTATTTTCAGACTCTGTACTTTCACCAAATAAATCATAATCAATGCAACCACGGCAAGGTTTTCAATTAAAAGTCAATGGTATCATGGGACTGATCATGGTGATCCTGTTCTTTATTGTACTGTTCTTTATTGCAAGGGGGATCTTTACTATTCTGGCCTGGGCAGCGCCTGTACTCATTATAGCCGCTCTTCTGATCAACTATCGCACAGTAGTTGGCTATCTTAAATTTCTTTGGGATCTCTTACGCAGAAGACCATTGATGGGTATCCTGGCGATCATTCTGAGTGTCGTTGGTTTTCCGATTGTCAGTGGGTTCCTTCTTGGAAAAGCGATTCTTGACAAAAGGATTAAATCTTATCGGAAGGAAATAGAAGTCCGTCGCGATGGAGAATTAGTCGATTATGAAGATGTCACGCATCTGGAGACAAATCCAAGAGTCCTTGACCTGGAAGCATTGCCGCCGAAAACAGAACCAAAGAATACCTACGACGACTTCTTCGAGGAAAGTCCGGACCGCAAATAGCCTTTTGCGGTGACAATACTGATTTCTCTTGCTGCGACTTGCACTATTGGATATGTGCTTTTGCTTCGTTACTACATGCATCATTGGAAGCCGAAGTTGATCTCGACTCCAACTGTTGCAGTCATTCCATTTTGTTCTATTGTCATCGCTGCACGAAACGAAGAAAAACTCATTGGCAGGTGCCTTCAATCAATTGTATCTCAATCCTATCCTTCTGAACACTATGAAGTCATCGTGGTGAATGATTGTTCGGAAGACCTAACAACAGAACGTGTACTCCGATTTCCCAATGTAACCGTGCTTTACACATCCAAAGAGGCACAAGGAAAAAAACATGCACTCACGACCGGAATTGCCGCAGCACGGGGAGAGATCATCGTGACCACCGATGCTGATTGCGTGGCACAACCGGGCTGGCTCAATGCGATTGCAACCACATTCGACGACAACACACAAATGGTGACAGGACCAGTTCTGCTTGCTGATACTAAAAGTCCGTTTGAGAGATTTCAGGCGCTTGATATTGCTGGGCTTGCATTGATTACAGCATCGGGTATTCAAAGTGGATTGCACCATCTCGCAAATGGCGCCAATATGGCATTTCGTAAAACTGCATTTCAGACGGTTGGTGGTTTTTCCGGAAATACAGACTTTGCTTCCGGAGATGATGTCTTTCTCGTCCAGCATATTGCAAGGAAATATCCCGGCAGTATCAAATATACCTGGCATCCGGATTCTGTTGTTTTGACAGAACCATGCA
>JANNQA010000191.1:0-34712 GCA_031400515.1 Bacteroidota bacterium
GCGAGAGCACTGAATAACCGTTATTGGTCATCTCCCGGAACACTCACTGGATTTGATTAGGAATCGTTTTGAAGCGTATTGATAAACAGCAGTATAGAATGCATTTAGACGAACGCGTGCATGCAAATAGAAACTTACGGCCAAACGCAGTCAAAGCGTTTCGCCCTAGTACCTTTTTTAGTAAGGTCGTTCAACCTAAACTTACTGTAAATACACCTGGTGACAAATACGAGAAGGAAGCCGATGCTATGGCGGATCATGTGATGCGCTCTACCACAACAGTTGCTCCACAAGGAGCCATCCAACGCAAATGTGCCGAATGTGAGAACGAAGAGAAAATGCAACGGAAGGAAACTGGCAACACACCTGTCAATGCGTCTACTGGGTTGTCATCAAGATTGAAGTCGGGTAAAGGTGGAGGAAGCGAGATGCCATCTTCGGTAAAGACAACCATGAACAATGCATTTGGTCACGATTTTTCCAATGTGAGAATACACGCGGATACAGAAGCTGCACGTCTGAATGATCATATTCAGGCGAAAGCATTTACTTATGGAAACGACATTTATTTCAATGCGCACCAGTATTCGCCTTCAACATCTCAAGGCAAACATCTTCTTGCGCATGAGTTGACACATGTCGTTCAGCAGGGTTGGGTGGTCTATCGCAAAGAAGAGAATCCTTGTTACAAAGCGGATACATATGGAAAGACCTTCGTTGCTTGTCCTGAAGGAAGTACAAACATCGGCAAGCAGGCGCAGGGTCAGGCCAACAAGATCGATGCATCAGCGCAAAGGATTATTGATACGGCTGCAGATCAGACAGTGCCGGCACAGGACAGGGCGATCAAAGTGGTAAATGACCTCATCTGCACATATATGCCTTCAATGGGACCACTTGTGCGGAAGATCAATTACTACTCCCCAAAAGTTGGGCTCGAAGTACGAAGCGTAGGATCTGGGGCCACGACAACAGGTGATCTCTGTGTGGGTGATCAATTTCTAAATGACACGACAAAGGGTGGCATCGGAAGGCGTGCATTACAGGTCGCACATGAATTGCAACACATCGAACAGTATCGTGACGGCTTGGCCGGAGGAAATAAATCGACAGAACGTGAGTTTCTTGCTTTTCACACTGAAGGCCTTTCTGATGAGTTTATCGGCACTGGTAGGATGAGCGATAGTACACGAAAGAACCTCATCGATGAAGCGATTCGCCTATACAGATGTTTTGATGCTGCGTTGAAAACGACGTATGAGAGCAAATTAAAGGAGCTCCTAGACCGACGTAAGACTGTGAATGGTACAAGTGGTAATAAAGCAACAGATCCCCCGGCAAACTGCAAATAATCTAAATGCGTACAGTTTCAAATACCGGCAAAGAGGTTTCAGCGATATCGCAGCGTGCGCATGCTTTCTTTCAACCGAAGCTCACCATCAATTCTCCCGGCGATAAATACGAACAGGAGGCAGATGCCATGGCAGATAAGGTCATGCGCATGCCTGAGAACTCTGCATCAATAGCACCTGCAGTCAATCTCTCGCTGGTCCAGCGCAAATGTGCCTCTTGCGAAGAAGAAGAATTGCAGAAGAAGGAGAAGGAAGAGAATGAAAGTCACATACCTGATTTGCAACGTAAGTGTGCCGCATGCGAAGATGAAGACAATACGGTCCAGCGCAAATCAAACACGCTTGCTCACACAGCCAGTGGGAAATTGTCATCAGAAATTCACAGCACCAAAGGCAGTGGAAGTCCTTTGCAAACTGATGCTCTATCATCGATGAGAAATGCATTTCGCAAAGATTTCTCTTCGGTGCGTATACATGATGATAGTCGTGCATCAGCGATGAATCAAAGTATCCAGGCAAAAGCATTTACACACGGCAGTGATATCTACTTTAATCATAACCAGTATAACCCTGGCTCAACAGAAGGCAAGCGGCTACTCGCACATGAATTGACACACGTTGTCCAACAAGGTGGTGCATCCAGGACAGTTCAGCGCAGCCTCAAAGTAGAACCAACATATCCCTCATATCTCGCGAATAAACTCCCAAACAGGAATCCTGATCGTGATCCGGCAAGTAGATTGACTCCGGCGCAACGTATTGGACATGTCCAGTCTTTATTGAATCGCCTTTGTCCAGATTTTCAGATCGATGGTTCTACAGGGAATGTGACACCTATTGATCCTGCACGCAATGAAACTGAGATCGCTGGCTCCGGTAACTCAACTGCTTGTTGTTGTCTGCAGATACTTACGCGACCAGCGGCAACCGGCAATTGGCGTATTCTGGTAAGTGATGTCGTTGGCCCACACACATTGCATTCTGCGAATGCTGTTGTAATCACTGGTCCGAATGCTCCGATCGACTATGGAAGTTGGACGGGTGGCCCGACAGAGCGACGCGTACTCATGCCTGCTGAAATTTTGCTGGGGCATGAACTTTGTGGACACGCGGCATTGATGGAACTAAGAGCACATCCTCCGGATGCAGGCAGGTTGATTTCGAATGAACATGATCCAACCGTCAACATTCAGAATCTTATTGCAACAGAGCAGGGTGTTCCAGCCTCCGATTTGCGTGGACTTGCCAGTAGCGGACCTCATCGTGGAGAATCATTCGCAAAAATTGTCGTCAGTGGTTATCCTATCAATAGGATCAGTCCTTTCAGTATTCCGGATCGTACACAAATTGATAAACTTAATCTTGCCCTCAGACTTATTCAGACCAATGATTTGTATGTCGACATTGTCGGGCACACAGATACGAGTGGAACAGAAGCAATCAATGATCGCGTGGGTTTGGACCGTGCAAATGTTGTGAAAGGATATTTTGCAAAGAGGGTTCGACATACCAGACACCTGGATAAATACGATAGCGATACTCCGCTGGTCAATCGTTTTCGATCTACTACAGGTATTCGTAATACACAACCTCCACCGTCACCTCTTGATGCTAATCCTGACAATTGGCGCAGAGTAGAAATATTTCTGGCTGGTTATCCTGCCGGGTCAAGCAATCCTCCAGTCAATACACCGACGAATGTAAATCCCATCACGCCTCCTTCGCAAGCAAATATTCTTGCCGGCAGCGGTGATGCATGCGAGAAGAAACTCATCACGACGACATATACGGGTATTACTCCAGCCGCACCTGCTGTTGCTCCGAAGTTGGATGAGAATGTCCAATCCGATCCGACGGATAAGACTTGCAATCATTGCACTGGTGATATTCAAACGTCTGCGCCAGAGTCGATCCAGCGAAAGGAACGTCAGATGGATACCATGAAGGACAGGCTCACCCGAACGGCTTCCGATCCCGTGATCACTGATGGAAATGTGCATGATGTCCTGGTATTACTGGACGTCATGAATCCAGTCGATTTTCGCGATACGATCATGGCAATGGAAGCGCTTGGTTATATCGATACCTTGTTTAATCAGGTGGGAGAAGATGACAAGCAGAACTTTGCGCCCCTTTTGCGCCGGATACAATTAAACCGTATTCAAACACTCAAGGACAAAAGCCAGATTGTTGATTCATGTGAGCCGAAAAAGCGAAGTAAGCTCGATGAGACCGTTGCTGACACTAAAGTCTGGGGGAGGCAGTGTTTTGTTGCTGTCAATGGGTATGTCTTTGATATGGAATTTGGTAGCATGCCGGATCCAAAAGTTGCAGATGCACTTGAACGTCATTTCTTCCATCAGGCAATAAATGGACAGCTTCCGGATTATCAGAAAATCAAATATGCACAACAGGTTGCCGATAATTTTAGATTGTTAGAAACGCAGCCGCAGAATTTCGCCAATGTATGCACACAACCTTTTGATCCGCTTTGTGCTGCACTTGCGATGGCATATGTTGACCGCAGTGATCAGACCGTGAACTACTGCGATAGTTTCTTCGAACATTCGAAGGAAGAAAGGCTGCGTGCGATGTTTCATGAACTTGTGCATGTGCATGCTAATGTTGAAGACACAGGCTATGGAGGCGAGCGTCTGTATCAATATCTGGAGCCTGTTGATGCTATCAACAATGCGTCTTCGTATGAAAACTTCGCTGTGCAGGTGCTAAGTCCTAAGAAGCTCACTGTATCCCAGCCACCGGGAGATGTGATCGACGATTGTACACCATCCCAGAAGAGTGTTGTAAAGAAACGGATGGCTTTTGGTGCGAGGATGGTCACGAATTCGCTGAATATGATCGGTGATGCAAGTCATGTACAAGGAGCGAATCTTATTGCAAACTTTTTCAAAACAAGAGACCGTTCTGAAGTCACACGCATCATGGAACGTTTCAAAGAGACCAATGATGCTTTCGGCTTGCCGATCAAGGTTGAATGTGAAACGAGTTGTGACAAGAGTGATGTTGGTTACAACCGTTATCCTGGCACTTTTGTGCATCTCTGTCCTGATTTCTTTGCATTGGGAGAAGACAGACAGGTACAGCTCCTTCTTCTGTTGATCATGGATCGAAAGACAGGAGGAAAGATGGGCAGCGAGCCTGGTACCGCTGCATTCAGTGGTCAGGACAAGGATGGGGCATATAAAAACCTCTGGACTTATGTAGCGTATGCCATGGCAGTCAGTGATTTGTTTCCCCACTGGCGGATTGTCAATGCTGAATTCCGTTATGAGCGCGAAATCGCAATCCAATTCGAAGATCTCGCAGCGCATCTTCTGCCCGAGATAACCGAAGAGAGCGATATCAGGAAAACTATCGACTCTACATACATCAAAGGGCTTCGGGATAAAATGCTTTTGGATTTAAGCGCAGGTACAGTAAATAGCGCATCTCGTTTTCAGTCGACAACAAAGGATCACATTGGCGATCTGGAAGATCTCATGAAACTCGCACGGATGGTTTCGGAAGGGTTCGTGAAATTTTCAGGAGAGGCTTTCTTAAAGCAGATACTTGTCGATGATGAAAGTGCAATTGCTGCGAAAATCATCACAGAGGGATTGGAGGATAAGCTGGACAGTGAATTAATAACGGAACTGTATTCACATTTTCAAAGCATCATTGGCAATCTCCCGGTAGACTTTGCTGGTGCGAAGAAAAATATAGACGCAATCGTCAAAAACTATCTCGATAATCTTAAACTCCTCGATGGCTACATTCCTTTTGTCAAAGAGGTGAGAGCGATTGAAACCTCCGTAAGGCCTCACATGGAAAAGCTCAAGGGACAACTTCCCACGGCTAAACAAGCTGAATGGCAGAAAAGCTTCGATGACATAAGAATAACGTTGATGGGTTTCGATCAGGATGACATGTATGATACCGTGACGAAAAATATCATTGCGGGTAAAGCATTCGATCCAAAGAACAAGCCTGGCGACCCGGAAGCAGTAATCAAAACGAATAAAAAGGAACTTGATGAGGAATACAAACTACTCAAGGCGAGGAAATAAACAAAATCATTTTATCATCCAAATCCAATGTACAATGGCAAAGACAGTTAAAGCAAGACCGCGTGGCTACAAATTTCAGTATGCCGCAAAATTCATCTGCACGTCACATATTCCCGGGACGTCACAAACAAGTGATGCAGTAGTTCCTGGTTCATATCAGACGGCAGTGAATATTCACAATCCGCAGAATGTGAAAGTCAAGTTGCGGAAGAAGATTGCCTCGCCCATCGGTATTTCAAAGTATTTCGACTTTATCCTGGAACCTGATGGCGTTGCGCGCGTGACTTGTGCCCAGATCCGGGAATTTGGTTTACAATTGATCCATGGTTTCGAAGGTTTCCTGGTCATTGAAAGCTCGCACAGTGTCGATGTGATTGCAGTATATACAGCCGCAGGCAAAGAACAAGTGTCGAGCATCGATGTCGAAGCAGTCAGAGAGCGTAAACTTTGATGTGATCAGATACTTCTCAAAAGAAACAACAGCATATGCACCCTTATCGTGAGAATGTGTTGGCCTCAAATGACATAAGCAAGGAGAAACAGGTTTTTCTTGGCGCATGTCTGGATTATCTCAGGCAAATGGTAGAGTCGAGATTGCGCGCCCACTTTGAAGGTGCAGAGGTTGTATATCCTGTTGTTCCTGTTCCTGCGAGCGATGATCGTACACCAATGGCTGCATTTTTCAGTCAATACGCCGTCACGAATTCGGAGATGATTCTGATCACCATGGCGCTTGCTCCACACATCCTTCCGGGTTTCTTTGATCAGGTTATTCAACGATTCATGCCAGGTGGTGGCGAGTTTCCGGAGTTTGGAGGGATCAAAGGACAGCAGCACCGCGGCACATTGCCAACTGGAGAGACGGTGCTCTTCGTCCTTGCCGGAACTCAACCTGAATCGAGATTAGGTCTGCTGTCGCTGTTCGATGAAGAACAATTTCTCTTTAAGCATAAGATTCTGGCGTTGCAATCCGTCAGTGCTTCTGAACCGCGATTGAGTGGTAGACTGATCATGGAGAAAGAATTTGTTGAAGTGTTTACGACCGGTAGAGTTCCCTTGCCAAAGTTGAGCATGGATTTTCCAGCAGAACACATCAGCACAGAAATGGAGTGGAGTGACCTTGTATTGAATGCACATACGCTCCAGCAAATTCATGAAATCGAGTATTGGATCAACCATCATGAAACGTTGATGGCGGAATGGGGCATGCACAAGAAGCTCAAACCAGGGTATCGTGTGCTTTTTTACGGTCCTCCTGGGACAGGTAAAACACTTACGGCGATGTTGCTGGGGAAATACACAGGACGCGACGTCTTCAGGATTGATCTTTCAATGGTGGTCTCCAAGTATATCGGAGAAACTGAAAAGAACCTTGCTTCACTCTTTGAGCGGGCAGAACATAAAAACTGGATCCTCTTTTTTGATGAAGCCGATGCGATCTTTGGGAAACGTACCGGTGTTCGCGATGCACACGACAAATATGCGAATCAGGAAGTGTCCTATCTCTTGCAACGGATTGAATCCCATTCCGGATTGTCGATCCTTGCGTCGAATTTCAAAAACAATATCGATCAGGCATTCATCAGGCGCTTCAATGCGATGATGTACTTTCCGAATCCAGGATATGACGAGAAATTACTGCTTTGGCAAAAAGCGTTTCCAGCAAAAGCCACTCTCGCGAAGGGGATGTCTTTTGAGATCCTAGCTGCAAGTCATGAACTCACCGGCGCTCAAATCATGAACATCGTCCAATACACATGCCTGCAATCCCTTGCAGAGAATGGCCGCGAGATTCAGACGGCGGATGTAGAGATGGGAGTGAGGAGGGAATTGGCGAAGGAAGGGAAGTGATGGTCAATTCTCGATTCTCTATTGTCAATTCTCAATTGAGAAGAGAGCCTTACTTGCCTGCCGCCAGGAATTTGTCAAATTTCTGCCTGCCAGTAGGCAAGGCCCAATGGAGAATAGAGAATTGACAAACGAGAATTTCTTCCCTTGCTTTAATTGAGAATCGTGAATTGAGAATCGCGAATAATTACGCAACCGCCTTCACATCTACAGCCGTAGGTCCTTTATGACCGCGCTCGACTCTGAAGGTCACTTTGGCATTTTCTCTGACCTGATCTATCATTCCACTGACATGGACAAAGACGCTATCCTGTGATTGATCGTCTCTGATAAATCCAAATCCTTTGTCTTCGTTGAAAAATGTGATCCGTCCTGTCCTATTCACATCGGGCTTGAGACTGGGATCCTGTTTTGGGACGCTCACGTGAATATCTTCGAGCTTGATTTTTTGCTTTTTATTTGGGTCGGGTGGGGTGGAAGAATAGTTACCATATTCATCGACATACGAGTACTCATGTTCTACCGACTTCCCTTTTGTTGAATTTGCTTTACGTTCTACCTGCTTTTCTTTCTTGTCCTGCCTCTTCTTCTGCTTCTTCTTTTCTCTTTCCTTCTTGTTAAACGTCTCTTGTGATTTAGCCATAAATTTCTTTAGTTAAATGATAAAATTCTTCCATCGATATGGAAGTGTTTCAAAACAGCAAAATACGTTGAAAGGGAGTCACTCCGGCTTGTCAGAGCCCATTTGCTACGAATGAGGGCGCAATGTACAACAATCTATGGAGCAATTGCTGTTCACGCAAAGACGTAAAGTGATTCTCACGCAAAGGCGCAGCGGTCGAGGAGAAGAGAAGTCGCAAAGACTGTCTCACGCGAAGACGCAGAGATCGCGGAGAAGAGGAGGTACAAAGGGATGTTCACGCAAAGTCGCGAAGATCGCGAAGAAGAGGAGAGGCATAGAATCCTCTCGCAAAGACGCGAAGAAGAGGAATGCACAGAATGCTCACGTAAAGGCCAGCCAAAGGCTGATCACTAGTTGTCGCCAAGATCGCAAAGTAGCGCGCGGACCGCAGCCTACCGCGACGAAGGAGTGGTGTCCGTCATGCTGTTCGCCGTTCGCCGTTAACCATTAGCCGTTATCCGTTAACCACTTCTTCAACGCCCGATCATTTTTAGAAACTCGTCTTTCCTGCTCCTGGAAACAATGACATAGCACCCATTGGTCATTTCAACCTGACCTCCATCACCTCTCAGATATCGTTTGATAAAATTCAGATTGATGATATGGGAATTGTGTGTCCTGAAAAAGGTGTCTGCAGGAAGGATTTCTTCAAATTCTTTCAGTGTTCGACTCGCCATCAGTTTCGGATGGTCCTTGAAATAGATCATTGTATAGTTGCTTTGAGCTTCCAGATTTATGATCGTGCTGATGTCAAAAAAAAGCAGACCGTCGTTTGTCGGAATCGCGATTTTGTTCAAGAAAGGTTTTGAGAGCAGATTCTTCTGAAGTACATCAAGTTTTTCCGTTGTGACGTTTGAATCAGTCTGAAGAGACACCCTTTCAATAGTTGTTTTCAATTCATCAATATCGATGGGTTTTAAGAGGTAGTCAAACGCAGCGTACTTGATTGCTTTGATCGCATAGTGGTCATATGCTGTAGTAAATATGATCTGAAACTTCTTCTCAGGAAGGCGCATGAGCATTTCGAAACCATTCATCTCTGGCATTTCGATGTCGAGGAAGACGATATGAGGGTTATGCATATTGATCACTTCCAGGCCTTGTTTGCCATTTTCTGCTTCTGCAAGCACTTGTACGTTTGGGCAATAGTCGATGAGTTTCTGTCGCAGCGCAAACCTTCCTTTCTCCTCGTCATCAATGATTACTGCAGTATGCATTTAGCTGATCTTTAATTTTACTTCTACACGTGTGCCGGATGGATTCCCATTTTCCACAAGGTCGGTGATATGTACGGACGCAATGTCCTCATTGTTGAACAACCGGATCCGATCGGAACTCAATTGCAGGCCATATCCTTCGGAAAATTTGGTTGTTCCACCATTCGCTGAATGCCGTCCTACGCCATTATCTTCTATTCGAAAGAGAAGGTGATCCTCACTTTTGAACACCGACACTTGCAACAGTCCTTGATTTCCTGTCTTGTTGCGAAGGCCATGCAGAATCGCATTCTCCACGTATGGCTGGATGATCAATGGTGGTACTTTGTAGTCACTTTGCAACAACTCATCATCGATGTTGAATTCGGAAACAAACTTTTTCTCATGACGGAAGTGTTCAAGCTCCACATACAATCGCAATGTCTCCATGTCTTTTGACAGTGGCACTTTATTCGTTGCGGAGCTATCAAGGATGTTGCGGATCAGTTTGGCAAATTTATTGAGGTAAGTCGTTGCCCTGTATTTGTCATTGCCCTGGATCATCGCGTCGATACTGTTGATGCAATTGAAGATGAAATGTGGATTCATCTGTGCGCGTAGTGCCATCATTTCCATTTCGGCGATCCTGTGTTTGAGATGTGACTCCTTGCGGATGGTTTTAATCCTGCTCTTCATCAGTGCGAATAGCGCTATCACAACAAGAGTGAAGCAGGTAAGACGAAACAACCAGGTGCCGTACCAAGGAGGTGTGATAATAATCTGAAAGGAAGTGATTTCTGTTGTCTTATCTCCGATTTGCGCTTTTACAAGAAACAGATAATCACCTGGTTTGATATCTGAATAGTGCGCCGATTTGTCTTCCGTGGTCACCCAGTCTTTATTGATCCCGGTTAAGCGGTAGGAGTAAACAGGTTGCTGATACTTAGAATAATCCAAAAGCGAGAAATCGATTGTTAGAAAATTCTGATCATATGGGAGCTTGAGAGAAGAAGCTATAGACTGCAACGAATCTGCAGAAAGCATCCGTCCACTGACATGCAACCCACAGATTTCCACAGGAGCAACGGTGGAAATCTCGTCATTGATCTTGTCAGGACAATAACTCACAATCTCACTATAGGTTTGGGTAAGCCAGTCTCCATTACGCCGATGCAAAAACCTGCAGCCGGTAAATTGTGAGGTAATGATGTCATTGCCGAGTTGATATTGAATCACCTTTTGCTGTTCGGGACTATAGTTGCATACACTATTATCTGTTGTTATCCACACTTGTCCTGAGACATATTTGTCAATCGCATGTACACCCGTATTGATCAATTGATCAGGGATTCCTTTTTGAGAAAACGTCCCGGATGTCGTGTGAAACAGAAAAAGTCCACGGTCAGTGGTGCCTACCAACAGGGTGGTGTCGTTATAAGATTCGATTCCTTGCATCATGATGGATCGATTGGCCAGGCTATAAGTCCCGCTGAATATTCTGTTTTTCAGGTCAAATTCCCTGAGGTCTACTTCAGTGCTTACCCAACATCGCTGCAAGTCATCGATCTGAATGTTCACTATTGGCGAAAAAGTGGAGGGAATTGAACCGGCTTGATCTCCATAAGCAAAGAATTCTTTTTTGTGCGCATCCCAAATTGCTATTCTTCCATTTTGCAAGCCAAGGATAATATTGCCATCTCCATCTTTTGTCATCGCGCGAATTGTAGAACCATGGGCCTCTGGCGGCCGGAGTGTTCTTGTAGCACCTGTACCCGGATCATAGATATGGAGATATCCATTCTGTGCTCCGGCCCAGATCATACCATCATTTGCTTCAACGAAGCTCCAGACTTGATTTCGCTTGAAAGAACCACTAAACTTGAGAGTCTTCACCAACTTCCACTCATGATCAAAAACTGAAATACCGCCACCCCATGAACTCACCAGGATCTGTCCACTGCTGGTTTCGATGACATCAGTGAGTTCAAAATTTGAAAGAGAATTCGATTTATCAGTGATATCATAAACAGATGTAAAATAACTCTTGTAGGGATTGAACATACTTACGCCATTGTCAGTACCCAGCCAAATGTTATCGTCACGATCCTGAAAAATAGCTCTGATTGAAAAATTGTATTTAACTCCGTTGCGGAGATTTTCATTTGCAACAATAAATTCAAAGTTGTCTTTGTACCTGTCATAGCGGATAAGTCCCGCGCGATCTGTAGCTATCCATATTTGTTTTTGACGGTCTTCGAACATGGAGAAGATAAATATGGTTGAGTCTGTCCGCGCATTTGAATATTGCTCTGGCAGTACATCCAGTAATGAAAATGTTTTCACCTCATGGGTACGTGCATCAAATTTTAAAAACATGTGTGTAGGATCCCAGAGCAGAATATAAATGTTGCCATCACTATCTCGCATAATACTGCTCATCCTGAGATAGCTTCCTATTCCATCATGGATTTTGTCCAATAATGGATGATGACCAGTGTCTTTAGAAGTATGGACCTGACCGGATTTTAACTCGAACAGCATGAGCCTGTCCAGAAAAGGCATCCAGAGTTCTCTGGATAAGCTATCAATAGCCATAAACGAACTTTGATTCCAGGTGCGCCGGAAGTTCAGGGCTTTGTATTGCTGCTCCTGGCCTGCTTTAATACCAATTATTCCATCCTCGCTGATCCTCCATGTGAACTGGTACGGGTCGCTGAAAGTTTGAAAGGGGTCGCCCTGACTTAAGATGATATCGTCTGTTTGTCGGGTTGTGATTTTGTTGGTACTTAAGTTGAGTTGCTCAATGCTATCCCATTTGATGACGTTCACAGTGCCAAGACTGTTGTCTACAAACAATTGGGTACCCGTCATCAGTGTGACAGAGGAGTTATTGACGACTTCCGGATAGTTGATAAATCGGGATCCATCATAGCGTTGAAGCCCCTTGACAGTGAGTATCCACATGAAGCCCTTGGTATCCTGACTAATGCCCAGTACATTATTGTGAAGCAGTCCGTGAGACGTATCGAGATAGCGAAACGTATATGTGTGCTTTTGCTGGGCTGCAATAGCTAAAGAACAACAAAGTAAAATCAACAGACCAGCATTACGCATGGATGAAAATTACTCAAAGAAGAATTAGCCAGTGATCGATTCGTCCAGAAACACTCATTTCAGAGTTGCCTTCAATTGCAGGAAATTCGCTTTGGTCATGTTATCTGTGTTGGTGGGGTTGCCATCCAGATTGAAAATCCCCTGCCCGCAATTGCCTATGGTAGCGCGCATATAGCCACCTTCATGTATTTTGAAGTTGTTCTTGAAAATGATTTTCGCAGGTGATCTCAATCGCAGAACGTTGCCAAATGACCCAGGCACAAATTGTGAAGTCTCAATAAAGCCATTTGATTGGTAAAATTGCTGTCCTTCGGTCAATCCTGTCAAAAACATGAAAGGACCGCAAGCGCTGTACAAATCACTTTGCCAGATCCCTCTTCCGAAAGTAGATGCTTGAATTTGACCTAAGGTTTCATTGATGAACAAATCCGTGACCGGTACCAGGGGCATCCCATTGTAAAACGGTACCCAATCATTCATTTCAAAATCCATGAAATACACTCCAAGCTCCGTTCCAATATAAGCGTCACCTGTGTCGTCATATGCAATACAGTAAACCGGCACATCCGGCAGACTTCCTGTGAAGTTTGTCCAGCTTGCGCCAGCATTACTGCTGTAGAAAACCTTATTCTGACCGTTGTTTCCAGTCATTGTTATCCAGACTTCGTTTGTCGTGTTGGGTCTGCAAGCAATATCTGTGATCGCTCCAAATAAACCAGGCCAACCGGGATTTCCTGAAATCGTTGTCCAGTCGTCTCCTTGATTGTCCGATCTTCTCAATACTGTTGCGTTGGCGGCATACAGTCTGTCTGGAGTCGCCGGAGTGACAGCAAAACCTCCAGTATGTCCTGAACCGCCATTCGATGTACCCATACCGTCGCTGATATCGGTCCATGATCCTCCCTGATTGGAAGAACGCCAGGTAGTGTTGGCATACCCAACGTACACAATCTGATCGTCTGTTGGATGCGCAATGACGTTTGGGTAAAATGTGCGATTGGGTACGGTACCCGGGCTGATAAACATCCGTGTATTGGTGGATCTGTCGAATCTATAGACATCCGTATTCGTCACTTGATAGTGGAGATCGTCGTCGTCACTCACAAAGCTTACAGCAAAACCATCTCCGGCTCCACAATAATTCATGGTAGAGCCATTCGTTGTGTAGGCAGTCCCATTGTCCTGGGCTCCACCGATATAGCGATTAGCAATTCCCTCGACTCCATCTATATAGAAGTACTGTGTACAAGTAAGTCCATTCGTCCGTTCTGTCCAGTTGACTCCATTGTCGAAACTCACATACACACCACCATCTGTAGCCGCATACAGAAAATTCGATAATGGGTTATAAGCAAGATCATGAATATCTGAATGGATAAAATTAGCAGGAGGTGGGTTGTCAGATAGCTGTCCTGTGGTGAGATTGCCAAAAAATGATCCATTATTGGAGGAACTGACGATATCCACTCCACCTGTAACCATGTTGAGATTCGTAGTGGGATTAATTGCAAAAGCACATACATATTCATCAAAAGCTCCACTCACAAGGTCTTGCGTGTTAATAGAAGTGAAATTGTCGCCGCTATTGATAGATTTATACAACCTGTTCACGCCACCAGCCATCATGAAATATACTTCATCAGGCATGGCTGGCGTGACTGCCAAAGCAGTACGGACCGCAGTACCTGGAATTGGGTTGTAGGACGCTATATCCTGAAAGTCGACGCCCCAGCTGACGGATTTGCGTATTGTATTACTGAGTGCAGCATAGACAATACTATTGTCCGTAGGATGCTGCTCCAGGTCATAAATCGTGATTCCAAACATATCCTGAAAATTCCAGGTATTGCCATAGTCATTGGTATAATAGATACCACTGTCTGTAGCCACCATCATGCGGTATGGCAGCCCTCTGATTTGAAGGATCTTATAGCATTGCCTGCCGTTGAATGCGCTTTGTGAATTGCCACATCTACTCCATGTCACGCCGCCGTTGTAAGAGACAAGTACGCCGATAGAGGCCCGGCGATATCCAAAGTTGTGGACGAAATAACCATTCTGTGTATCTGCATCTCCGGTAAGGATGAAGATTTTATTTCCACTCGGATCATCAGCACTGATCACGATACCGCTAATACCGCAGTTTGGCAGGTTTGATGAAATAGAATACCAGTTAAGTCCTCCGTTGTCTGTACGCCATAAGCCACCAGCAGGTGTTGCTGCATAGATGATTTCCGGATTGGTAGGATGAAATGCAAGACGGTCTGCTCTTCCTTGTCCCTTCGTGCCCCAATTTGCTGCCCACACTGTATTGTAAGGACCAACAAAGCTCCATATCCCTGAATTTGAACGTTGATCACCCAATGGTTCTTTTGATCTCTGTAAAGCAATCTCGAGATATTCATCCGTGTTATAGTCCACTTCACCTGCCATGTTTAGGTGTCTGCCTGCGTACCATGCCCATCGATGCCATTTCTTATACTCTGAGGTCAGCGAGCGGGATTCAGAATAGTTTTTGCTGACATAGTATTGGTCAACTGTGGCCATGATGTCTGCGAATGCTTTCTTGCCTTCGAGTTGTGTTGCCAGTTCCGCAGACATTGGGATAAATTGCCCAAACAAGACGCTTGTGAACAGACAACAGATCACAACCAGGATTGATAAACGATTTCTCATGACAACCTCTATGATTTTAATTTGGAAATGAGAAGTAAAGACTGTATGACTTTATTTCCTGTTTAGTTTTATTTCCTCAATCTCCTTCTTCAGTTCAATCACATACAATGTCAGCTCTTCAATCTTCTCCATCATCTTCTTTTGCATTTCGCCTACAGGTAATCCTTCTTGTTCAAGTTCAGCTGCTGCAGGAATGTTTGGTAGATGCTTATGCTGTTGAATAAATCTTTCTACTTCTCCGAGTGGAAGCAGTTTATGGTTATCTCCAAATACATAGTCCGGCCACCCGGCGGTCTCGACTACCAGTTCTTTGCATTTCACATGGCCATTGACTGACAGCATGTAACCCGGTAATGGATCAGGTGTACCGATAGCTACATTACCGAAAATATCAATGTTGATTCTGGCCACGCCATTAGAAACAATGCGCATAATGTGAGGAGTCCAGGTGCCGATGGATCCTGACGATCCACCAATACGCATGGCAAGTTTTTGTCCTTCTCCACCATACTGCACGATGCCATCGGTATTATTTGAGGTTTGCACAGCAAGTCCGGGTTGATTGACTGGGGCATGTATAGAGAAGTGAGCAAGGGCAGGCGCAAAATTGTCACCAGCGATGATCCGGCCATCATTCAGAACTTGCAACCTGCCTACCTGATTCGTCTGTAGTCGCAGGTGGTGATTTGAAAACGTTCCAATTCCAACAGAAACGCCGCCAATTCTTTCCTGGTAGACGATATCATCCTGGCCTTCCTGAGAAGCTTGATGCAGGAAACCGTCTGTATTGAATTCCGTCAGTACTGTAATTTTTGATGTGAATGGATCAAGCATTCTTGTTGCAGAACCTTGAAGCGAGCTGATCTGCCCCTGGAGCGCATTTTCACTTCCGATCACAATATTCCCGCCTGGCATTACGTGAAGGTTACCAGAGCCTCCGGATTTCAGACTGAATATGTGATCTGTCGTAGTTCCGATGGAAGCGGAGTAATCATTGATCGCGGTGGTCATGGTAATAGAATCGGGTCCTCCGATTTGCGTCATGCCCACGCCATTCGTGTCGGCAAACATGGTCAAAGGGGACACTGGTGCATCTGTGCCGATACCTACAAAGCCATCATCAAAGATTGCATTGTCACCCATTGCATCCCACACACCATCACCTCCTCCCGATTTGTTTGTGCTCTTTACAATCCACTTTTCATCATAAATATCATACTGCAGTGAAATGACGCCCTGGTCTGCGAGAATGATATTGTCTATCGTACCTGTGATAATTCGCTCAGTAGGATCAACGACAGGATCCTGACTGATGAAGGTCATGGCATATCCACTTCTGTTCAAGAGTGTGATCAGTCTGCCATCTATAGCTGCGGAAATCCCATTGATATTAAAATCATTCGCTGGTCCGGTAATTCGGTATACACTGGATTTTGAAGAATTCACATCCAGCACGATGGTGGTAAGTTCTTCGGGTATCAGGTCCGCTACCCTGAAGATGACATCTCCGTTGACGTCGAGCGTAGCCATTGGAGTTTCTGTATTGATACCGACATTTTGTGCATCGGTGGAAGAAATTCCAACAAAGAGAAGTAGAAAAAATACTGTCTGTTTCATATTGAGTAAGAATTGATGATGCTTCATATGTTGGTCTTTCATTCAAATTGAACTCAGAATTTTTCAGAGCCCATTGAGTCCATCTTTGTCAAGTTCCCGGAACAAATGTGTACGATATTATAGATAGCGCAAACCCCCGGTGAGCGGCTTACCGGGATGGGTTATTGGTTTACACGCTGGTGATGAAAGATTTCAGCTTCACATTTCAGGAAAAGATTCTCCTTACTGACTGACGGAGTGATGAGATTTATTGTGTCACGAAAAAATCTCAGTCCTGGATTTGTTTCCTACATTGTCACTGTTCTTGAACACTCAAAATTATTTTATCACCTAAAAATTTCCAGTATCTATGAGAAAACCAATGATTCTGTTCGGCCTGCTGGCCTTTGTGCTGACAGGCTTACACGCACAAACCGATTATACCCAGTGGGTTGTGGTTGATCTGAAGCCTAAAGCTGACAAAATTGGGCAGTTGGAGGCTGGGCTTGCAGCACACAACAAAAAGTATCACACTGCCGACCCATACAAAGCCTATGTCTGGTCGGTAAATACCGGTCCAAATTCTGGTTCGTACACATGGTTAATGGGACCTATCACCTTTACCCAGATGGATGGGCGTGCGACGAATGCTGAACATGATGTGGATTGGAATAACAATGTCCTGGCTCATTGTGAAACGGTTCCCAATATTTCCTATTGGCGCTGGGATAATGAAATCAACTATGCTCCGGAAGGATCACAGAATTTCACAAAATCGCGTTTGCGTTTTAATACTATCCGGCCGGGAGAAGGCGATCGCTACGAGGATCAGTTGAAAAAAATCGTCGAAGTGTATAAGCAAAAGAAATACCCTGCTTCCTATAATGTGTATTGGCATTTTGGTGCATCAGAAGGACCGCATGTCGCAGTCGGAATTGATTTTGACAAATGGGCGTTTTTTGATGCACCGAACACCTTTGTGGTAGATTTCGAATCGATTCATGGTGAAGGATCTTATGAGAGATTCCTCGAAGAACTTGATATCGCGATTGATCGGTCAAAGACCTATGATGAGCTCACTGAGTTTATGCCTAATTTGAGTTCGAACTAACTGTAATACGATTTCTATTTTGAAAGGGATCAATCGGAGATGATTGATCCTTTTCTGTTTTAGAGGGAGGATGATAACATGTAGAAAGTCTTCAATCCGTGGGAGGCATGACCTCGAAGCGTCCACAAGACCCCGATTGATCGGGGCAGGCTCTTCGAGCGTCTGCGCGAGTGCGACGACTTAAAACCGGCAAAATGTCCCTGACCAAATTTAGATAGATACTCTTCCAATTGATGTAATATTGCTTTATGCGAAATATGCATAGTATGTTAAGGGTTATACTCCTTCTTGAGTGTATCATGCATTGCGCGCTCGTGGCAGAAGCACAGGTCACATTCAGGATAACAAATCTCCCTTCATCAACACCTGTGAATGCCTCAATCTATATCTCTGGCAACTTTGAAGGATGGACCGGTGGCCAGGAATCATATCGCTTGCAAAAGGACGCTGATTCCTTGTACGTCATTACGCTACCTCAAATGGTTGGAACAATCCAATTCAAGTTCACCCGCGGATCATGGCCATCGGTTGAGAAAGGATCAAATGGTGAAGAGATCGCGAACAGGACGTATACCTTTGGTGGAAATGGTGCAATCGTAAACATTACTGTGCACAACTGGGCTGACTTGTCAGGTGGTAATTCGACCGCCGCAGACAACGTACATCTTCTCGACGATGACTTTTACATGCCGCAATTGGATCGCAACAGAAGGATATGGGTGTATCTGCCTCCCGACTATGAGACTTCGCAAGAATCTTACCCGGTACTTTATATGCATGATGGTCAGAATCTCTTCGACAGCTTTACATCATTTGCCGGTGAATGGGAGGTAGATGAAACTTTGAATGGATTGTTTGATGAAACTGGTTTCGGTCTTATTGTCGTAGGTATTGAAAACGGCGGAGGACTGCGCATTGATGAATACTCACCATGGTTCAATCCTCAGTATGGCGGTGGTGATGGAGAAGCGTATAATGATTTTATCTCGGAGACATTGAAACCATTTGTCGATAGTGCATATCGGACAAGCATCGATGCGTCACATACGGGGCTGATGGGCAGTTCGATGGGAGGATTGATCTCACATTATGGCGGGATTGCAGAGCCGGACGTCTTTGGAAGGATAGGAGTGTTTTCTCCATCATTTGGTTTGTTTGATTCAGTTTATGCTTATACATCAGATGCAGGAGTTTCTGAGGATTCAAAGTTCTATTTCCTTGGAGGAGGTCAGGAAAGTGGTGTTGTCGCCCGGATAAATCAGATGGTAGAATTGATGGAAGATGCAGGTACCGCTCCGGATCAGATGCATGTGCTGGTGGATCCACAGGGTATGCACAACGAAGCATTTTGGAGAGGAGAATTTAAGGATGCGGTCGTTTGGTTGTTTGATGTTGTGTCTGGTGTGGAAGATGAACGGGAAGGAGGTGTGCTTGATATAGAGGTATATCCGAATCCTGTCTCACACCTATTGCATATTGTTCCGGAGGATTTTCACACTGAATTCACTTTGGAAATGTTTGATACCAATGGAAAGCTAATGATTCGAGAAAATTTCCAGGGTGCCTTACGAATAGATATCACTAAACTCTCACGCGGTATGTATGTGCTCAAAATTCTATCTGAAAGTAGTAGTAGGGTAGATAGGGTAATGGTAGGAAATTAAATCGCAAATTGTCTGTCGATCCTTACGCTGATTTTTCCAACATCTCAAGCCAGAGTATTTCTTTCTCTGCAAGTAGGCGTTGCACATCCTCGAGTTCTTTGGAATGTTTCTGAATATCATCCAGACTCAGGTCCGGTGTGTACAGGAGTTCAGTGAGAACCTTCTTGCGTTCTTCTAGCTTTTCAATGTCGCGCTCCACTTTCTTCAATTGCTTCCGATCCGCATGTGCAACCGCCGAGGCTTTCGGCTCTGTTGCCTTGCTATTCGTCTCTGCTGACTCCTGGGTGGATTGTTGTGATGAAATATATTGCGAATACGTTCCCGGAAAATCCTTGATCGTATCACTGCCGTCCCCGCCCGTCCCGGAACGGTCAGTTCGGGCGGGCATGATGAATAAATGATCGACAAGCTTATCTAAGATGAAACGATCATGCGTGACGATGAGTAAACAGCCTGGGAAATCCAACAGGAAATCTTCCAGCACATTCAATGTCATGATGTCAAGGTCATTCGTCGGCTCGTCGAAAATGAGGAAGTTGGGATTCTTCATCAGGATCGTAAGGAGATAAAGTCTCCGCTTTTCACCACCGCTTAATTGGGAATAATACACCTGTTGCTGCGGACGGGGAAACAAAAACTGCTCGAGGAGTGATTCTGCTGTAAGTTTCTTGCCTCCTTTAAGTGGAAGATATTCTGCTACATCACGGACGACATCGATGACGCGCTGATCTTTCTCTGGCAGAAGTCCTTCTTGCCTGTAATAACCAAAGAGTACCGTATCACCATGGATCACCTTTCCTGATTGTACGGATAACTCATGCATCAGCAGCCGGATGAATGTGGATTTACCGACACCATTCGGACCGATGAGTCCAACACGATCATCTTTTTTGAATTTATAATTGAAATTTGTGATGATGGGTTTATCCTCAAATGCAAATCCAGCATTGTGAAACTCTACAATCTTTGATCCGAGCCTCGTCATGTCGATTTGCATCTGCACATTGTCATCATCGAGCTTCTGGGATGCAAGTTGTTTGATTTCATCAAAGGCCTGCATACGCGACTTTGCTTTTGTCGTTCTTGCCTTGGGCATCCGGCGTACCCATTCGAGTTCTTTACGCATCAGTTTCTTTGTCTTGTCAAGTTGCGTGGACTCATTGTCTGAAAGCAATGCTTTCTTTTCGAGGTAGTCATAGTAGTTGCCGCGATACTTTACTAATGTGCCACGATGGATTTCACAGATCTGGTTGCAGACGCGATTCAGGAAGTATCTGTCGTGTGTCACCATCAACAGTGCGAGCTGGGAATTCTGCAGATAATCTTCAAGCCATTCGATGATATGTACATCAAGGTGATTCGTCGGCTCGTCAAGGATCAGGAAGTCCGGTTCTTCGAGGAGTATGCGCACAAGAGCGACGCGTTTTTTTTGACCCCCGGAAAGTTGACTGATGGGTTGAGACAGATCAACGAAGCCAAATTCATGAAGCATTTCAAATACCTTCGATTCATTGTCCCATGCTTTTGCATCATCCATCATGAGCATAGCGTGTTGCAACTCATGTTCATCTCCTGAAGCGATCGCATCATGATGACTTCGCATTGCCAGAAACTTCGGAGTATCTATTGCGGTGACATAAGAAAAGATGTCCTCGTGGACCCATACTTTTCCACCACTCTCAACGGTGGGAGTAGATGAAAAATCCGGTTCCTGAGGCAGGTAGCCGACACGAATATTATTGGCAATCAGCAGGGTAGGGTTGACTCCTTCCAGTGATTCTATTCCCGCGATCATGCGCAATAGTGTAGACTTCCCGCTTCCATTTCGTGCAATGATGGCGATTTTCTCTCCCTGGTTGATACGCAGAGACAGATCCTGAAACAGAAGCTTTTCTCCATAGGACTTGGAGACGTTTTCGATTGTGAGGTAGTTCATGAATGGGAGGCGAAGGTAAGTGGTAGAAAGCAGAGGGCATAGAGCAAAGAGTATAGGGTATTGGTTAACGGTTAACTGTTTAATGGTTAATGGGGGTTTGACTCCTAGAATTGTTCAGAAGGCATTGACTCCATGGAGTTCAACAAGATTTTGACTCCAGCGGAGTCCACTTTTGGTAGCCTCGCAGAGGCGCAAAAACAATCGACCCCGGCGGGGTCGTCTATTCACAACGTATGATGAAGCGCAACAGACAATTCAACACAAAGAACACGTACAACAAACCAACCCGATTATTGTGGATACTTTCGCGAGGGCATTGTTGCTCACATAGTCACATTACATCATGACAATTTTATTAGAGAAGGCAATCTCCGAAATCTCCAAATTGCCTGAAGAGGATCAGGATAAATATGCAAGATTGCTATTTGCTGCCATGGAATCCGAAAAGAAAATAGGACCCACATTTGGCAAGGCCGTCAACAAATTAGGGTCATTGTTTGAGCAAGCGAAGAAAGCATATCACGAAGGCAGAAACGACCCTACTTGAGAGAGAAGGTAAAGCCAGATCTAAAGAGATGAATTGCCTACTTTCACATTGTCTTTGATTTCTCACTTATTCAATGGTATGCTATGACAAAGCTTTTGGAAAAAGCTTTCGCTGAAATTTCAGGACTGCCAGATGATGACCAGGATCGGTATGCTACGTTACTACTTGCAGAATTAGAATCTGAACGAAAATGGAGTGAGGCATTTGCGTCATCTGCTGATCAATTGGGTATTCTTGCCGAAGAGGCATTGAAGGAATACAATGAAGGGAAGACGACACCACTAAGGAGTGATGACCTGTGATCTCTCATACGACCGGTCAATTCTGGAAAGCTTATAACCTGTTACCACAAACTGCGAAAAAGCATGCGAGAACTGCTTATCGTATGTTTGAACAGAACCCGTTTCATCCTGGACTCCAGTTTAAGCGTGTACACTTGACTAAACCGATTTACGCAGTAAGGATTACACTACACTATCGTGCGCTCGGGTTGAGAGATGGGGAATCCATAGTCTGGTTCTGGATTGGTTCTCATGCTGATTATGACAATCTTTTACGCCAACTTTAAGCGGCTTAATAGTTTGCCTTAGTTGTCGGAATTGCTCAATGAATCAAAAAATAATCAATGAATCATCCATCACTCATCACCCATCATCAATCACCCATTCTTCCTCCCTCAATCCTCCCGATCCTCAATATCAAAAACCGGAGCTGTTTCGGTAGAAGTTTCTATTCCAAGTTCTTTTTTCCAGGAATCTAATTTGGAAGTGATTTCAGCTTTAGACCGATTGTAGAAGCCATCTGTGCCGGCAGATTCTCCAAGGTCTATTGATTTTTGTGCACTGGACACAGCAGAAGTAAGGTCACCACTCTTGGCTTGCAACTGTGCTTTCACCCACCAGTTCCATGCAGAATTGCGACGTGATGTAGACATGTCAGCCCATTGCAATGCCTGCCGCATGTTCTGATCTACTTCGAGGAGAAAATTCGCACCCTGTGCATACATCACCCATTTCTTGTCTTCAGGTGCTTCTTCGATAGCAGTGAGGATATTCTCCATTGCTGCTGCAAGGACATCTACTTTGAAACGCAGATAGAGTCGCACATCACCCCAGGCAAATTTGATATACCCCTTGTCGGTATCATGATCATGAATAGAATACATGAGACGTTCCTGCACGCCATTGTTGAAAGTTGGTTTTACATCTACACGCAGGGCATCATGATTTGCATCATAACTAAAGGCACCCCACTGGTCAGATATTTTATTGAAGATGGCTGTCCATGCCTGATCACCTTCATGTGGTATAAGGAAGAACGCATACTTGCCCGCGGGAAGATTTTCACCTTCCATATTCACATCGGTGCTGAATTCTATTGTCGTCGCTTCATTCGCTCCGGCACGCCATACTGCATTATATGGAACCAACTCACCCCAGATCTCACGTCCTTTCACTGCAGGGCTCGCGTATGTCACAGCGATATCAGTGAGTCCGATCTGGTATGAGACACCAGCTTTCGGACTTTCGCGTGGGAGTTCTATTTGCGCATTTCCCGAAGTCAATGCAACTACAGAAAGAATAGCAGGCAATGCCAGACGGCCAAACAGGTTTTTCATTTCAAATCGATTTAAGGAAATCAAACGGACAAAGTTGTGAAATTAGTATATGAGCGTAGAATGAGGTGCGGGGTTCGGGTTACGAGGTACGAGGTGCGAGCGAGGTGCGAGGTCAGGGTTACGCGTTACGAGGTACAAAGGCGTTCCCGTAACCCGTACCACGTAACTCGTACCACGTACCACGTACCCCGTACCTCGATTTAATCTTTAGCCTCCGTCAATCTTAAGAACCGATTTTCACGGAAGAGGGGAGCGAGAAATACATCGGTTTCATAGTACCCATACCTGTGCGGAACTCCGTGACGGGCTGCATCTTCAAGATAGGTCAGAGCGGTTTCATGGTCTTTGGCTGCAACAAGGATTCTTGCTTTTTGATAGAGAATGATACCATGTCTGTAAGAGTCATTCCAATTGTCAATATCATGAAGCCATTGCGTTGCAAGTGTAGTATCGCCGCTTTGGAATTGCGCAATCGCGGCCAGGGTAGAATAATTGATGAAGGCAAGTGTGTCTACTTCATTTCCCGCTACTTCACGGTACATCGCTGCGGCAGTGTTGTAATGTTCTCCGAGATAATGTAGCATCGCCTCATCTACGCGGGATTCAGATGGCATTCCCAGACCTTGCGAAACAAACCGATGCAGTGTGACAGTATCACCAATAAGACAATATTCGATCGCTGCCCATTGGATAATCTGATCCGCCCTGCACTGACTTTGATTGCTTTCTTTACGACATTCATCAATCAGTTTTCTGACTTCCTGATGTTGCTCCAATCTGCACAATGCACGTACTGAGTTTTTTATCAATGCAGGATCTGATTTGGATGGCACTGATGCTGGTGTGATTTCAAGGAGCTGTTCATAGCGACGTACTTTCATTAAGAGCTCCTGATAAAGGAACATCACGTCCCGCCAATGCGTGGTGTTTTCATTTTTGGATTGAATCAGAGGTGTGATGATCTCAATTGCTTTTCTGGGTTGGAGTAAATGTTCCAGTGCAATACGTGCAAGTTGCATTCGGACAAACACGTTGTCGTAATCTGCGTCAAGATTTTGACTCAAGGTATCAAAGGCCCGCTGGTATTCTCCGTTGATCAGAAATTCCCAGTGAGAAAGCACCTGATGATCTCCTTTTGAAATGCCATGCGTTTCTTTGATTATCTCAATGTCATGATGTGCCGCTCCGAGATCACCATATAGGTAGTGAGCGTGTATGATGCTCATGCGTGGCGCTAAATATTCCGCATCGATTGCAATGGCATCTGAAAAGGATCGTACCGCGTCTTTTGGAGATTGATATAATACTTCGAGGCCTTTTTGATATTCACGATACGCACGATACTTCGGTGGCTTGATCCCTGACGTCAATACCTGATCTTTTACCGGCCAGAATCCAAGTATTTGTTCGGTTAATTCTGGAATAGACTCTTCGGGTTCTGAAATTCTACTCACCTGTGGATCAAAAACTGTCTTGATCTGACCTGTTGTGCCATCTGACAACATGGTTTGAAAGATGATGACATCATAATCCTTATAGTATCCGCCTTTGAGCTGATAGAAGTTTGTTGTTTTCACGTTTTCAGGAGCGCGAATTTGTACAAGATTGCTTGCAGTGAGCTCACGGGTAATTTGCGTCGCTACAAGTTGACCCAGCCCATCAAGATCCTTGTCTCCTGTATGATTTTGTAATGGCGTGATGACAAGTTCAGGCAATGGAAGACGATCTGCTGTGGCAGTGTTCTTGTCGTTTTTATTCCCCAGTAGTTGTGTAAGTCCAAATATCATCCCCGCAAGGACAAGCAATCCTATCGCTATTGCTCCTGTATGTCGGACCGAACGCAGATCGATCGAGATTTGTCTTGTGAGTCGATCTGGAACTACAACACCACGATTGCGAACCGCATAGACCTTGGTAGGGTCCATCACATTGCGCAGTTTAGGTGCACCGAGATACTTGACCCGAAACTTGCGCTGATTTCTGATGCTATCATACAACGCCTGCGAAATGAGGATTGAGCCCGGATCTGCAAGTTGCTCAATACGCGAAGCAACATTCACGCCATCACCGTAAACACTATCTGACTCAATCACGACATCACCGAGATGCATGCCTGCACGTAATGGTACAATAGGTTCTTGCTGTAATGCACGTTGTAATTCAATCGCACACTGTACTGCCTGCACCGTGCTTTGAAACATTGACAGGCTGCCATCGCCGATATGTTGCAATACTTCACCACCGTTGCGTACCACTGCTTCTTGCAATGTGCTTCTATACCTGGACAACGATTGCATAGCCCGCTTCTCATCCGTTTGCATCAATGCGGTATAGCCCGCGATATCAGTAAACATGATTGCCGCAAGTTGACGGCGGGCCTGTTTATCACTTATTTCCATGCAAATGAGTTCAGAAACTTAGCGCATTAATTTAAATGGTACGAGTTACGTGTTGCGAGTTACGTGTTAGCGGTCCTGGTAATTCATACCCACAAGTCAGGTTCATGCATTTAATGTATTTGCTTCCCCGAAACGCGTACCCCCCTTCGACTGCGCTCAGGGCAAGCTGCCCTCGTACCCCGTACCTCACAAATAACTACCATCAAAAGAATACGGCAACATCGTCTTTGCCGATGGTACTTCCCATACAACATCAGCATCTGATTTCAGCAACAACCGGATCGGCTTTTCATCTTGTCGTGTCTCAAATTCGCGAATCACCTGCAGACATGCGCCACATGGAGGTGCAGGGGATGTCATGGGTTTATTCCCCCGGACGACGATTGCTATTGTCGTGATCTCCTCATTTGGATATTGGATGGCACAATTATAGAGTGCCACCCGCTCACCGCACATACAAAGAGGGTAGGAGGCGTTCTCCTGATTTGCCCCATCCACGATGTTTCCATGCCTGGTCCTCAGTGCAGCTCCCACGAGAAACTCTGAATACGGAGCATAAGCCAGTCGTTGATTTTCACCTGCTTGTGTAATCAAGCCCTGATCCTCGGGTCTAAGCGTCTCCACATTTTTATGGACAATCAATTTTGTGTCAGGCATTTTCGCGCGGATCTGTTTAGAACGAATGTAGGGACAATGGATTAATCCCTTCGTGCCGTCCATAATCAACCACCTGTCGCATACTTTTAGTTTAGTTTCGCCAAACCAATTCTTGTCTTGCCTGTATTATATCTCATTGATATGACTAAAATCTGACACTGGATGCTCCCGACTGGTACAGTCACACTGGTATTTACTGACATTGAAGGCTCGACGCAACTGCTGCAACAGGCGCCGCAGGACTTCCCTGCATTGCTTGAGAAGCACCATCAACTTATCCGAGAAGCCTTCGCATCATATGGCGGCATTGAGGTGGACAATGCGGGAGATGGGTTCTTTTTTGTTTTTGAGGAGGCTCATCACGCGGTACTGGCTTCTGCAATTGCGCAAAACGCGTTGAATTCTCACCCATGGGACCCCGGCCGTATTGTGAGAGTGAGAATGGGTATCCATACCGGTACTGTGCAACTCAGCGAAGACACGTATATCGGTCTGGATGTCCACAAAGCCGCGCGGATCATGGCTGCTGCCTATGGTGGACAGGTGCTGATCTCTCAGACAGTGGTCACAATGCTCGGAGATCAGGAGCTCGACGGGATTTCACTCTTTGCTCTCGGGGAGTTTCTTCTGAAAGATCTCCAGCAACCTGAAGTCTTGTATCAGCTATTGCTTGAAGGAGCAGCTTCTGTATTGCCCGAGCGAAGGATCAGTGTGACTAAGAAAACGAATCTGCCGTCACGAGCTACCCCTCTTATCGGAAGACAAACCGAAATAGAAAATGTCATCGCACAGATTCTTCGACCGGATATACGTCTGATGACTTTGGCAGGCCCAGGCGGTATTGGTAAAACCTCGTTAGCAATAGAATCGGGTAGGGCTTTGTTGCGTGAATTTCATGACGGGGTCTATGTTGTTTTTCTTGCGCCAGTGACCGACGCGCAATTTGTGCCAAGCGCCATTGCACAGGTACTGGGTTTCTTTCTGCACACAGGAATCACGGTATCTGATCAGCTCAAAGACTTCATCGCAGACAGACACCTGCTTTTGATACTAGACAACCTCGAACATCTCACGCCAGCTTCTTCTACTATTGCGAGCATGCTGGAAGGGTGCCCGAATCTGAAAATTCTTGTGACCAGTCGTAGCGTTCTGAAATTGCAGTGGGAGTGGGAACATCCCGTGCCATCATTGCCGATTGCGAAAGCATTGAATAAAAAGAAACATGAGAATGGATCACTTTCACCCTCTGTCGAATTATTTGTACAACGTGCACGCGCCGTTGATCCGCATTTTGCCCCGGGAGAAAAAGATCTCGCAGTTGTCGCAGAGATTTGTGATCGACTGGACGGATTACCACTTGCGATAGAATTGGCGGCGGCGCGCATTAAAGTCTTGTCACCAAAAACGATTTTATCCAGATTGTGTAAGAGACTGGATTTATTACGTGGCGGAAGAAGTGATCTGCCGGAGCGTCATCAGACATTGCGACATGCTATAGGTTGGAGTTATGATCTTTTGCAACAGGATGAACGGACTCTGTTTAGAAATCTGGGTGTGTATGCCGGTGGGTTTACCTTGGAGACGGCGGAAGCAGTACATACACAAATGGCTGGGATAGACATTGATGGATTGGATGTCATTATTTCTCTACGCGATCAAAGTCTCATTCGGGTTGCTGATGGCAAAGCGATAGAGCCACGCTACATGATGTTGGAGACGATCCGGGAGTACGCGTTGGAACAACTTACGATCACCGGTGAGATAGAAGAAGCGCGCAAAGCACATGCCGCCTGGTTTCTTGCTCAGGCACAGGAAGCATCCTTACATTTCAACGGACCTGATTCCAGAATCTGGCTTGATGCTATCGAAGCAGATCTGGACAACTATCGTGCGGCACTCAAATGGTCAGCAGAAATTGGAGACGCAGGTACAGGATTGGGATTGTGTAATGCACTCTGGCGGTTCTGGGTGATTCGCGCATTCCTGCAGGAAGGCGTTGAACAACTTACTTTACAACTCGCGAATGCTGCCGGGAAAAATCTTAGTACAGAACGGGCAAAAGCTCTCAATGCACTCGGTACGTTGTTGCATGAAATAAGCGATTACAAGGGCGCATATGAAACACTTATCGAATCGGTGAGTATTCTGAGAATGTCCGATGATAAGACTGCGCTGGCGACCGGACTAAATAATTTGGGATGGGTGTCAGGACAGATTGGAAGCCTCAATGAAGCAGAAAATTATTCCCGTGAGGCATATGAGATCCATCAGGCACTTGGCAACAAAAGAGGAATGGGAGTTTCGATGAACAACCTCGGCTTTATCTGTTTTAGCAAAAGTGATTATGAACAAATGCGCAAATACTATCATCAGCATTATGCGCTGATGGAAGAAATCGGTGACAAACGCGGTATGGGGTACTCATTGTTGTGTCAGACTTATGGGGAACAAGATTCGGGGAGTATTCAATCGACACAGCCAAAGATTGACAAAGCGACACAACTCATTAAAGATGTAGATGACCGTCAACTCATAGGTTGGGCGAGTACATTGCAGGCTATGTTATTTTTTCACTCGAGAAAATTTGAAAATGCAAGACAATACCTGTTGGATACGGTTGACGAAGCATCACTTTTACACAACCGTCTTATTGTAACACTCGAACTTGTACTTCTTGGTGCTTCGGAAATGAAACTGGGGAACCTGCAGCAAGCGCGAACATTCCTTAAAGAGGCCCTTGGGTATGCAAGCATTCGCGGGAGTAAAATTCTACAGGGAATGGCGACACGTCATCTTGCCGAATGTGCTCTCAAAGAAGGTAACCTTACGGAAGCAATAGATTTCATTGAGCAATCCTATCATGCCAGGAAGCAAATCCAAAATACCATTGGTATGGTCGATTGCGGAGAATTGTTGGCACGTGTATTTCAGAAACAAAAGAAATATCTGGAAGCAGTTGAAATTCTTGCCTGTGCGACAATGATCCGGACAAGTACAGGATTTCCTGTTCAGGAATCCCAGGAATTTGAAGTCAACGAATGCTATGATCAGCTTCGCAGGGAATTGAATGATGAAGATTTTCAGACTTCATGGAAAGCAGGTACTGTTGAAGAACTACATTCTGTACTTGAGAAATATCTTGTTGCGGGCATATACAACTAATGCCCTCGGTCCGTAGTTATCGAGAAACCTCGAGTGTCGAAGCTGCTGTTTGCTGTCTGTTACTCATAGTGAGGAATAGGATTGTGCCGATGACACCAAAACCAGCAGCCACCCATAAGTTGAAACCAGGATTCAGATACCATAACCATCCACCGAGCATTGCCGCAAAAGCCGCGAGAGCGTCACGGATAAAATAGTAAACACCTACAGTACGAGCCTTTGCATCATCTAGAGATAAGTCCACGATCATTGCCTTTCGGGTCGGTTCTCCAAATTCTTTCAATCCTCTTACGACAAAAGCAACGATTAACATCTCCCAACTATGACTGAAGAATAAAAGGATTGGAAAGAGTGTAAAGAAGATGAAGGTCACAACGACAAACGGCTTTCGTTCAGTGCGATCAGAAAATCTTGCCACGGGGATATAAATGAGTGTGGCCACAATCATCTCAATTGCAGTGAGCACACCAAATTGACCGGCGGAAATTTTTACTTCATTCATACACCAGATCACCACAAAGACATAAGGGATTTGTTCACAAAACCGGATCAGGATATCTGAAAACAGCAGTCTCTTTAAGCGACGATCCATACGCTTCCAGATGACTCTCAGTGGAATTGCATTGTATGTGTCGACCTTTCCAGAAAAGTTTTTCAAGAGAAACAACGCGCTGAGGCAAAGTAGTGCGGACAAACAAAACGCCCATTTTATACCCGCTTCCATTCCAAATGTACCTATCAGCAAAGCTCCTAGCAAGGGTCCTATTGCCATAGGTATTCTACGGATGATAGAATGCATCGAGATACCCATCGCGGCTTTCTGACTACCAACAGTTTTGACAATAAGCGCCATTGTTCCAGGGAGCGAAACATATCCCCATGCCGAGAAGAATATCATCCCGATGAACACAGTGATCCAATGGGAAAACAGAATTGCAATCACATACCCTCCGACAGCGAGTAATGAGAATAACTGAAATGCGCGGCGGTCACCAAGCCTTTCGGAGAGCATACCGCCCTGCAGTGCCCAGGAGGCACCTAGAAAATTCTGTAAAAAACCCAGGCTACCTATGATTAACACGGAGGCACCAATATCTTCGAGATATTTTGGTAAGAAGCGCTCCCAAAGCTTCTCACCAGTCACAACAATGACCACCAATACAAGGAGTGGGATGATATTACCTTCGAGGGCAAGGTGAGATTTGAGCTTGGAAACAGAGGGCATATAGTCAAATTACATTTTTGGAATGTCGTTTATATTGTCAAAATTCCGATTCTTTCACAGAAGTGACCGATATTAGGGCTCAAAGTTTGAATCAATACTTTGGATACAATAGAGATACAGGCATATTTGAAAGAACGGCTCAGCCCATCAATTGAAACTGGTGAAGCATTGAGCCTGGTTCGTATTCTGGCGGAACATATTGAGGCCAATCAATCAGATGAATGGAGAACCCTGGCAGACCAATGCCTTGAAAGACTGATCCGCCGAGAACCCGTACAATATATTACAGGTCAGACCTGGTTTTATGATCTCAAGCTCAATGTAAATCCATTCGTACTGATCCCCAGACCTGAGACAGAAGAGCTTGTGGACTGGGTTGTGCAGGATTATCGCAAAGGATTGATTCACAGTGATCCAGAGATACTTGACGTAGGTACTGGATCTGGCTGTATTGCCCTGGCTATAAAGAAGCAGATACATTCTGCACATGTGGAGGCTATCGATGTCTCGCCTGATGCTTTGGCTGTTGCGATGTACAACGCCGTGGCTAATGAAGTCATGATAGAATTCAGGCTCTATGATATCCTTATAGAAGACCTTGATCGCACATTTGACATCATCGTCAGCAATCCACCCTATGTTTCGCAGGAAGAACTTGATAACCTTTCCCCTGAAGTACGCGACTATGAGCCTGTGATTGCCCTCGCTCCGGAAACTGGCGGCCCCTTGATCTTTTACGAACGGCTGGTTGAATTAGGAAAAACACACTTGAATACCGGTGGATTGATTTACATGGAGTTGAGCGAATTCCGTGCGTCTGAAATAGAGTCGTTATTTATAGCAGCAGGATATAGCACTGAGCTCCGAAAGGATATGCAGGGAAAGATGAGGATGCTTAAAGCAGGGGAAAGCCGGTAAAACCGGTGAAGCAGGGAAAACCGGTTCCGCCTTCGCTAAGGCTACGGCGGACGAAGAAAGCTGGTGAAACCGGGGGAAGTAGAGGAAGAAGAGCGGAATCAAAATCAAACTTACCTACTTCACCGATTACCGATCACCGAACACCGCTCACCGAACACCGCTTACCGATCACCGCTTACCGATTACCGCTCACAGATTACCGCTCACAGATCACCGATTACCGATCACCGATTACCGCTCACAGAACACCGATTACCGATCACCTGATTTTCACCCCTTCACCTTATAACCCTGATCCTGCAATAACTGCATCACTTTCTTCTGCAAATCACCCTGCAACACAATCTCACGATCTTTTACTGATCCACCGACTCCGCATTGGGATTTAAGTTTTTTTGCGAGGTCCTCGATTAGACCGGTAAGTCCTGTGAACCCTGCTACAATGGTCACGACTTTTCCATGCCGGCCTTTCTTCTCGATACGTACATATAGAGGTTCTTTCTGCTTCACAGGTCCTTTTACTTTCTGAGGTTCCATTTCTGGTTGTTTAGCAGCATCCTTCGAGATTTCAAGTCCTGCCTTACTCAGAAAATCAGAAAGTGATTGTCCGGAGGATGTATCCCGTTCACTGATATCGATGCGTTTCTTTGTCACTACCAATCGTTATTTAATCCGTATCAAAATTGATTTCACTGTAAACATAAATCTCTTCGGCAACTACAATGGAATAAACGTCATAGTTCAGCGAGGAGTTCGTTTATCGGTTTAGCTTTTAATTTGCCCTGATGAATTTTATTCAGGTTTTCTATAGCATCTTTCAATTCTTTGATAAGCTGAATTTTTTCATCAGAAAAAGTTTGCTCAGGTAAAGCATTCCTGCCGCCTATATCACTACGCTTTTTTGACATCTGATCTTGAATTAATCATCATTCAACTTCAATTACTAATAAATCAAGTGTTAAGAAGGTTAATAATCCTGGCGGACACTTAGGTCCGCGCGCTACCTCCAGATCAACGAATTCATCAATCAACCATCATCACCCATCACCAATCATCCATCACCCATCACCCATCATTCCCCTCTCCTCCACTGCTTATTTATCATCCGCAAGATCAGCAATCCAAGATCATCGGTGCCAGTAGACGAATTTGCAAGGATAATGACACCGGTTTGTGTTTTTCGCGAGAACGCAATCATCACCGAGTACCCAGCAGTACGACCCGAATGTACATACACAGGAAAATCTTTTTTAGGAAGAAATCGATACCATCCTGGAGCAATTTGCAATTTCTTTTCTCCGGTAGGACGGTATGTATCCCACAAGAGTGGTGTTGTATTATCCTCAAGTAAGGCATACACATAGATCATGAGATCTGAAAGACAGCTTTGTGCTCCTTCTGATCCACGGAATGATTGGAATGACCATGGGACAGACTTCCGACCAGCAAGATCATGTCCTGCAGTGAATGATGCTCGCTGTAATGCGTGTGTATTTTGAAGTCCATATTCTTCCGCGATGTATCTGTCAAAGACTTTTGCATATGATTCGTCTGTTACGTTCTCAATGACCAACTCAAGCAATGCATACCCTGCATGAGAATAACGAAACTCCTCAAGTGCCCCAGGTATGACATCACGATACCATGACAACAAGTCGGTTTTTGAAAATCCGGAATACAGGCTATCCATATCAATTTGCGTACTACCTATCGTTTCAGGAATTTTTGGAAGACCTGCATGATGCATGAGCACATCGCGAAGAGTTGCCGTGATGGATGGATTCTGATATTCAGGTGGAAGGTATTTGTTGAGTGGATCATCGACTTCTAGCAGTTGCTTCTCGTAGAGTTTTAGAAGGATATGTGCAGTCATGACTTTGGTGAGGCTACCTATTTCGAAGACATCATTTTCCGTGAGCACATCAGTTGAATTCAGGCCTTGCACACCAAAGGGTAAGACATAACTGGAATCGCCATCAATAATTCCTACGATGAAACCAGGTATGCCTTGAAGTGAAATATCAGTGTCATAGCGGATGAGTTTTTCGATCTGTACTCGAAGTGGTTGCGATGTTTGACACCGTGACTGTGGCGTCCCACAGATGAGCGACGCCAAAGTAAGGCTGAAACACATAACCTGATTTCTCGATGATTCTTTCATTTCTTCCTGGTATTGCGTGTAAGGCCAACACCCTGACCTCTAAACGGTCAAACGAATACTCTTGGTCTTTTTTATGCAATTGGCACTCATGCACAATCGGTGCTCAATGCGTTTTCCGACTGCAAGTCTTGCCGGCTTTGACCATGCTACATCCCTAAAGTGATATTGGAGCTCTGATGTGTATTGTTCTTAGGTCAATTCTTTTTCAATTCAAATATTCCACGAGCCATCCCATCCTGATTTTTTGTGCATTTTTCGGATCTGAAAGATGTAAGTCTTTACAATCCATGAAAATATTCAAAGATAAGGTGTTGTTTATCCCAATTCTTCGTGAACGCTCGTTAATGGCTCAATACCTGCAAAGTGACTTTTTGCGGATGGTCATTGACACCTACGATACGTTCTATCCTAAAGTCGGCTATCATCCTCCATGGATCGGATACCTGGCGGTTCAGAATGGAATTGTGGTTGGGGTAGGAGGATACAAAGGACCTCCGGTGGATTCTAAGGTTGAGATCGCTTATGGTTCTGTTCCAGAATACGAAGGACAAGGTGTCTCATCTGCTACGTGCAGGTATCTTACCCAACTTGCATTAAATCATGAACCATCAGTACGAGTGACAGCAAGGACATTGATGAATGAGAGTGCATCCACAAGCATCTTGAGAAAGAATGGATTTGTGTATGTTGGCGTGGTCAATGATCCGGAGGATGGGGATGTGTGGGAATGGGAGTTCCTCGACTCCTTCCCTTCGACTTCCTCAGGGCAGGCTTGCTCGGAAT
>JANNQA010000203.1:0-24120 GCA_031400515.1 Bacteroidota bacterium
TCTCCAACCCATACGTTGACGTATCGCTCGGGATCCCAAGCATCTTTTCCACCATAGATGTCGTAGTGAATAGATTGGCGTCCATTCGATTCCTGACGAGATCCAATACGTGCTACTTGCGTCATTGTGCGTGTGATGCCAGTAGTGGGATTACCATTGGGATCAACGGATGCAAGACAGAAGCGAATATTCGCATCGCTGCCAAGAACCTGGAATTCATCAGGAACCCGTGTCGCATTTTCCGACATAAACGCGAAGTCACGATTGAGGATATCGATTTGCGAGCGGATCTGAAGGTCGGAGATGTTCTCAGTGGTGTTTGAGAAAACAATATGGAATACAATAGGTATTGTTGCGGTCTCACGTGGGATGATGCGATCTTTGTTCTCCGATATTCTTTGCTCGACATATCTATAGGACGTATGATCCCATTGAGCTGCAACGAGGTCAAAGTCACAGCGCAGAGGTTCCTGTGCAAGAATGCAGTGAATTGAAATGTTCAACACACTGAACATCAATAAAAAATTCCTGTACAACATTTCGGTCCAAAGTTAATGACAAGTAAAAGAGAGTGCTTGTAGCAGGAATGGAAAACTCTAAAGCATAGTCCACTCACGTCAGAGAGTTGAAGCTCGCAGGTTCTATCAAGCAGGGATAATCCATCACGGATCTCTTAGAGAACGCCCGCCCGCCCGAGTCATCCTCGAATTTTTCGGAATGGACTACGTCTAGCGTTCAAAGTATGGATACATTAGGCTTTTATATTATCATTTTACCTACCCGAGCAGAACTCGTTCAGGCGGACATTTTGATCCTACTGGATTTCTCTCAATTCAGCAACTTATAAAGCTTATCATACTTCGGAGCGAGGATGATCTCTGTCCGGCGATTGCGCGCTTTTCCCTGTTCTGTATCATTAGCGTCAACAGGTATATAGAATCCTCTACCTGCTGGAGTGATACGTTTGGGTTCAACACCATGCAATGTCAGCTCCTTGACGACAGCGGTAGCGCGTGTCACAGAAAGATCCCAATTGAAATCGGCAGTGCCATCGGTGTCAGTATGACCTTCTACGAGGATATCGATATCGTGTGCTTTTTTCAGTACCTCTGCCAATGTCTTGAGGGCATCCTTCCCTTTCTGATCCAGTTTATTACTTCCTGAGGCGAAGAGCAGGTTTTGACTCATAGAGACGTATATCTTTCCATCCTTCTCGACGACAGTAAGGTCAGATGCAGAAAATCCACGAAGCGCATCATTCAATCCTGCTTTCAATGACTGAAGACTCTGACGTTGCATATCGAGTTGTTCATTCAGAGCCGCGATACTTTGTTCACGCTCTTCGATAGCTGCTTCCTTTGTCTCGAGTTCCTCTTTGAGTTGGTTGAGCAATCTTGCTTTATCATCAAGTTCCTTTTGTTGTGAAGTGAGCTTTGCGTTGAGATCCTTTTTCTCATCAGATGCAGAGGCCAACAGATTACGGTTATTCTCAAGTAATGCATCGTACTCAGTTTTCAGATCCATATGTTCCGCTCCCAGTTCCTCGTATTTGTCTCTCAATTCGGAAAGTCCTTTCTCTGTCCTGCTGAGTACAGCACGTGTATCATCCATTTCTACCTTCAGGGCTTCGTGTTCCTTTTCTACCTGAGTTAGGCGGGAGATCTCGTGATCTGAGCGTGCCTTGCCCCCGAGGAGGTCGTTGTATTTCTTCTGGGATACACAACTACAAAGGAGGAGGGCGATACCTGCAAGTGGGGCGAGTTTGTTGAATCTCATGGAGTAACAGATTAGATTAAAATTGTATGCAAGTTTCGGGAATTTTATTCAAAAATTCCAGGATATCTACCATATCGACATAAAATAACCAGTACCAGGCCGGCGCCAAGCATTGCCTATTTAAAGTTTACTCCAAACTTTCAACAGAATCTGCATTGAGATTTGGGCAAAAAGTCTCCTATGCGATTACTAATTCTTATTGCAGTCCAGGTTTTTTTATGCCAGGTAACCAATGCTCAGGTTAACAACACTCCAAAAGGGACCATCAAAGGAGTAGTGAAAGATAAAAAAACTCAAGAGCCATTGCCCTTTGTGAATGTGACAATTGAAGGTACTCGTAGAGGAACATCATCAGATGCAAAGGGATATTTCAGACTTACTGATTTGTCTCCGGGGACTTACAATTTGATTGTCTCATTTGTTGGGTACTCTGCAAAACACCTGGATAGCATCAGAATTGCAGGGAATGATGTAATGGATATTGGTCAAATTGAACTCGTTGATGAGGGGATTGCATTGCGGGAAGTCGTCGTGACGCCGGGGAGTTTTTCCATCATGAATGCGACGGTGTCAAAGCAAACACTTTCTGGTGATGACATTAAGAACATGTCCTGGGCGGAAGATATCACCAGAGCCGTAGCTCGACTACCCGGAATCTCTTCCAATGACTTTTCTTCAAAGTTTACAGTTAGAGGTGGCGAGTCCGATGAGATTTTGATGACCCTGGATGGTATGGAACTCTATGATCCATTTCATCAAAGAGATATCAGCGGTGGGCTTTTTAGCATCGTTGATATTGAAACGATTCAGGGAATAGATTTATTGACAGGTGGGTTTTCCGCTGAATACGGCAATCGGCAAAGCGCTGTCTTTAATATGAAAACCAAACAAATTGCAGATGGAGAACGGCATACATCTGTTGGGCTAAGCTTAATGAATGCGAGAGTCTATACCGATGGCACTTTTGCAAATGACAAAGGCTCGTATGTTTTTTCTGCCAGGAGAGGCATGCTGGACTTGATATTCAATGTCTTGTATGCAGGTGAGAGCATTCCATATTACTCTGATGGGATGGCTAAAATCGAATTTAAACTGAATGAAAAACACAGCTTGTCGTTTCACACCCTTCGGGCAGATGATAAGACAAGACGTAGTGACCTTTATCTCATGAACTATGACAGCAGCGAGATCAAGTATTCAAATACATATAGTTGGTTGACGCTAAAATCAGTTTACAATCCGAAATTGTTCTCAAGGACGTTGCTCTTCGCTGGGTTTAGTGCAGAAGACCGCAACGGTTCATATTTTAAGGATGAATATGGGGATGTAGGCACCTTTTTGCTTACTGACAAACGAAAGTTCAACTTCTTTGGCTTGAAACAAGACTGGACCTGGGAAGTTTCGGACTTCTTCGTGTTCAAAAGTGGTTTTGACATCAGACAACTAAAAGCGGACTATGATTATTTCTATTCATTGGCAGACATCCGTGTAAACAACAATGACAGCCTCATCAACTCCCTCATTGTAGTCGATGTAGAAGCGAAACCTGTCGGTCAACAGGCTGGATTATATATGTCGGGCAGATTTCAGGTGCTTCCTTCGTTGTTTATGGAATCTGGGTTAAGGTATGATTATACGTCTTACACAAATGAGCATTTATGGAGTCCACGGATAAGTCTCGCTTTCGCTTTTTCCAAAAAAACATTTTTAAGGGCTGCCTGGGGCTATTATTCCCAATCACAGTTCATCAATAACCTGGATGTGAATCACAATGCTTCAACATTCAATAAGGCGGAATTGTCAAAGCATTATGTACTTGGCGTGGAACATCTTTTTGCCAATGGCGTTAGCCTGCGTGTGGAAGGATATGTTAAGAACATGCCGCGCATCAACCCTATCTATCAAAATCTGCGCGACCCGCTTGAAGTATTTCCTGAAGCAAGAAACGACGTAATTAAAATAAATATCAACTCGACCACCGTAAAAGGTATTGAGTTGTTCTTAAAATATGACATGAGTAAAAAGGTTTCATGGTGGTTCAGCTATGCTCTGTCCAAAGCTGAGGATGACGTCGCAAGCATAGAGTTTGATGGTCTCTTCACAGCAAGGACTGGTAAAATCCCACGCAACACAAACCAGTTGCATACCGTTTATGGCGATATGAATTACCGTCCCGATGAAAAATGGCATTTCAGTCTATCATGGCAGTTTTATACAGGATGGCATCGCACGAACTATCATTACAATTATCGGACTCTGGCAGATGACCGATTGATTTTTTATCCTGTTCATGAAATATATAATGGCGTCGCGTATCCCGCCTATCATCGGATGGACTTGCGGATCAACCGTCATTTCCAGCTCAAAAAAGGCAACATCTCAACATTTCTTCACGTCATCAACCTGTACGACAGAAAGAACCTTAGAAAATTTGACATCGGTGCAACAGATGCCGAGGATAATCTGATACCTGATGGAACTGGAGGCTACATCACTCCGCGAGGAGATAAGTATTGGTTTGGGATTACGCCTGTATTCGGGGCAAGTTGGAATTTTTGAAATAAATTTTTCACAGCACGCTGCCCATGTGGTTTTAATATGGAAACGGCTCGGGGATATAAGGTCAACTGTCTTGTGAATAGTTGACGAGACAGGAATGAATTTGGAATGAAATACGTCATTCCTGGGAAAAGAGATCGTGTCACCTACGCCATAGGAGTCTAAAGACTCATCCGGTAATCTCTGGAGAATACAAATAAACAGAGTCATTCTCAGCCGATGATGGGTCAAACAATGTTATCTTCCTGCCATCTATTAGTTTATGTCTGCCTCCCGTCAACTCGCTGCAATCATGTTTACCGATATCGTCGGGTACACAGCCTTGATGCAGCAAAATGAACAGCGGGCCGTGACAGTCGTCAAACGTCGCAATGCCTGTCTTGAAAAATTGATAGTTGATTACAGAGGAAAGATCCTCGACTATATCGGTGACGGTAGTCTGAGTATTTTCCCAAGCGCTACCGATGCGGTGAAGTGCTCGATAGAATTACAAAAAGCATTGAGAACCGAACCTGTCGTTCTTCTTAGGATTGGCTTGCACATCGGTGAAGTCTTTTTTGAGGATGAAAAAGTATTTGGTGATGGAGTAAATGTCGCTTCAAGAATTCAATCACTGGGAAAGGAAAACACCGTTCTGATTTCCGGGGAAATTCATGATAAAATCAAGAACAATGCTTCCATTACGACTGTATTACTAGGCCGTTTTGATTTTAAGAATGTGGACAAGCCGATGGAGGTTTTTGCTCTGACAAACGATGGTCTGTCTTTACCTCAGCGTAATACGATGGAAGGCAATCTTACGCGAAAGGACATAAAGAAACGAAATGGCCTTATTGCCTTTTCATTGATCCTGTTTATGGCAGCCGCCTTTATTGTCTATAAAAACACATTTGCATCTAATGCAACGCTGGTCATTGATAAGTCTATTGCTGTACTTCCCTTTACTGATATGAGTCAGAACAAGGATCAGGAGTTCTTCAGCGATGGGTTGACTGAAGACATCATTACCCAGTTAGCGAAAATCAATTCCTTTAAAGTTATCTCCCGTACTTCGGTGATGCAATACAAGAAGTCTTCCAAATCCTTAAAGGAGATAGGTAAAGAATTAGGAGCAGCAATAATCCTGGAAGGCAGTTTGCAACATTCCGGTGACAAGGTGCGTATCAATGCACAGCTCATCAACGCAGCTACAGATGAACATCTCTGGGCAGAAACTTACGACAGGTCCATAAAAGATATTTTTTCGATTCAAACTGAGATCGCCACACAGATCTCTGCAGCCCTTAAAGCAGAGCTGTCTCCTGAGGAACAGCAACTGATTGAAAAGAAGGACACTGAGAATTCCGAGGCCTATCAGCTTTATTTAAAGGGCCGTTATTATTGGAACAAACGCCTGGAGGAGCCTGTGAAGAAAAGTATAGAGTATTTTAAACAAGCCATTGAAAAGGACTCTACATATGCAATGGCTTATGCGGGCCTCGGTGATGCTTACCTGATGCTGGGTGTCTATAGTGTAGTGAGACCTGATGAAAGTTTTCCCCTATCGAAAATGTATTCAGAAAAAGCCTTAAAACTTGACAATACACTTGCCGAAGCATACTCGACTCTGATTGATTATAACATCCATTATACATGGGATGCCGATGAAGCAGACAGATACTTTCACAAGGCAATTGAATCCAACTCAGGTTATGCAACGGCCTACCACTGGCATTCTGAAGTTTATGTGATGCGAAAGCAATTCAATAAGGCCATCTATGAATCGGAGGCTGCGCTCCAGATCGAACCTTATTCGCTCATCATCAATACTCAACTTGGTACTAACTACATTTTTGCCGGAGAGTTCGCTAAGGCTGTTGATCAGTTGAAGAAGACAGTAGAGTTTGATTCAACTTTTGCCGTACCACATTATAATTTAGGTATTGCTTACGCAGGGCTGAAACAGTATGATATGGCATTCATTCACCTTCACAAAGCGAATACCCTGGCACCTGGCAACACCCGCATCATGTCAACACTGGGATATGTCGCGGGAATGACAGGAAAAATGGAAGAAACGAAACATATAAAGAAAGAACTTTTCAACATTGCAGGAAATAAATTTGTGTCTGCTTTCGATCTCGCTGTAATCACGCTTGGGTCAGGTGATAAAAAGCTGGCATTACAGTTTTTGCAACAAGCCTTTGAAGAACGAGGGCCATTGATGCCTTTCATTGGTATGAATCCGCTCTTTAGGTCACTTCATGACGAACAGGAGTTTCAAACATTAGTTCGTAAGATTGAAAAATGAACTCCTTTCCGATCAGGATGACCAAAACGACAAGTTCAGTATGACGACTAACAATCAGTCAATAAACTATTTGTTCAATTGCTAAAATGACAGATATGCCAGGACAACATCACTATACATTGACACTGAAATGGACAGGCAACAAAGGAACTGGAACGAGCAAATACAATTCTTATGAAAGAAGTCACGTCATTTTAGTACAGAACAAAGCTAATATTGACGCATCTTCCGACCCCGCCTTTCGTGGAGATAATACAAAGCACAATCCTGAAGAGCTTTTGGTAGCATCCCTTTCAAGTTGCCATATGCTTTCGTATTTATACTTATGCGCGGTGAGTGGTGTAGTAGTGATCGACTATGTTGACAATGTAGAAGGCATGATGATTGAAACAACGAACGGCAGTGGACATTTCACAGAAGTCATCTTAAACCCTATCGTGACGGTCACAGAGAAATCCATGATTGAAAAGGCAAATGAATTGCACACGAAAGCCAATGAGCTTTGTTTTATTGCCAACTCTGTTAATTTTCCGGTGCATCATATTCCGATTTGTATTGTAAAGGAAAATATTTCACACAACCAGGATAACATATGAGTGATCAGAATACAGCTCATCCCAGATTGATCCGTGCGGTTTCCCGTTGGCAGGTCGTAGGTATTTCTGTCAATGATGTGATAGGCAGTGGAGTGTACTTACTTCCTGCTGCAGCAGCTGTGCATCTTGGCGTGATAAGTATTGGAGCAGTACTCCTTGCAGGTTTTGCGGTGGCTTTGTTAGTATTGTGTTTTGCTGAAGCTGCCAGTTACTTTGATGAACCTGGTGGAGCTTACCTGTACACACGAGAAGCCTTTGGTGACTTTGTCGGATTCGAAGTCGGATGGATGACATGGCTCGCACGGGTCGCATCGGTGGCTTCTCTTTCAGCAGGGTTTGCAGTAGCAACAAGTTATGTGTGGCCTCCTGCCGGAGAAGGATGGGGTCGGATCTTGACAATCGTAATCCCGCTTGCAATCGTCACATGGATCAATGTTGTCGGCGTCAAACAAGGAGCGAGAATGGCTGTGATACTGACGATCAGTAAGTCAATTCCTCTTCTATTCTTCATTCTCGTCGGTTTCTTTGCAGTAGACTGGAATTTACTCACAGTCAATCTTCCTTCGATTTCGGCAAATGAACTCTCTCAGGCTGCTTTACTATTGCTTTTTGCCTACGCGGGATTTGAAAACACTGCGGGTGCTGCCGGTGAATTCAAAAATCCACAACGTGATGTCCCCTTCGCATTGTTGATGATGATCACGTTGGTTACTCTTGTATACACACTTGTCCAACTTGTGGCATTTGGCACATTGCCAGGTCTTGCATCGTCAGAAACTCCACTCGCCGACTCCGCTGCATTATTCGCAGGGACTTGGGCCGCAGTCTTAATGAGTGTTGGCGCCATGATCTCAATAGCGGGAAATGTCAGCAATACCACCCTCGTAGGACCTCGATATCTCTTTGCATTGGCACGCGATGGGTATGGTCCAAAATTTCTTGCTCGCATCCATTCCGCTTATCACACTCCAGCTGTTGCTATCCTCACACAATCATCCATTGCTCTGGTCCTCGCTCTTTCAGGCTCATTTGTAGAGTTGGCAATGCTTTCTGTCATTGCAAGGATGGCTACTTACATCGGCACAGCAGCAGCTATACCTGTTTTGCGCAAACGGTTCAAGGATAGAAAAGGTGGATTCCGTCTTCCTGGTGGGTATATTATTCCTATTGCTGCACTTGTTCTTTGTCTCGCATTCCTTGCAAGTGTGACAATGATGAATTTGATTGCGGGGGCAGGAGCGATTATTGTCGGTGCAGTTATTTATTATTTCTATCAAAAGCGGCGCGACGTATAATCTGCAACACTTCTCCGATGCTCAATGTATTTATCAAACAACATGAAGTCTATTCAAAACCGCTTGAATACATTCTTTCCGTTTTGGCGAAGAACAAATCAGTTCGGCTCACTTTGATGCCTGACAGAACAAATGCCCGGCTTATCTTCGATCACACCGATCCGTCATCGCTACCAATTCATGTTCCCTTCTATCATTCTTTGCTGGATGAACGCAAATTTCATCATGAAGCGTATTTCAGGAATGCACCTCAGCTTCTGTTTCCAGATAGTTCTCTTCCCGATTGGCTGGGAACTGCTTTTTACATGATCAACGCGTTTCAGGAGTATGACGCCTCATTGAACTACATTGCCCTCGACAGATATCAGCGGTTTCCGTACGATAAATCTTATCAGTATAAGTTTAGCTGTATCGAAGACAATCTTGTACAACGGTGTTTTGACAGTTTTTGCGATGAGCATCTTCCACAATTGATTCACCGGACACCGAAAAGGAAATCACAGGTGTTTATATCGCACGACATAGATGAAATTCACAGCCCTTTTATTCCAAACGGATTGTGGGCAATAAAGAAAGGCAGACTCGACATTGTCCTTAAACTTGTCCTGAGCGAAATCCTGCTCACGCCTCATTTAAAGAGCATTGACAGAATAGTAAAACTGCACTCTGAGCATGACCTGAAAAGCACCTTTTTCTGGCTAGCCACAAATAAAATTGCCGCTAATGGGATTCGGAATGCAGACTACACGCATGAGCAACTGGCGAGGTTATCAAAGTTTTCAATCAGCAATGGATTGCATAAGAGCTGTTATACCACAACCTTTGACGAAGAGCTAAAGATGCTACCGTTTCAGACAACACTCAACCGCTATCACTTTTTGAAATTTAATCTCCCTGATGCCTGGGACGATATCGCAAAAACAAGCGTGACGCTTGACTCAAGTCTTGGATATGCAGAACGCTATGGGTTTAGAAACAGCTATGGGCTGCCATTCCGACCATATAATATCACCAGCCACGAAGCCTATAGATTTGTTGAGGTCCCTCTGCATGTGATGGACGCAACATTGCATCACTACATGAAGACTCCAATAGAGAACATCGCAAGGGACATCATTAATTTTATAGAAAAAAATAGCGACAATGCTATTCTTTCAATTCTCTGGCACAACATGTATTTGAGTGACTATAAATACTCTGGTTATTTTCGCGAGTACAAAAAAATTCTCTTGTATCTGACTGAAGCTGGAATCAAATCCATTGCGCCAGAAGAAATCATCAATGAATTTGCAACCGACAACGCTGATAAGGCATGACCTGATGAACAAATCAATACACCTCCTCATTCTCATTTTTATTTCTGCAGTCAATCTCAGGTCTCAATCCTGTCAGGATGTGACTGTCGAACTCTATGCAGAGGTACAGTCATCCCCTCCCCGTATCACACTCCATTGGACTCCGAATGCGGGAGCCAGTCAGCATATTATCTATCGTAAACTTAAATCCGCCACTTCATGGGGAACGGTCATTGCGGCGTTATCTGGACCTGCAATATCATATGTCGATTCTACAATTCTGCCAGGTGTATCATATGAATACCGGGTCACACGTTCGGGGTCGAACTACATCGGATATGGTTATATCAACGCCGGAATCGAAATCGCATCAGTTGAACACAGAGGGGCTTTTATCCTCGTATTGGACAGCACCATCGTACTGTCACTCACTATGGAGATTGAACGACTGATTCGTGATCTGGAAGGTGATGGATGGAGTGTGTTTCCACTCATTGTAGATCGGGAGGCTGCGGTGACAGAAGTGAAAGCCCGGATTATTACTGCATATGAAATGTATCCAGGAATTCCTAAAGCATTATTTCTACTAGGTCATGTACCTGTGCCATACAGTGGAGAATTAAATCCGGACGGCCATACGGACCATCTTGGTGCCTGGTCGACAGATGTGTACTATGCCGATATCAATGGCACCTGGACAGATAGCATTATTAGTAACGCTAAAGCAGTTGATGTTCGCAATCGAAATATCCCTGGAGATGGAAAATTTGACCAGAGTTTATTGCCAAGCGATGTTGAGATGCCTGTTGGCAGAGTTGACTTTGCAAACATGCCTGCATTCGCTGCTTCTGAAACGGAATTGCTGAAGAACTATCTGGATAAAAATCATGCATACCGGCACAAAGAGTTCAGTCCAATGCATCGCATGTTGATTGATGACAATTTTGGTTTCTTCGGCTCCGAAGCATTTGCTGCAAATGGATGGAAGACTACTCCTTTGGTGGGTGGTGGCAATGTGCAGGCCGGGGATTATTTCACTGATCTCACAAACAATAGTTACCTCTGGTCATATGGATGTGGCGGAGGTTGGTTTTCTGGCGCAGGAGGAATAGGCAGCACCACAGATTTTGCAAACTCAGACCTGCAGTCAGTCTTCACGATGCTCTTCGGAAGTTATTTCGGAGACTGGGATTCACAGGACAATTTCCTCAGAGCTGCACTTGCACAAGGAAAGACACTTACTAATGTATGGGGTGGCCGACCACACTGGATATTTCATCACATGGGTCTGGGAGAAACTATCGGATACAGCACACAACTCTCTCAGAATAATAGCGGATTATATTTCTCCGGTTTTGGAGTACGTGGGATTCAGATGGGGCTCATGGGAGATCCGTCTTTGAGAAATGATGTTGTGGATCCTGTTTCGGAAGTCATTGCCACACTGGATGGTACCGATGCGCATCTCTCATGGAAGGCATCATCTGATACTGTCCTCGGTTATTATGTGTACGCAAAGAAAGATGATACAGAATCCTACCTTAGAATCAACGAGCTTCTGGTTACGGGCACGAGTTATGTCGACTCATGTCTTTTTGATCCAGGCATCTACACCTACATGATCCGCGCGCTTGTGTTGCATGAATCTCCGAGTGGAACGTACTACAATCTCAGCCAGGGCATATCGGACACTGTAATGAATACAAACGATCTAACGGTAAGTGCAGATGCCACATGGTCCAGCTTTGCCGGAGTAGTCAATTTTGAAAATTTATCGATCAATGCAACAGAATATGCATGGAGCTTCGGAGACGGAACGGAGAGCTCTGAATTACATCCTGAGCACACATTCATCGATGGAGAATACCTTGTGACATTGATTGCAAGTAACGGCTGTGATGCAGATACCATCCTTCTGGAGATTTCTATTTCCACCGGAGTAAGTAATCTTGATGATCCAAGTATTTCGATTTCACCCAATCCATCAACTGGGAGATTCTGGATTACGCAACCCGAGGCAGCGCGTATTCTGATTTATAATGTGATCGGTGAGTTGATTTTTGAAGATGATGTCAACCAAGAGGCTGAAATTGATTTGTCAGCTCAACCTGCAGGGATCTATCGCATGTCCATTCTAAATGATGAACATCGTTACTCGAAGAATGTCGCGATCCAGAGATGAGAAGGTAAGTTCTGGGCATGAGTGAAGGCATACTCAATACACCCAAACCTTCTTCTTCGTATCAATACCAAACCAGCCACGTCCCTCGGCAACGATATCGACTACCAACGTATAGTGTCCTGTCCTCTCCGGACTGGATACGTCAATTGTCTGTGCATATGTGTCCACAATATCGACCTCGAGTGGCGTCCTATGTCCATCCCAGACGATCATCTCTTCACCCTTGACCCAATGGTAGCTCACGAAAAGAGCATTTGTTGAATCTGATGGCAACGTCATATTGGCACTATTCTGTAAGACCATATCCAGAGTACGGAATGCTCCTCGGGGCATGTGTAGATCGCCCTCAGGAAGAACAATTGTAATCGCAGATTTGAAAGTATCGACAGGAATGAGGACAGAGTTTGCAGAACTGAGTGGAATATATTTACCGGATCCAAGATTGAAATAACGCTGGTTCAGACTTGACGAAGGATAAATATCCCATTTGCGCATGAGATAATCATCTGGTGTAGGTGTCTTGTTATTATTCTCAAACCCGATATCCGAATCCAGGCAAATCGTCACAGTCCTATCCTTTCCGTCACACGCCGAAAGAAGTAGTGTTTCAATTCCATAAGACCAGTTTGGACCGGCGGAACTCGCATGTGTCACATTTCCTTCACCGACAATGACTTTATGCATATGCATACTTCGCGTCAGGGAGATCAGCCGTTCCATTCTTGCGATTCGATTCCCGAAAAATTCCGACTCATTGATGATTGCAAAAACCTTGAGTGTAAAGAATACCGATACAACTATCCATAGAAATTGTCGCCATCGCTTCCTTCCTATTTCTCGCGCAAGAGATAATGTAAGCGGAAACGCTACAATCCATGTCAATGGAAAATACACTTGCTCCTGATAGCGGGAATGCTGAAATCCATAGTGTGCTCCATTAATGATCACCAACATTGCGACAAATGCAAGAAAGACAACAGCACACTTCAAATACTTTCTGTCTATAATCATCCAACTCAGAGACAGGACAAACAAGATCATTAGCTCCCAATAATATTTCCACATGAACCTGCCTAACTCAAGCACGTAGTTTGTTCCATAAGGCATGACTCGCAGAGCATCTATGAATGCCAATGCCTTTGTCTCTTCATACGCCGATGAGGCAAAGAACTTATACACAAGGAAAAGAAGAAGCCCTGCCGCAAACAATGCGTACCATCTGAGATATTTTGATCGGAATTCTAAAGCATGGAGGACAAGGACAAATCCCCAAAGCATCACTGCCATCGGATGACTTGTCAGGATAAACAATACCGACAGGAAGAGTAACACTTTATCCCACGTCGCAAATCGCCGGGCCCAAAGTATACTGGCAAACAGCACAAGCATACCAGCGCCGTAATACAACTCGAACATCGGCGTGAAATATCCCATTTCAAGTCCAAGTGTCTGGAGCAATATCAATAACAATCCAGCACCCCTATCGCCGTATCGATATCTGCAAACAACAAATATCCCGTAGAAAAAACAGACATGTCCTACAGAAAACAAAATGAGTATTGTCTTCATGGACATACCGAATTTGACTCCGATCCAGGGTAACACCTGACTGAGTGCGAGTACGAGACGATCATGTTCGACATGAAACCACCCTTTGTTGACCATATGCAGCAAATAGTACGACGCATCTGCAAACATGCGTTCGGCATACATGATCGACGCCATGAGTGCGAGCAGGACGAAAGCAAGATGAATGAAAATGTCACGGAAATCAAAAGAAGATGATACCGTATCCCGATCGACCTGCTGCATACTAAGCAGGCTTAGCCTTTCCCTTGAAGGATCTCATCTATTTCATCAAGGCCTCCAGGCAGGAGCTCTTCATACTTCCTGAGCATATCTACCGCTTTTCTGCGTTCGTTCCGAAGCAGATAGAGGATGCCGAGATTGAAATAAGCTTCGGGAAAGTGCGGATGAAATTTCAGTGCGAGTTCGTAATGAAGTCGTGATAGTCTGAGATCTCCATTGTCCAGGTAGAGATTGCCGAGGTTATAATGAGATTCGGCATGAGTTGGATTGTTGACAAGTGCAAGGGATAAGAATTCAATGGCACGCACGTCATCGCCTTTCGCCGAAAAAATGATGGCAAGATTGCAATAGGCATCAGCGACATGAATATTCCTTGCTATGGCCTCGAGATATGCCGCTTCAGTCTGCGGATGATTCTGTTCGTGCAAATACAATCCTTTCACAAAAGGATCCGTAAACGCAAGAATCGGTTGTATCGTCGCAATTTTCTGTTGCGCTTCGAAGAGATTCATCTGACCCGAAGTATCGTCAGCCTCGGATTTCTGACCGGCAATTTTAAGGGCCCGTCTGCGCGCTTTATCTGGTGTGAATTGGATCAGTTTTCCCATTGCATCTTCTCTTGAAGTATGCTCAAAGGTATACAAATTGTAATATGTAAGAGACAAATTTTCAGATAGTTCACAACTACTTGTGAAATAGATTTGACTGTCTTGAGAAAGTTGTCAAATCCAAACCTCGCTAATTAGCCGGTAGTCTGAATCACCACTACTCCCCTAACAGCGGTTTAATTTTTTCAATGCCTGCTTTGCCTGCGAATGCAAGTTCTTCTTGTTCAGAAGCGAATCCCCTAAGATTGAAGGTTATCAATGTCCGGTTCAATGGAAGCTGAAGCTCGGTGGATCTGATTTGTTTAGTGGCGCCGTTATCATCATAGAAGTCCTGTGTCTCGGTCTTTAGAATAGCCCTCTGGGTACCAACCCGCACACTTTTACTTCCTTGTCCCATCATGGCAGGATTTCCGAGGTACATATTCATTGCGCTGAGCATCGGAGAATTAGCCATGATTTGAACTTCTGCCTCATTCTCCATTTTGGATGGATTGCGATACGACTTGGATATCTGCATGCCACCGCCGATCATACCCATTCCTGCGGTGTTGGTAGCTTCCTCACCATCAGACACCAGTCCATTGATTTCGTCTGGCAACGCTTCTGCGACTTGTCCGGCCATCAGGTTATTTATTTCATTGATGGCATCCTGGAGGCTCAGTTGTGCCTGTTGATAGTCTTTTTGTTCCAGAAATTGTTGTGCCTCTGTGATGAAGGTTGCGATTTGGTCCTGTGCTGATACGCGAATACTCAGTGCAGAAAGGAGTAAAAGTGCAAATAGCGATTTCATGTCTTTAACGATTTTGGTTGTCGAAATGTAGGACAATTCTGGCTGTTCAGGGACGAGAAAAGCAAATCATAAGAATCCGTCCTATTTCGGATTGCGGATTTCGGATTTCGGAGAAATACCCCCTTTCCTATTTCAGATTGCGCATTGCGGATTTCGGAGAAATACGAACCCGATCCTATTTCAGATTGCGGATTTTGGATTTCGGAGAAATCCGAACCCAAGCCCATTTCGGATTGCGGATTGCGGATTGAGGATTTCGGAGAAATCCGATACCATTTCATTGCGGATTGCGGAGAAATACGAACCCAAGCCCATTTCGGATTTCGGATTGCGGATTGCGGATTGAGGATTGAGGATTGAGGAGAAATACGAACTCCCATCCTATTTCAGATTTCGGATTGCGGAATTTGGATTTTGGATTTCGGAGAAATACGAACCCAAGCCCATTTCGGATTTCGGAACGCTGCTTTTAAGGCAAGAGTTAAGTTCAAACTCAATTTGCGCTTGCACTTGCGCTTGAGTTTGAGTTTGCGCTTGAGTTTCCCTACCCAGCCTTCTTCGCCTTCTTCTCTGCCTTCTCTTCCTTCACCTTTCCAGTGGCCTTCACCATGGGTTTCTTCTGCGTCTTTGCCATCTCTATGCTTTCTTTCAAAGCTGTCATGATGTCCACGACAGGTGCAGTCTCCTCGCCCACCTGTACGACTTGTTTACCATCTACTTTCGCACGGATCATTTCGACCAGTGCTTCTCTGTACCTGTCTTTCAGTTCGAGGACACTGAAAGGTTTCGTCATTGTTTCCACGAGAGTTTTCGCGAGCTTAAGTTGATCATCGCCGATTTTCGACTCGGCGAGTTGGGGAATAGTATTGACATTTCGGATTTCATCTGGATATCGGAGCTTGTACATCAACATGCCTTGTTCATATGGAGCCATCATGACGACATGCTCACGATCACGTAAGACCACACGACCGATGGCAAGCTTTCCTACGATCTTCAGGGTCTGCATGAGGAGATGATATGCCTTAGCAGCAACTTCGCCGTCGGGCCCGATAAAGTAAGGCGCATCGAAGAGAGTATGATGGACTTCATTGACGTCGACAAAGGCTTCGATTTCGATCACTTTAGTGCTTTTCAGGCGGATATTCTCCAGGTCGCTGTCTTCGACGATCACATACTTACCGGGCTCGTACTCATAGCCTTTGACGATATCGCCTGCTGAAAGTTTGGTTTCACATGTCTTACAGACTTTGTCGTAACCAACTGGCCCATTGTCCTCCTTGTGCAATTGCCTGAAACTGACAGTCGACTCGGCCTCAATGGCGCTGTATAGTTTGATGGGAATATTGACCAGGGAAAACTGGATGAATCCCTTCCAAATTGCTCGCATGATAGATATTTTTAATGTATTAATGGGTCATAATCAAAAATCGTGCCGCTTGAATAGTCCTCAGTCTCCAGTCCGGCAGTCCTCAGTCGGCAGTCTTCAGTCCGCAATCTGCAACGGTCCGTTGAAACGCTCGCGGAGCCTGTCCCGCATTAAAGAGGGGTCTGAAGGACGCCGCGAGGTTTTGCCCACCCGCGAAATGCGAACTATCGACTATCTACTTACCTACTACACCGATTACCGACTACCCTTCTTCTTCTTTCATCCCCAAAAACACCGGCTCCCTCAACGTCCCATTCGGAGTGATCGACGCGTACTTGACGTCACAGTACAATAACGGCTCAACCCACGTACTTTGCTTGTCATCCTCGAGTTTTTCTTTGATCGGCTTGGGGATTTTCTTCAACTTTTTCAGTTCTGCCAGAACTACCTTCATGACCTTTTCATTGAACCCTGATCCAACTTTGCCGAGGTAGATCGTACCATCTGCCTCTGCATCAGCGAGATGGAGTGCTCCAAAGTATGGCTGACGATCCCCCTGGCCTTCCGTATAGCCAATGATCTTACACGTCATGTCATTCCTGTGTTTCACTTTCACCCATTGATCGGTACGCTTGCCAGGGAGATAGACGCTTTCACGTTTTTTCGCAATGATGCCTTCGAGATCCATCTTCTTCGTCGCTTCAAACAACGCCTCGCCATCTTCGATATCTTCCGAATACCTGAAATGTCCACCGGGCTTGATGAGACTCTTCAGCCACGCTTTACGTTTGTGCAGTGGTTCCTTCTGAACAACACATCCATCCAGAAACAGTACATCAAACAGATAACAATATGCAGGTGATGATTTCATTGCAGTTCGGATACTGTGTTCGTTTGATTTGTGCATACGTCCCACAGTAGTTTTAAACTGAGGCTTGCCCTTTTCATCCAATACCACAATCTCACCATCAAGAATAGCCTGTGTGCATTTCAATTGCTTTCGGTCATCCATGAATTCCGGAAACTTCTTCGTGATATCGCGTTTGCCACGACTGCTGATCCGCAGACCTTCTTCATCGACATAGATCATGGTACGGATACCATCCCATTTCATTTCATAGGTAAAGTCTCCGACCGGTACTTTTAAAGAAGTTGCTGTGAGCATATGTTCGACCTGCGCACTGGCAATATTTATTTCCGATGGATCTACACGCTCAAGAAGCCAATCCTTGCCTTTTGTATTGTGCATGCGAAACTCCTGGTCGATCGTCGGACTTTCGAGTTTGAAATAGAAGCCATCTTTCTTTTGCTTTGTGATGCGATAGTTGCCTCGCGCAAATATCCACATGTCTCCTGCACCATAATGGCCTTTAGGAATCTCTCCTTCAAAATCCAGGTATTCGATCGGGTGTGGCTCTGTCTCTACAGCGAGGCGCTTCACTCCAGGTGCCGGTGGCAATCCTTTTGGTACTGCCCAACTACGCAGGACGCCATTCTCGGCCAGACGCAGATCGTAATGAAGTCGTGTTGCATCATGTCGGTGAATAACAAATGCGTCATCAGATGCGTCCTGCATGCCAGGTGTAGGTTCAGGTGTCTGTTGAAAATCACGTTTTTCAATGTACTCGCGCAACGCTGTGTTCTGCTCCTGAGAACTTTTACCTGATTGCTGATCGTGGAGACTGACGGCTTTACCACCAAATCCTTCCCATGCATCGCCATCCTGTTTTATTTTATCCTGCACATTGTGAATGGTAAATTCCTTTGGCGAAGTCAAAAGCTCTAATTCCTCCCATTTCAACGGCATCGAGACTGTACATTCAGGAGTAGCACGCAGGCTATATGGACAAACTACTGTTTGGGAGCGATGGTTGCGGACGATATCCACAAATAATTTGTCTGTGCGTGCATCCTTTCTAATATTGGTTGTACAATCTTTCGGATGCTTCTTTACGAATCCATCAGAGAGTGATTTCAATGTGACCTGAAGTATATCATAATCCCATTTCCGATGAATGGGAACAAAGACGTGTATCCCTTTTTTGCCACTTGTTTTTACAAAGGGATGATAACCGAATCCGCGCAAATATTCACCGAGTGAAATCGCGATCTCCTTGATCCTGCTGAACTTCATCGTCTCAGGAGGATCTAAGTCGAAGACAAAATGATCAGGTGTGTCAAGATTGGGATTCTGGACTGAGGACTGATGAAATTCAATACATGCAAGATTGGCAAGCCACACAAGTACTGATTCATCAGTTGCAAGGATGTAGTCGATCTTTTTTTCTCCTTTACCAATCTTCACAGATTGAATCCACTTGGGCGCCCAATCCTGTTTATTCTTCTGATAAAAATGCTCTCCATAGATCCCATCAGGAAAGCGGATAAACGAAAGGGGCCGATGCTTGATATGACGGAGAAGCACCGGAGCCATCTGATGATAGTATTGGATCACTTCAGCTTTGATGACATGCGCTTCCGGGAAGAGGACTTTGTCAAGGTTCGATAGCTTGATCTGATGTTTCCCGATTTGTGTAAGCTGAAATCCAGCCATAATTCATATCAGTTCTTTCAACTTAAATCTCTTCTTCAATGTCTCCTGTTTGCGTTGAATGACAAGCCTGATTGCTTTCCCTTCCCTTCTTTGAAATATATGGAGCAGATTGTCGAGCGCATAGATATTCGAAGGGAGGCCCTGTATCTTTCGAATCACATCACCAGGTCTGATATCTGCATTTGCTGCAGGAGAATTTGCAAGTGTGTCTTGTACTACGTAGATATCCAGATTTTGTCCCAAAGCAAAGATGACTAGGCCGCTTTTGTCCATTTTAAATTTTTTATTGTAGTTGCCTTGGGTGCGGATGTACATCTTTTCATTCACATAATCGATGTATATCTGAAATCTTGTCAGGAGTTGATTTCCGATCAGGCCATTTCGAAATCGTGTAGAGTCCGTCATCACCGAATTCGACAGGTCTTGAAAACTGGTCAGGATATGTGGAAATGTCAGTTCACCAAGGTTCAATGCTTCTATTCTTCCAAGATATCCTTCGACATACCCGCCAAGACCAAGCCCAAGTTTGCCAAGGATATAATGATCAGGCAGATCCAGTTTCGGGTCTGTATTGTTGTGTAAAAGCAATGGCAATCCTGCTCCTGTATCGACGAGTAACACGACATCCAGCTTAGTATCATCTGCAAGTGACACTTCTGTACGGAGATAAGGCTTTCCCGATCGCACTGTAATATCATACTCATGAAAAGGACGGGATGGAGGATGGAATGATGCAGGGTTGTGCAGAATCAGTCGTTGCTTCTTATAATCCAACTGCACAACGACGTTCTTAAAAAAACTACTACCCAGAATGCCATGAATCGGCCTTCCTGTAATTTCATCCAATGTCAGATAATCGTCCTCCAAAACCAGGATATCCCGCTGCACAGGCTCAAGACCAATGACTTCGATATCCACAGATCGGGCTACCAATGCATAGATTTCACGGCTGAGATCTGACCCGATGATCGGCACGCGGAGATCGTATTCCGTATTGAAGATATCCGCAAACTCTCTTTTGAAAAGGATTGTGTGCTCCGCTCCGGTATCAAAAATGAACGACATGGGAAGCAATCCAAAGAGACGTACTTCTACCAGGATAAAGTTGTTCGCATATTGAAACGAAATGGATGCACGTGGCTGGCCACTCAGAATATCAAAATCGGACTGCCCGGTCAACGTCACCGGAAGCAGAATGCATACCAATAAGACCTCAAACAATTTCTTCATAAGTGTTGCTAAAGGGAAAGTAAATGTCGCGTGACATAGTGACTATTCGCGCGATTCGGAGCACTGAACATATCCTCTTCCTCCGGGAGTTTGAATTTCATCACAGTCACACAACCGAATTACCTACTTTGCCAAGACCTAAATATATACGAAATGCAAGGCACTAATGCTTCCGAGACGCCGGTAAATACCACAAATAACAATTCTCTACGGCGTCAAATCGGGTTTTTCGGCCTGACGATGATAGCCGCAGGATCATGTATAGGGTCTGGCATTTTCATCACACCTTCCGATGTCGCTCAACATCTCGGAGATACTACGGCGATCCTGCTTGTATGGATATTAGGTGGTGTAGTCGCTATTACCGGTTCGCTGACATTTGCCGAACTGGCAGGTAGATTTCCGGATGCCGGTGGAGTTTATGTCTATATCCGCGAGAGTTTTGGCAGGCTATGGGCTTTTTTATATGGGTGGTGTATCCTGACAGTGATCACGTCTGGAGCGATCGCCGCACTGAGTCTGACATTTGCGCGCTATCTCAGTGTGTTGGTTCCATTAGGCAATACCGGCCAGATCATTGTAGGCATAAGTGCTATCACGGCTGTCACGTTTATCAATATCCTTGGTGTAAAATCCGGTGAGGTGTTCTCTTCTGTATTCACACTCTTCAAACTCGTGGGCATCGCTGGAATTATCGTCGCCGGCATTGTTGTTGGCACCAGTATCACTGAAAGTGCCAGCACCACTGTCAGGAGTGAAGGTCAATTTCCTGCTATGAGTGCTTTTGCCCTGGCCATGATTGGTGTTCTGTGGTCATATGGAGGATGGCATCATGCATCGTATGTTGCAGCAGAGACAAAAGGTGCCTCACGCAATGTACCTCGCGCGATGATCCTTGGTGCGCTCATCGTGACAACGACATATATTCTTGCAAACTGGGCCTATTTGCGGCTTCTGCCGTTGGAGACAATTGCAAATTCTCAGGCAGTCGCATCAGACGCACTGAAGAATGTATTACCAACCGGGGCAATACTGATTACGCTGCTCATTGCGATATCTACTTTTGGCAGCATCGGAATTTTTACGTTGACAGCTCCACGTATTTACTACTCAATGGCCAGAGATGGTTCATTTTTCAAAGCGATTGCAAAACTGCATCCCCGTCATCAAACTCCGGTATGGGCTATCGCAATACAATCCGGATGGGCCATTGTACTTCTTTTGCTTTGGGCGACATTCGAAAACCTGATGACATATGTCGTATTCATGGATTGGGTATTTATGACAATGGCTGCTCTATCCGTATTTTATTTTCGGAAGAAGTTTGCATCAACACAATCCGAAGGATTCAAAACACCACTTTATCCAATTACACCTGCAATCTTCATCGGTATCTCGCTATGGTTTGTCATGTATACCCTGTTTGGAAAACCAGAACAAGCAATTGCAGGAATTGTCCTATTGATTATCGGACTGCCAGTGTATTATTTGAGCCGAAGGAAAGAAGGACAGAATGTTGAATGACGAATGATGAACCTACTTCGAAAAGTAGCAATTGCCCTTGGGTCTTTCGAAGAATCCACGTACCCTGAAGCGAACTGCCATAGAGCCTGCATCATTAACCATTAACCATTGAATTTTTCACTTCACCACATAGATCTCAACCCTTTTGTTCTGCTCCTTGCCTGCATCAGTATCATTAGGCACAAGGGGTTTGGTCTGCCCACGCCCTATTGTTGACATGCGATTCAAATCAACTCCGCTGCTTTTAAGAAAAGTCATTACGGATAGAGCTTGCTGCGTGGAAAGTTGTCTATTGATGTCTGCGTTGCCAGAATTGTCTGTATGGGCCTCAATACGAATATGGGCTGTAGGATTTGCTTTCAGGATTTTTGCAAGTTGTGCAAGTTCCGCCTCTGAAGGTGAGGTCAGCACAGCGGATTTTCCCTGGAATTTTATTTTGTCAAGGATGTATGGAGTATTTGAATTTATCGAGCCGGCAGCCAATGCTTTTGAGAGTTGGGCAAGACCAGTTACAACTTCATTATCCCCCGTCTCACTATCTGACTTCGCGACTGACCCTACGTCCTTTTTTATCATCTGAGCCTGTGTATCCACAGATACTGCAGAAATGGTAATGTCGTTCACAGATTTTTCAGTCGATTCGAGCACATCACCTTTTCTGGTCTTTGCTCCCGCACAACCTCTGCCAAGGAAATAGAACATCGCCAGTGCAGCGAGCAGCAAGACCAGCCATGGAAGCAACTTGTTTAACATTGGCTTAGCTTCTGATTCAGTCATTACCATTTTACTAGTTGTTTCATTCATAGATGATTCAATTCCATCCCCCAACTCAGCAAGACCTGCGAAACCAAGTAAGTCCGAGATGCCGGGGGCTACGGATTTCATAACTATGCCACGCTGGCTCAACAGGAATTCTTTTAGCCCATCAAATGCCAACCCATTACGTTTGATATGTTTGCCAAGGATGCTCAACAAAAGTGGAGCAGTCATCTTCAGGAGACTTGCGGCAGAACTGGTCTTCACTTTACCTGAATCTGAGATAAGGTCAATCAGTGATCCAAGTTTGTCACCTATCAGATATTTCAAAACACTAGCTCCTGCACTCATCAGACTATCAGTAGCAGTACGTCTACTCAGGAGTCCACCTACTTTGGGCAAAAGGCTCCCATCGAAATTGTTTACGGTAAGGAAATCCATGAGTCCCTTTGCCCCGGCCTCTGTTCCTCCTTTTTGAATGAGACTTCCAATTAATGCTGGAAGAACTAATCCCATTGCAGAGGAGATGCTCTGCGCAGGTTCGCCCAGAATACTACTGGCCTGGTTGACGAGTTGGTCCCCAATCTCATCCTGATACATGTCAAATAGATCGCGTGCCATCGAGTTGGTTTTTTAAGAATCCGAAAAGTAGCCAATTGTGATCTGATCCCGTAAGGGAAGTATGGAATCATGATGAAGAAATATTTTCACCCTTAGTGTCAAATGTAATACACTTCACCTTTCCTCAACTATCTTAGCCTTCACCATATAATTACCGACATGAAAACTCCGGAAGACCTTTTCCATTACATCGAGCAAGCACTTCGTACCATCGTACATGAGGACGTTCGGGATGAAGAGCGCATTGGCAAAGTTTATGCTCTCGTCAGCCAGTTTTTTGTTGCTGCTGGAGAAGATGAGCCGTTACATTTTACCACTCTCTTTGCCCGTATCGCCCACTTATGCAATCGCTTTCGGATCCACGCCCGGCACACCCGAAGGATGCAACGATTTCGAATTGACGCAGAAGGGTTTTTACGAAAAGGCAGTATTGAAAACAACTCTGATGCCGCAGAGATTTGGGTGAATGGTTCTTATGCGTTGCATGATATTGCCTCTATTGTTCTTGAAATTCCCAAATCGGAATCTACTACAACGCTTGTTGGCCGCAAAGCACCAGATATTCCCGTAATAGGAAAAAGCAAAGGCACTTTTAAACGCCATGCAAATCTCGTGGCCTATGAGATAGATACTGCAAAAGATACATTACTCGTATGTGACGCGGACGGGGCAGAAGGCGAGATCAAATTGAAATATGGCGACGCTGGCCGCTCTGAGCTCTTTAAAGAGAATGTCCTCCTGGCAGTATCACTTATTGGGTTTCCGCTTACAATCAGTGCGATCGACATTGAAATCGACGCAGACGGCAGCTATTCACCACGCATCCTTGTGATTGAACCAGATTACCTGATCGACATCTCGACCAT
>JANNQA010000018.1:0-13317 GCA_031400515.1 Bacteroidota bacterium
CACTTTTTCAAATAGGTCAAGTGCTCCTTGCAGGCTGAAATTATCTCCCGGCAGGCCCGTGGAGTCCTGGCCGGTTTGTTGTGCAGATGTGGTTTGTACTGGAAATAAGAAAAGAAGCAGCAGCAGAGAGCATAGAGCAGAGGGCACAGAGAAGTTGAGGAGAGTAGAGGTTTTCATGATTAATGTATTGAAATAGTTGTTTTTGCAATTCCATCAAAGTGAATAGACTTAAACTGATGGTCGAAGTTTAATCTGTCTCTCGAAGAATAAAAATAAAATAAAAATCGTCGTGATCCCTGCCCGTCCAGTCAGGCGGGGTTGTGTGAAACCACTCTCGAACACCTATTTATTTGACGTCTGCGGATGTCTGTGCTTTTGCAGGAAAATTTCTCTTTACTTATTTATTCGTCTGTCGCGGTACATCAGTCACCTGCATGTTCTCACTTTCCACATTGAATGCTTGCATTTGTGCCTTTAGCTCGTTGATCGAAGACGACAGTGTGTCCACTGCATTTGTCAAATGTTCAATTTCCTGACGTTTGGTTTTATTCATGGCATCCAGATCCTTGATCGCATTGATCTGGGCAATGATGATCGCATGCATATTGAGATTCATGGTGCCGTCCGGATCTTCACCAACCGCTTCAGGAAATATTTGCTGAACAGCCTGAGCAGAAAGCCCCACATTTTCATTGGCTAACACATCATTGGAAAATGTTCGCGAACCTGCATTTTTGTAATGATACCGGATGGGTTCGAGTTGTAGAATTTCATTCAGTCCTTTGGTATAGTTACCGTCAACGTTTTTCAGACGTTCGTCGGATGCGATGGTCCAGGTGCTCGTGGATGGCTTGCGTCCTTCATCAAGGCTGAGTTCAAATTGACCACCGGGTGCTGTCAGGCCGAGCCCTACTCTTCCATTTGCACGAACAATCATACATTCCGTAGAGCCGTTGTTTGATCGTACTAAGAGCGGCGTATCACCACTGCTTGAGCTAGCGGATTGGATAGTCAGCCCATTATTATCTGTCCGGACGTCCAGTTTCGTGCTTGGACTTGTTGTTCCGATGCCTACATTGTCACTGGTATTAATGTGTAAGCCTGATCCTCCTCCAGTTCTAATATTCAAATTAGAGTATCCCTCACTGCTGCTACCGCCATATGAAACTAAATCGACAGAACCGGGATTTGTTTGAATTGTAAATCCTTTGCCAGCTCCTCCGTTAAATACTCCTACATTTCCATTTGAACTTTGTGTAACCTCGAGTTTACTCAGTGGATTCGTTGTTCCAATACCAACATTGCCTGTTATTCCTGAAATAGTCATACGGCTTGTATTGTCGGGGATCTCGAAATTCAGGTTGTTATTCCAATGCTCTACGGTGGCACTATTGGTACCATCGTCCATCAACAGATATGACGTACCGCCCGTACCGGTTTTCACATTTATCCCAGACCATCCATCTGTAGTAGATTCAAATCTTCCTGTCGTTCCGTTTTCGCTTGTAGCAATATGCAGAGGCGATGCAGGACTTAGGGTGCCGATACCTACATTGCCTGCTCCTGTAATAATCATTCTGTCAGTTAAGTTTGTAGCAAACTTAATGGGATGGTTGCCTGCCTGAGTAATGAACAATGCATTTGGGAGAAAACCGGTATTGGAACCATTTACGCCTATCTGACCATTTACTGCTGCATTATCTGTTTTAAAAAGGACAATAGAACCACCGGTGGGATGACTTGTTTTGATTTTTATACCATCAAAGCCGGACCCCAGAGAGCTTCCAATAATATCAAGTCTGATGTTTGGCGTTGTTGTTCCGATACCTACATTCGTTCCATTATCGGTCAGGATTCCATCTTCCAATGATGTGCCATTCCATTTAGCTACCTGATTGGTTGTATTACTGCTGACCTGTGGATCTGTTTCAACAATTGCGGCATCCTGCCAACTCGCCAATCCATTAGCGTCTGAGGTTAGGACTTTATTCAAACCTTGAGTGCCATCAGTGACTTTCAGAGTTCCGATGACATCCAGCTTTGTGGTTGGGCTAAAAGTGCCTACACCTAAATTTCCAAATACCCCCACGTTGCCAGTATTGCCGTTGATATTGATACGCGTACTATTGTTAGGTACTTCGAATTTCAGGGTGTTATTCCAGTGCTCAATGTTGGCGCCGTTGATGCCATCCTCTAACCTCAAAACAGATGTGCCGCCTGCTCCGCTTTTAGCAGTTATTCCGGACCCTGCAGTTGAAGCAGATTCAAACATTGCAGTGGGGCCGTTTTGGTCTGTATAAGCATGTAAAACAGTTACAGGGTTTGTAGTACCAATGCCGACCCTGGTTCCATTATCCATCATGATCCCATCAACTAATGCTGCTCCGTTCCATTTGGGAATTCTATTTGTATCAAGGCTGTTGACCTGCGGATCTGTTTCTGTAATAGTCAGAGAAGTGGAAGGTGTCCATGAAGCATTGCCGGATCCGTCACCAGTGAGTACAGTTCCTGAAGCGCCACCTGATGTCATCTGGAACGTGGTGGTTTTCGTTTTGCCGGCAATATCAAGTAGTTCAGAAGGAGATGACGTGCCTATTCCCACATTGCCATTTTGCGTGATGTGCAGTCTTTCTACCTGGTCTTGTATATTACCCAAGCCTGTGTACAATCCTATTGAACCAAATTCATGTAATTCTAATCTGTCATTGGCACCATTCCAGCCTTTTCGGAAATAGATTGAGTGGTTAGGATCATACCCTTCTATTTTAGCACCCTGGTTTGAATTCAGTAAGAACAAGTTACCGGATATTGAAACATTTGAGCCATTGTCGGAGATCAGACCTGGATTCAAAGCCGAGCCATCCCATGTAGGAACTTGCCCCGGTGAAAGGCTTCCGACCTGCGGATCTGTTTCATGTGCTACCAGGTTCACCCATCCTGCCGTCTCTTTAAACCAAAAAGATTCTGTGTCCGTATCGAATACCAATAAGCCTACTACAGGGTTGCTGATCATTCCGCGTTGTGCTGTTGTCATACGTGGTACGAGAACACCCTTCTCCGTGCTATTCACTTCTAACAAGGCGCTTGTATCCGGAGAGTTAGTACCAATTCCCACAGACTGGCTAAATATCAATTGAGATGTAAGCATTGAGGCTAATGTGACTAGCCCAATCAAGAGTGTTCTCCGATGCATGAGTATTGAATTTTAAAAGGTGATAGCAATACAGAAATCGACTCAACAAAATTGTACCGCATCCAAGCTACGGATAATCGTTCATTCTAAATGAAATCAAAATGTCAGCCAGAGGCTGATCGGCCTTTGGCCGAAAAACTAAAATGAAAGTACCGAATGCGGTTTGAGTTCTGCTCGATTATATAATGAGCTTGTCGACAATACTCCTATCATTTTTCAAGCGGGGCAACTTATTTTGTCCACCTAGCTTTCCTTGTGACTCCATGTAGTTTCGGAATGCATCCTTCTGCACGATTGTAATGACAAGCGGACGTAAAATATTCCCTTCCCTTAAATCCCGATAATAAATATTCTGCGCCATCATCGATGCTTCGAGTTTGTTCCGAAACACATTGAGATCTTGTGGAACTTCATCAAATTCAATAAACCATTCATGATATGGCGCTCCTTTATCAGATGGATTTACCTGCGGTGCAACTGTGAATTCTGTCACCTGTACACCTGTCACTGCACATGCTGCGGATAACGCCTGCTCGACTTCTTTCGCAATCACATGTTCTCCGAATGCAGAAATGAAATGTTCGACGCGACCACTGAAGATGATGCGGTATGGATCTTTTGACACAAAGCGCACAGTATCCCCAATGCTGTATCCCCATAGTCCGGCATTACTATTGATAATGACGGAATAATCCTTATCCAGTTCAACATCACGAAGTGTGAGGCGATCCGGATTCGATGATGATAAACTCCCGACAGGAATGAATTCAAAGAAGATCCCTGAGTTGATATTCAATCGAAGTCCTTCATATGGCCATGTATCCTGGTATGCGATGAATCCTTCTGAAGCCGGATACGTTTCGAGCGTATCAATCCTTTTGCCTACAAGTTCTTCAAGCTTTGATGCATACGGTGCATAGTTTACGCCACCATAGACAAAGAGAGAGTAATTGGGAAAGATCTCACTCACGGTTGCCTTACCAGATGCTGCAATCAAGCGCTCATAGTACATCTGCACCCATGGTGGTATACCGCTAATGAGTCGCATATCTGCCGGCCCTTCCCCTCGACTCGCTCGGGGTAAACTCGGCTCAGGGACTGTCAGAGATTCCTCAACAATCTTATCAACTTTCTTCTCCCAATCCTCAATACAATTCGTCTCATATGTCGGCAATTGATTGCTTTTGATCCAGCGCGGGATGAGATGATTGACGATACCAGATAGACGGCCCGTGGGAATATTTCCCTTTTGTTCCAAAACGGGTGAGCCACTCAGGAAAATCATCTTTCCATCGAAAATCGATGCATCTTTTTTGTGTGCGACATAATTAAATAAGGCACTCCTGGCAGAACCGATATGATTGGGGATGCTGTCCTGCATGATCGGGATATATTTTACTCCTGATGTCGTTCCAGATGACTTAGCGAAGTAGCGTGGTCGTCCTGGCCACAACACATCTTGTTTTCCAGCCACAATCTCATCGATGTATCCGCGCAAACTTTCATAATCTAGAATTGGCACCTGATTTTTGAAATCCGCATGTGTACCAATGCGATCAAATCCTAATTCCAATCCAATCTGTGTATTCCGTGACTGATGCACGATCGATTGCAGAATCCGTTCCTGACACGCGCATGCGTTGCGCGCGTCAGCCTTCAGCTTTGTAGCGGTGCGTTTAGCAAAAGGAAGGATGAGTTTGGATTTCCAGGCCATGAGCGTAAAGATGGGGCGATTTCGGATTTCGGATTGCCGATTTCGGAGGACGCGGCGCTGATCCTGAGTACCCAAATCATGTATCATGTATCAGGGAGTTCCCGAAATCCGACATCTGCATTCCGAAATGACTTCCCTCTGCTTCACCGATTTTGCCGATTTTACCTCCCTTTCTGACGAGATAAAATTGTTAGTAAGTTTGAATTAAAGCGAATGTCCGCGCCAAAAAAAATCCTGCTCATACGCTTCTCCTCTATCGGAGATATCGTACTCACAACTCCAGTGGTACGCTGTCTGAAACAACAACTTAAGGCTGAGGTCCATTACCTGGTGAAGGAGTCATATGCATCAGTATTGCATGCGAATCCATATATCGATCGGATCATCACCATTAAAGAAGATATCGATGAAGTTTTGCCGCTGCTGAGGTCACAGAAGTATGATTGGATATCAGACCTGCATCACAATCTGCGTTCGTTCAAAGTGAAGCAAGCGCTGAGATGTCCTGGTGCTTCCTTTCCAAAACTCAATATTGAAAAATGGTTGCTGACAAATTTCAAGATCAACCGACTTCCTGATGTGCATATCGTCGATAGATACTTTGAAACAGTGAAGGAGTTGGGTATAAAAAATGATGGCAAAGGCCTTGACTTTTTTATTCCAAAGGATGCAAGTGTCGATGTACAACGGCTATCAAATAACAAACTCATACCTGGCAAATACATCTCAATGGCAATCGGCGCAGGTCTTGCAACAAAGAATCTGGAGGATGCCCAATGGCTTTCATTGATCAATAGTTTGTCAATGCCGGTTGCATTACTCGGTGGACCTGATGACACATTGCGTGGTTCATGGCTTGCGTCTCAATCAAATAATTGTGTCAACCTCACAGGATCTCTTTCACTATCGAAGTCTGCCTCGGTGATAGAACAATGTGCCTTGCTCATTAGTCCGGACACAGGGCTGATGCACATCGCGGCCGCATTACACAAACCAATTATTTCAGTGTGGGGAAATACCATCCCTGAGTTTGGCATGACTCCATACTACCCGAGTGATCTGAGAATTGAGAATCGAAAATTCGAAATCAACAATCTCCCCTGCCGTCCTTGCTCAAAAATCGGTTATGCAAAATGTCCGAGGGGTCATTTTCGTTGTATGCGTGAGCAACCACTGGAAGACATCGTGAAGTCGGCAGAAGAAATGCTGGGGAAGTAAATAGAGAAAGTGCCCGCCCAAATGTATTTCGGTACGGGCAGGGAGGAAGTAGAGAAAGCAGGTAAAATCGGTAAGTGGACTTCTTCTATTTCCTCTATTTTCTCAGTTTCCTCCTACTTGGTTAAACAAAAAGCATAGCGGAATTGTCTTACAGCGGACAATTACATCATAACTTACATTCATCTAAAAGAACAGAATTATGAAATCCCCACAAAGATTTAGTACACTTCTCGTCGCCGGCCTGCTTCTAGCTAGTGGTTGCGCCACGAATCCCGTCACCGGAAAGAAAAACCTGATGTTGGTTTCTGAATCTCAGGAGCTCGCAATGGGTCAGGAAGCAGACCCACAAATCGTTGCATCCTTTGGACTCTACCCGGATCAAACACTACAGAATTTTATCAACACGAAAGGGCAGGAGATGGCGAAGATCTCTCACCGGTCCAATCTGAAGTACGAGTTCAAGATTCTCGACTCACCGGTTGTGAATGCATTTGCAGTACCCGGAGGCTATGTGTATTTCACACGTGGTATCCTCGCCCATTTTAATAATGAAGCAGAGTTTGCAGGTGTGCTTGGTCATGAGATAGGACATATCACTGCACGTCATACGGCTCGCGCACAGAGCAAGCAGTTGTTATTCCAGGTTGGCTTCATCGCTGGTCTTGTGATCTCACCGGAATTTGCACAGTTTGCTGATGTAGGACAACAAGCATTAGGGTTATTATTTCTCAAATATGGACGTGATCATGAGAGTGAATCGGACATGCTTGGCGTAGACTATTCTACCAAAATCGGGTACAATGCCCACAACATGGCGGACTTCTTTCAGACACTAAAAAGGATGGGTGGTGATGAAGCCAATTCAATTCCGACGTTCCTCTCTACACATCCCGATCCTGCTGACCGCTATACCAAGGTCCACGAACTTGCCACTGTCGCACAGGCTCAATTAGACATAAGCAAACTGAAAGTAAACAGGGACACCTATCTACGCATGATTGATGGTATCGTCTATGGAGAAGATCCACGTCAGGGTTTTGTAGAGAACGATGTCTTCTATCATCCTGAACTCAAATTCTACTATCCGATTCCGAAGAATTGGGTTACGCAAAATTCACAGGCTGATGTACGTATGGCGCCTAAAGATGGCAAGGCGTTGATGATTCTCACACTTGCGCAAGGTGCTTCACTTGATGCTGCCGCACAAACAACGGTGACGGAAAATCAACTGACCGTTGTGGAATCGAAAAAAGAAACGATAAACGGATTTCCTGCATTGATCATGGTTGCAGACCAGGTCAATCCACAAGACCCGACACAAGTCATCAGGGTCTTGATATACTTCATTCAGGACGGCCAGACGATCTATAGTTTTCTTGGACTCTCGATGTTGAATGACTATCAGGGTTTTGCTTCTACGTTCAAGAGTACAATGTCAGGATTCAAGCGGCTCACGGATCAAAACAAACTGAATCGTCAGCCTGATCATCTGCGTGTTGCTTCTGTACCCAAGACAGGAACTGTACAAGACGCATTCCAGGCATTGAAAGTTCCATCTGCCAGAATGGACGAATTTGCCATCCTCAATAGTATGAAGCTCAATGATCAGGTCGTGGCAGGGTCGTTGATTAAGGTGTTGAAATAGGGCAGAAAGGCGGAATGGCAGAAAGGCGGAATGGCGGGAAAGATGTCATGCCACGTATTCTATTCCAATGGGAATTCGTTGTGGTCGTTGTGAGCGTTGTGTGAGATTCCAACTTGAATATCTTTGCGCATTCTTGTGCTTCTCATTATTTCGTAATCACACAAATTTCAACATGAATTTGAAGTTCTTCCTGGCCATCCTATTAGGGATTGCCGTTTGGTCATGTACCACTAAACCAGAATCAACTCCGTCCTCAGAAATCACAGCAGAAGAACTCGCCGCCTATATCAAAGAAGTCTCCGACGATTCTTATCTCGGTCGTAAACCCTTTACGGAAGGTGAGCGAAAGACGGTAGCGTTTCTGGAAACTGAATTGAAGAAGCTGGGATTGAAGCCAGGGAATGGAGATAACTATACGCAGGATGTTCCACTGGTGGAGGTAAAGTCAATACCATCTCCTGAAATGCAAATTGCAGGGACCGGAAAAAATCTCGCGTTGAAATTGAATGACGACTACGTAATCTTTTCCGAACGCGAACAAGAGAGCATTGCTGTAAATAATTCAGAACTCGTCTTCTGCGGCTTCGGTGTTGTCGCTCCTGAAATCGGTTGGAATGATTATGCAGGGCTCGATATGAAAGGTAAAACCGCCGTCGTCCTTGTCAACGACCCGGACTTTGGTACTGAGGATTCGACCTTGTTCAAAGGCAATACCATGACCTATTATGGACGCTGGACATATAAATATGAAGAAGCGGAAAGACAAGGTGCTGAAGCAATATTGATTATCCATGAAACGACATCTGCGGGTTATCCTTGGTTTGTCGTGCAGAGTTCGCGATCAGGTGGACGATTACAGTTGCAGAGTATGGATGGAAATCCCGGTAAGCCTGCCATACAGGGATGGGTTACTCTTGATGCTGCAAAACAAATATTCGAGGCTGCCGGTAAAGATCTCGCAGGTGAGATCAAACGTGCCCGGACAAAAGGCTTTGTTCCAGCGTCCTTAGGTCTAACAATGTCTGCGAGCTTGCAAAATACTTTCAAAAAAGATGTTTCAAAAAATGTCATCGCCAAAATTGAAGGTTCTACCAGGGCGGATGAAGTGATTATTTATACGGCACATTGGGATCATCTTGGTGTAGGTACCGCCGTCGAAGGAGATTCCATTTATAATGGCGCAGCAGACAATGGTACTGGTATTGCAAGTCTGCTTTCTATCGCAAGAGTATTTGCTTCTCCATCAACGAAACCGGAACGCTCAATCGTTTTTTTATTTGTTACGGCTGAAGAACAAGGCTTGCTTGGGTCGCAGTATTATGCTGAAAATCCAGTGTATCCATTAAAGAAGACGGTAGCGAATCTCAATATGGATGGCCTTTCTACTACGGGAATAAAAAAGGATCTCATTGTCTATGGCTATGGGCACTCAGAATTAGATGAATATGCGGCTACCGCTGTCAAAGCTCAGGACCGTTATGTGACACCGGATCCATCACCGGAGAAAGGGTATTACTTCAGATCGGATCATTTCAACTTTGCAAAAGTGGGAGTTCCGGCAATCTATGCAGAGAACGGACCGGATCATCGGGAGAAGGGGCTTGATTATGGTAAGGGTCAGGAAGAAGAGTATGTCGCCAATCGATATCACAAACCCTCCGACGAGTTCAATGAAGCCTGGGATCTCAGGGGTCTTGCTCTGGATGCGCAACTATTGTTCGCTATCGGTCAAAGGCTTGCGTCAGAAACGACCTTTCCAAAATGGAATGAATCGTCCGAGTTCAAAAATGCCCGGAAATAACCTGATATGTCTTCGGAAAGTGAGAATGAAACCAGGGAGATAGATTGGCTTGATAGTGAGCGATTGTTAGAAGGGTTTTTTACTGTTGACAAGGTCACACTGCGTCATCGCACCAATGATGGGCAAATGTCCCCCGAGCTTTCATGGTATCTCTTGCGTCGTCCGGATGCTGTATGTGCCGTGGTCCTCAATACTGCCCGGAATGTGCTGTATTTCGTGAAGCAGTTCCGTTTAGGTATTGCTGCCAAAGGGGATCCTGCCTGGGCAGTTGAACTCGCTGCGGGTGTGGTTGACCCCGGAGAGTCACATTCTGAGGCAATCCTGCGGGAAGTCCGTGAAGAATTGGGTTTCGAGGTGACCCAAGCCACGGAAATTCAGAAGATATACCCGTCACCAGCCATTCTCTCGGAGCGCATATATCTATACTATATAGAAGTCACTGATGCTCAGAGGGTTTCTGACGGGGGAGGCACGACTCATGAGCATGAGGATCTCGAGATTCTGGAGGTGCCAGTGAAAGATCTCCCGGTATTCATAAAACAACATGAAATCACAGATGGCAAGACCTTGATTGGAATGGCGTGGTTTATGGCTGACAAAGGCAGGTCTTAAAAAGCGAAAAGCCTGAATACGCGTTCGTATCCAGGCATTTTCGACTAAGGTCTCAAAATAAGAAAACTACATCTTTGATGACGGCAAGGCCGTGAATCTCTGTTACTTAGATATCGGTTTTTTGTTCACTTGATACCCTAAAAACGCATCATATGTGAAAAAGTTGCGCTCTAAGGGATGGAACAATTCAGACAGGGCACCTTTGTACACCGTTTTTGGGATTAGAATGAGCCAAAAGTAGGATTTTCCTCCAAATACACAAATTGCATATGCTAGTTGGGCAGTGCATCAGTTCACGCAGAGTCATCTCACGCAAAGGCGCAAAGGCGCAAAGGACGCGAAGAAATTGATACAAAATCTATCAAAGTGATGCACTACTGCCAGTTGACCTGATTAAAAATGGCCTGGTGCGGACCGGCACACAGAGACGAGGAATATCTTTGACGCATGTCACATGGCTCTGATAGGGGTGCTGTTTCCGGGGCACTCCAGGCTGCATTACTTGCTTTAGTGGCGGTAGTCGCTTTTTATCATAAAAGTGTCATTCATCCAAACAGCTACCTCTTCAATCTTCATGGAGACGGGCTCGTCAATTACTTTTCATTTGCATGGCATATCACGTACGATCAGACCTTGTTGTCATTTGATGGGATGCACTACCCTTATGGAGAATATCTGCCCTTTGTCGATTGTCATCCTGCACTTTCCTCGCTATTGCATTGTGTGCAGGTACTTGGCATCAACGTATCGGAGAATTCCATTTGTATTCTGAATCTTCTAATGCTGCTGTCGCCACTTGCCTGTGCATGGTTTTTCTTTTTGATCCTGAGACACTTCAATGCACCACGATGGGCTGCAATTGTTGGTGCACCTGTCATTACATTGTTGTCATCACAAGTATTGCTGATGCAATTCGGGCACTATGCGCTCTCGTATAGTGTGTTCTTCCCCCTGGGATGGTATTTTTTATTGAAATACAATGACAAACCCCACAGCATTCGATGGTCGTTTGCCATTATCCTGAACATTCTCTTTTGGGGTTATACGCACAATTATCTTGGTGCAATACTCCTTGCGTTCACTGGTATCGTACACATACAGGCTTATCTGTTCAGGATTTCAGAAACCTCCAGCAGGGATATCAGGTCAACGGTGTTGCGTATCATTCAGATCGTGATTCCACTTTTTACATTCTATCTCATTGCAATTTTACTTGATCCGCATGAAGGACGTATCGAAATGCCGTTCAATCCAGCGCATACTGCATCCGTTTATTCGGTAGGCGTTCCAAACCATTCAATGACCCGGGCACTATTCGAAACCCTCTTTGACCTTTCCCCACAGAAGCTACAGCCATGGGCCCGCGTGGGAAATTATATCGGCATACCATCACTTATAGGACTTATTGTGATGATCATGTTATTTCTAAAATGGATCTTGTCAAAGCAGAGCCGGCGCGATATGTCTTACAATGGGTTAAAGCCGCTATTTCCTTATCTGGTGTCCAGCACCTTGCTTCTAGGATTGGCAATGGGATTACATTTCCGGATCACCGGCCCGGAATGGTTGGAATATATTCCGCTCGTGAAACAGTTTGCAGGGTTGGGAAGATTTGCCTGGGCCTTTTTTTATGTCATTTGTGTTGCGACCATTGTGCTGATCGCGTCAATTCAAAATATCCGATTGAGGAACGTGATTCTTGTGTCTGCGCTATTGGTGTATTTTCTGGAAAGCATAGGATACCACAAGTATGTTGCCGGCCGAATCACACAAACACCTAATTACCTGGATGTGCATCATCCTGAAAACAACGCATTGAATGTTTTGGCGCGGGAAATTGATAAGAACACTTATCAGGCTATTATTCCATTGCCGTTTTATCACAAGTCTTTGACACCCGGGACGTTCAGTGAATCTGAACAATCCATCGTGTATTCTACGCGGTTTGCTTACATCACCGGGATTCCGCTGGTGAGTGCGGTGCTGTCGAGATATTCTATTCAAGAGGGTAGAAATATTATCCAACTTTTTATGCCCAATCAGTTTGAGAAACCGATTCAAAAGCATTTTCCCGACATGAGACCTTTTCTCATTCTCTATACCGGCGAAGAGCTTGAACTTCCAGAATCAGAATTAATTCAACGCGCGGATACGATCTCGCAAACTGGAGATTTGATGCTTGCCGAAATTCCATTTCACGTGCTGTTTGATTACGATCACCAGGCCGTTGCTCAAGAATTTCTTCTCGCATATGATACGCTACCAATTCATCGATCAGGGTGGAGGCTGAGTGATACTTCCGCGTTTGTCGAATACAAGAGTTTTGATCTGACACCATCAGACACTGTATATCTCGGACCCGGTGCATACTCAGGACAGATCAAAGAAGAACATATCATTTTTACCAGTGAACAATTGACTAGAGATAAGGAATACGTCTTGACGTTCTGGTACTACAATCATCTTTATGACCAACTCTACAATAATATGTGGTTGGAAGAGTGGGAAGATCGGGATAGCGTCATCAGTAAGCAATATCTTTCTCCGACAAGTGGTCAGTTGTCTGATCAGAATTGGGTATGGAATGAAATCGCATTTACAGTGCGGAGTGAAAAGAGTCGTGTTGTATTGAGATCACAAGGTCGAGAGCTTTATGGAAGCACATTTTACGTTGACGAACTCATGCTTCGTGAAGCGGGCGCCGATGTGTTTCTCGTTATAAGCGAGGATGAAGATGTCATCTATCTGAAGAATAATCAGACAGTTGCGCGGCTTCGAAAGTGAGGGTGTCTGGCGCAAATACATATATTTGCCGTCCATTTTTAAATTCAGGTAGCCTGACAGAATGCTACCAATCCAAGATTGACATGCTGTTATTGCCCAGGTGGTGAAATTGGTAGACACGCCAGCTTGAGGGGCTGGTGACCGAAAGGTTGTGCAGGTTCGAGTCCTGTTCTGGGCACTAAAAGAGGCAATATAAGATCATCGCCCAGATGGTGAAATTGGTAGACACGCCAGCTTGAGGGGCTGGTGCCGGTTACGGTGTGCAAGTTCGAGTCTTGTTCTGGGCACTTAAGAGTAGATCAAACAACATAAAAAGCGCTTAAATTATTATTTAAGCGCTTTTTTAATTA